>DATAGU010000128.1:0-3779 GCA_036263495.1 Polyangia bacterium | reverse complement strand
ACCAACTGAATTTTCCGTCGGGCTACGGCATCGGTGGGCTGGGGGGCGGTGGGTTCGGGCGTGGGGGGGTGGTCCGGCGCGCGATGATGGCGCCGGGCGCGCCGCCGCCACCGGCGCCGCCGCCACCGCCACCAAAGGGGTCGCTGGCCAAGGGAGAGGAGGGGGAGATGGCCAACACGGCGGCCATCGCCAAGCCCCAGGCGGCGCTCGATGCGACCGCGGAGAGCTTGCGAAGGGCGGGGCGCGGGCCGGAGAAGTCGCCCCCGGAGGTGCGCAGCAACTTCGCGGAGACAGCTTTCTGGAAGCCGCAGCTCCTCACGGACCGGGAGGGGCAGGCGGTGATCGAGTTCACCGTGCCCGATTCGGTGACGTCGTGGCGGGTGTGGGTGCACGCGGTGACGCGCGACCTGCGCGGCGGCTCGCTCGAGGCCGAGGCGAGGAGCGTGAAGGACCTCCTGGTGCGGCCGTATCTGCCGCGCTTTCTGCGCGAGGGGGATCAGGCGGAGCTCAAGGTGGTGGTGAACAACGCCTCGGAGCACGAGTTCAAGGGGCGGCTCACGCTGGAGATCTTCGATCCGGCGGAGGACCCCAAGAAGGGGCCGAGCCTGCTCGCGAGCTTCGGGGTGAAGGAGGGCGCGATGCCGTTCACGGTGGCGCCGAGCGCCGGGGCCACGCTCACGTTCCCGCTGACGGCGCCGCGCAAGGTGGGGCTGGTGGCGTTCCGCGTGGTCGGGCAGGCGGGGGCGGAGAGCGATGGGGAGCTGCGGCCGCTGCCGATCCTGCCGGGGCGCGTGCACCTCGCGCAGTCGAAGTTCGTGACGCTGCGGGACGCGGAGCGGCGCACGATCGAGCTGCCGGATCTGGCGAAGAAGGATGATCCGACGCGGGAGGACGAGCAGCTGGTGGTGACGGTGGACGCGCAGCTCTTCTACACGATGCTGAAGGCGCTGCCGTACCTCGTGGAGTTTCCGTACGAGTGCACGGAGCAGACGCTCAACCGGTTCGTGTCGACGGGCATCGTGGCGAGCCTGATGAAGGGCTATCCGGCGGTGGCGAAGATGGCGGAGGAGATGGCGAAGCGGCCGACGCAGTTCGAGACGTTCGACGCGCCCGACCCGAACCGCAAGATGGCGCTCGAGGAGACGCCGTGGCTCGAGGAGGCGCAAGGGGGACGGAAGACGGATCTGGCGCTCCTCAAGGTGCTGGATCCGCACGTGGCGGTGGCGCAGCGGGACCTGGCGCTCGCGAAGCTGCGCGAGATGCAGACGTCGATCGGGGGGTTCCCCTGGTTCCCGGGGGGGCCGCCGTCGCCGTACATGACGGTGTATCTCATGTACGGGTTCGCGAAGGCGGCGGAGTTCGGGGTGCCGCTCGACCGGGAGATGGTGCAGCGCGGCTGGCAGTACCTGGCGCGGCACTTCCGCGAGGACTACGCGGCGCGCATGGACAAGGACGAGGTGAGCTGGCAGTGGCTCACCTTCCTCAACTACGTGGCGTCGGCGTATCCGGATCCGTCGTGGATGGGGGATGCGCTGTCGAAGGACGAGCGGGGGCGGATCCTCGACTACTCGTTCAAGCACTGGAAGGAGCACTCGCCGTATTTGAAGGCGCTGTTGTCGCTGACGCTGCTGCGCATGGGGCGGGCCGAGGAGGGGCGCAAGGTGTTCGCGAGCGTGATGGACTCGGCGAAGACGCTGCCGGATCAGGGCACGTTCTGGGTGCCCGAGGACCGCGCGTGGCTCTGGTACAACGACACGATCGAGAGCCACGCGATGGCGCTCCGCACGCTCATGGAGCTATCGCCCGAGGATCCAAGGAAGGACGGGCTCGTGCTGTGGCTGTTCCTCAACAAGAAGCTCAATCACTGGAAGTCGACGCGGGCGACGGCCGAGGTGCTGTACTCGCTGGCGCGGTATCTCAAGCGTGAGGGGACGCTCGGGATCCGCGAGGAGGTGAACGTGCAGCTGGGGGATCTCAAGAGCACGTTCGTGTTTCAGCCGGACAAGTATGTGGGCAAGGCGCAGGTGGTGGTGGCGGGGGCGCAGATCGTGCCGGAGAAGATGTCGTCGATCGTGGTGGACAAGGCGACGCGGGGGGTGGCGTTCGCGTCGGCGACCTGGCACTTCTCGACGGACCAGCTGCCGACGGAGGGGCATGGCGATCTGTTCCAGGTGTCGCGGCGGTATTTCCGCCGGGAGCTCCAGGGCAAGGAGTGGATCCTGATGCCGCTCGCCGAGGGGGCGGTGATCGCGCCGGGGGATCAGATCGAGGTGCAGCTGTCGCTGAGGAGTCAACATGCGGCGGAGTATGTGCATTTGCGCGATCCCAGGGCGGCGGGGTTCGAGCCGGAGAGCACGGTCTCGCGCTACCACTGGGATCTCGGTATCGCCTGGTATGAGGAGGTGCGGGACAGCGGGGCGAACTTCTTCTTCGAGCAGCTGCCGGCGGGAGAGTACACGTTCAAGTACCGGCTGCGCGCCAACCTGGCGGGCACGTTCAGGGTGGGACCGGCGACGGTGCAGTCGATGTACGCGCCGGAGTTCGTGGCGTACAGCGCGGGGCATCGACTGACTATCAAGGGCAAGTAGTCAGATGGGGGCCGCTGCGTCGTCGGAGGGGGCGTCACGCGAAGGTCTGTGGGGTCCCCCCGCTGGCTCAACCAGTCCTCGGACCGGCCTTCTTCTTGTTGGAAGTACTGAAGGAAGGCCGGTCCTGCGAAACTCGCCAGCGGGGGGACCCCACAGACCCTCGCTTCGGCGGCAAAGACATCTGGCGCAGTAGGAGAAGGGCAGCTCCTCGCAAGTGGGTGGCCCTACTGCGGGGAGCTGCCCAATGCCGTCAGTTCCGTATGCCCTCAGACAGGCACTGAGCAGGCCTGCCCATGCCTCGTGCAGGGGGTGCTGGGCCTCGCGCAGGGGGTGCCGGTTCTTGCGCGGGGGGTGCCGGGCCTCGCGCAGGGGGTGCTGGCTCTCGCGCAGGGGGCGCCAGGCACAGTGCAGGGCGTCTCCGTACCTCGCCTATCAGCGGCGCGAGCCCGTCCAGCCTCCGACATAGGTACCGGCGTAGCTCGTGTCATCGGCCGCCACTGTATGGAAGCGGCCGACCTGGCGTTGCGTGAGCGTCTGGCCGTCGAGGGTGGCCGTGCACTGCTCGCAGCATGTCGTGCGCGTGCTGCCGTCCATCTGCTGGGCGACGAAACAATAAGTGCCCGAAGCCGTGCCCGATCGCAGATCGCCATTCAAACGAAACAGGACCTGCTCCACGCGGGGCAGGTCGCGAATGGCGAAGGCCATGCGGATCGTCCCCTCGTCCTCATCGGTGATCGTCATCACACCGAAGTCGCTCAAAGCACCGGGCGCTGTCCCCTTGGGCAGAGAGTACGTAGCCTCTGCGCTGAACGTGACGTCGTACACACCCGCCCAGCCACTGGGTGCCGATGACGACCCACAAGCCGCCAGCAACCCAACCACGCCCAGAACGAACCTCATGCAGTGATTACGTCCAACGTCCCCATCGACGTCAACGAATCATCAGCGTGAGCGCCCTCCGCAGCCGCCCACGCCGCGCACTGCCGTCCCTTGGCCGGTGCAGGGCGGCGAGGACCCAGGCGCTGTAGACCCCAGCGCCCCACCAGCGTGAGCGCCCTCCGCAGCCGCCATCGCCGCGCACTGCCGTCCCTTTGCCAGCACAGGGCGGCGAGGACCCAGGCGCTGTAGACAACATCTATCCGAGGGAGGGAGAGCGCGAGAGGGGACCGTAGGTTCCCTCTCGCAGGGAGG
>DATAGU010000127.1:0-41056 GCA_036263495.1 Polyangia bacterium | reverse complement strand
GCGGGTCGCCGCGGAGACGCGGTCCGCGAGGTGGAGCAGGCGCTCCTGTGGCGTCCAAAGGATGCCCAGCTCGAGGGGCTCCGGCGCGCGCTCGCGACGGCTCGCAAGGAGGAGCTCCCGGGGTTGCGGGCGGGTTTCGTGCTGAGCGCCCAGGCCCCGGCGGCGCTCGTGGTGCACCGCGCGAGCCGCCCGAATCCAGGGGCACAGGAGAAGCCGCCGCAGTCGGGGGGCGGGCGGCGCTGGCATCGCGAGATGGCGGCGGCCCTCGCCGTGGTGGTGGCCGCGGGCATCGTGGGGGGCGTCGCACACATGCGCCGGCGGCCCGAGATGCTCGCGCAGAAGATCTTGGCCTCGGTGCAGGGCCCGGTGCGCCCGGGCCCGGTGCAGTTCACCCATCGTCTGCTCTCCGAATACCGCAGCTATCCCATCGACGATACCGGTCAGGCCTCGCCGGCCCGGCTGCGCCTCGACCTGGATGCGCTCGAGGACCTTCAGAAGGCGGGCGATCTCCATGCCCTGTGCAGCGCCTGGGTGGCCGATGGCAGCCCGGGGACGCTCGAACACGCGCAAGCCTGTCTCGATGAGCTCGCCCCGCGGGCGGAGGAGCGCGGGATCGTGAAGCTGGCGGTGACGCCCTCGCCGAACCCGGACGTGGACAGCGATCGTGCGGCGCTCCTGCTCCTCCTCGGCAAGCCGGAGGAGGCCCTGTGGCTCCTCGCGGACGTGCTCGCGGCGCGTCCGGCGCACCAGGCGGCCGAGTGGAACCGGGCGCTCGCGTTCCAGGCGCTCGGGGCCACGGCCATGGCGGCGGCGTCGTTCGAGCGCATCGAAGGGCGCGGGATCCCGGGCTGGAGCGGCGAGGCGAGCGAGCGCAAGGTGGCGCTCCTGCGTGCCGATGGGGAGAGACGCCGGGCCTATGAGGACGTGATCGCCCGGGGGCGGGCGATGGTGGCCGGGGGCGCGATCCCGCTCGATCTGGTGCGGACGATGCCCGGCTACCTGCGGCTGTACTTCTATGATGCGGTGCGGGCGGCGACGAGCGCCGAGCGGGTGCGGCGGCTCGAACCGCTGGCCGAGGCGCTGGATCGCCACGACGGCGGGCACGTGCTCGTGAGCTACGTGAGACGGATCGCGCAGGCGCCGTTTGAACGCCGGGCGTCGCTCGCGGAGACCTATGGGCGGCTCGCGGCGGATGACAACGCCCTCGGTGCCGCGGGCGAGGAGGCGTACCTGGCCCGGCTGCGCGCGGCGGGTACCGAGGATCTCTTGCTCGGGGCCCTGATCCTCACGGGTCGGGTGCGTGATCACCTGGCGGAATATCAGGAGCTCGCCAAGAGGAGCGGCGACCCGTGGTTCCTCCTCATCGCCGAGAACGAGCAGGCCAACGCCGAGATGGCGCGGGGCGAGTACTCCAAGGCCGAGGCGCGGTTGCGTGCGCTCCTCGCGGCGAGCGAGCGAGAGCAGTTTGCGTTTCGCTACCTCAGGGCCGCGTTCTCCCTGGTGCGTCTCTACATCGCGCGGCTCTCGCTCGCCGCGGCGGAGGCCGAGGTCAAGGCCGGTCTCGCGCTGGCACGCAAGGTGGGCGATGGGGCGGCCGAGACCAACCTCCTCGGCGAACTCTTCCAGATCGCTCAGCTCCGCAACGCCCGGCCGCTCGCCGTGGCCTATCTCGAAGAGACTGGCAAGCGGGAGCCGGAGCACTGCCAGCGCCAGCGCTTCGTACATGAAAACCGAGCCCTGATGCACCTGCTCGACTTGCGTTTCGAGGACGCCCGCCGCGAGATCGAGGCGGCGCCGCTGTGCGGAGAACCGCGGACCCTGACATCGGTCTACGTGCGGGCCGATCTCGACCGCATGGGCATACCGGTGGAAGCGCCGACCCAGCTGCGGGAGGAGATCGCCGCGCTTCGTCAGAGACTCTTGAGCCCGAGCAAGCAGGCGGCCGTCGAGCATGTCGAGGGACTCTTCCTCCTGAAGCACGATCCGCAGGAGGGGCGCCGGCACTTGCAGAAGGCCATTGCCCTCACGGATGAGATGCCCTCACTCGACGCCACGGCGCTGGAGGCACGCACCCGCGCCTCTGAGGAGCTCAGCCTCGCTGCCGGCAACGCCGGCGACGCGACCGGCGCTCTCCTGCCGCTCGCGGAGGAGGCCGGGATCTCCCTGCCGGCTCAGTGTGTGCTCGGGGTCGTGGCCTTTGGCGAGCGTTCGCTCGTGGCCCTGCGCGATGGCCGCGGGGTCTCGCACCTCCGTTACGAAGACCATCGCACGAGCCCCAATATCGATCTGAAGGAGCTGGTTCCGTCCGACTTCAAGATGGCGCTCGCGAGCTGCGACCGGATCGACGTGCTGTCCTCGCCCATGCTCCGCGGCCGGCCCGAACTCCTCCCCGGGATCTATCGCTGGGCCACCCGTACGCGGCACCCGGAGCCCACGAGCCCCGCGCAATGCAAGGACCATCAGCTGGAGGTCCGGGATGCCATTCCGCCTTCGGACCTGCGGCTGCCCCGGTTCTCCACCGGCAGCAGCGAACTGCTGTCGAATCCGGTGCGGACGATCCTGTCAGGTGACGCTGCCACGCCGGAGGCGGTGCTGCAGGCGATGCCCCGGGCCACGGAGATCCTGATCGCCGCGCAGGCCTTCACGACCGACGGCGCCGCGTCGCTGATCCTGTCTCCAGGGAAGGACAAGCACACGCTCGATATCGATGATCTGCAGCGGGTCGAGTTGTCGTGTGCCCCGATCGTGGCGCTGATCCTGACCCCGGCCGAGGGGATGACGCTGGCGCCGCAGGAGCCGAGACACCAGGCCGAGATCCTGCTCCAGCGCGGGGCGCGAGCGGTGTTCACCGTGAGGGGGCCGGTTCCAGGGTCCGAGTACCGCCAGTTCTTTGGTATGCTGCTCGCGCGCATACAGGCGGGCGTACCCGCGGCCCAGGCGCTACGAGATTTGAGGACGATGTGGGGGATGTACTACCCCGACGGCACATGGTTCGATGGCATCGTCCTGTTTGAATGAGCGTCCTGGGGTTGGTGTCACTCCATTATCTACTTGCCAGGACAGGAGGCTCCGATGACGCAGCAGAAGAAGGATCGAGCAGGCAGGGCCCAGGCCGGTACGCCGAAGGGCGCCAAGCGGAGTGCGTGGGGCCGGGGGCTGCGGCCTTCTCTCCTGCGCGGCGTCAGGGGCGGGGATGGGGTGCAGGGTGCCGCCGATTATGTTGGCGAGGCGCCACAGACCGGTCCCAAGGGATGAGCCTTGCAGAACCCCTCCCGATCGAGTATATGTAGACGTTAGACATGTTTCGATCAGACGTTCGCAGGCCCTCTATGATGTTTTGACGACCGGCAGAGGTGGGCAGCGGTCAGGTCGTGCCGCTACCCCCCCCAGCTGCACGGCCTCATCGCTGTCCTCCTCTGCCGGTCGTCTCCTTTCCCTTTCCGACTGTATCCTCACCATCTTCGTCTGCTGGGACTTATGCCAGTGGCGTTGACTGCGCCCATGGCGCCAGGGAACCGTGGCCCATCTGGACGTGGAGGATGCCGATGGGGACACCCAGTCTGATGGGGAGGGGGCTTGGGGTGCTGGTCCTGCTCTTATCTGTGGGCGGCCTTGAGCCAGAGGAGTCACTCTCGATGCTGCGCATCCTGCACCAAGGCAATGAGGGCGCGGCCTGCGAGATACGCAGCCGGGCGTCGGTGAGACGCTCGTTCTGCACGCACGGAAGGCCGTGAACGTCGGCACAGGTCACGTCACAACGTGATCTGTCAATCAGTTTTTTACTGCCTTACCACCGCCCGGCCGATCGAGCAGGGTGTCCTTGTCGCCGGGCCCGCCACGGTCCGAACTTCCGGTGCACATCGTCGTGCACGGATTTCACCGGCCTCCACACAACAAAGGGAGCAAAGAACGATGAAACGTATCCTGATCGCCCTGCTGTTCGGCTACGGCACCACCGCCCTCGCCAACCCGCCCGAGTCCAAGCCCCAGCCGCCGACCGAGGAGCCGCCCAAGGCCGGCGAGAAGCCGGACCCGAAGAAGGAGAAGAAGGAGACCAAGGGCAAGGAGCCGCCCAAGGGCTACAAGCTCTAGGCGTCGCCGGGCTTCGTCCGAAACGCCGCGATCCATTCCGTCGATTCCAAGACCAGGGAGGACCCCATGACCAAGAACATCAAGAAGATCATCGCCGGCCTGTTCGTCGTCGGCCTCTGCCTCGCCCAGGGCACGCGCCGCTCCGCGGCCCAGTCGTCATGCTTCAACACCGTCACCCAGGGCGCCAACACCGTTCCCATCGGTGCCTACGAGCAGTCCTGCACCACGATCACGTGGAGCTCGGGTATCATCACGAAGGACGTGACATACAACTGCTGCGTCGCGGCCCCCACCATCCGCATCAACGGCAACGACTGGACGGCTCTGCTCAACGCCGGCAAGCTGGAGGGGTTCCGCTATCAGAAGATATCGAAGGACTCGAACGGAGCCTACATCCTAGAGTTCAAGAAAATAGTCAACAACGCACCGACGCTCATCGACGCCGCCAGCTTCAACTGATCGAATGAGGATGCTCGGCGATGGCCTCCCCGGCGGGCGATGGTGCGGCATCCGTGCGTCGTCCCATCGCCCCGTTCTCTCTGGTCCCGCCGGCCCATCCGTTCTCCATCTCCGAACCCTCGAGGAAGCGCGCCATGGCCTCCCACCCCATCCATGATTTCTCTGCGGCTCTGTTTCATGTCCGGGAGGCGTTCGTCTTCCGGTGGCATGGGTTCGCCTATCTCGCCACGTTCGTCATCGCGTACGTGTGGCTCCGCCGCACGGCGGCGCGGGGGGGGGTCGCGCTCCCGCCCGAGGGCGTCTCGGGGTTCGTCCTCTTCGGGGCGCTGTTCGGGGTGCTCGCGGGCGGGCGACTCGGCTGCGTCCTGCTCTATGGGTGGGAGATCGTGAGCCGGGATTGGACCGAGGTGCTCAAGGCGGACATCACCGACGCCTCGTTCGCCGGCGGTATCGCCGGCGTCGCGATCTTCACGGCGTACTATGTCCGGACCCGGCGTATCTCCTTCCTGAACCTGGCCGACGCGCTGGCGTTGATTGCACCGCCGGGCATCTTCCTCGGCCGTGTCGCCGATTTCCTGGCCATGCCCCCGGAAGCGTTCGGCCGCGTCACCACGTCCCGTTTCGGGATGCTCTTCCCGACGGAGGTGCACCTCGGCTCCTTTCGCACTGCGCACGATCCGATGGGGATCGCGGACGCCCTGCCGCACACTGCCGCCGAGATCATGGACGTCGCCCGCGCGAACCCGCCGATCATGGAGCAGCTCCTCGCCATCCTCCAGCCGCGCCACGCCTGGGCGCTCTACGAGGCCCTCCTGAACGGGGTGGTGCTGTTCCTGGTGCTGGTACTCGTCCGCCTCCGATTTCGCGATCTCCCCGACGGTGTGCTCGCCGGGCTGTTCCTGCTTCTGTGCGGGGCGTTCTCCTTCGGCCTGGGCTACTTCCGCGAGCCCATGGCCGGTCATGGGCTGATGGGGGGGCTGACGATGGAGCAATGGGTCTGCCTCCCGATTTCGGCCGCCGGGGCCGGCGTGCTCCTGTGGAGTCACGCCCGCGGGCGGCGGGCCCGGTCACAATCTAGCGAAGGATGAGGAAGAAGACGACGAAAGCGGCTGTCGCCGCGGCGGGACCCGGGGGCGGAGGTGGGGGTAACGTTCGATTCGCCGCCGAGGTGTGCGTAAGGGCGGGGCGCCCTTCGTCAGGCATGTCCGGTGAACAGGAAGGATTCGTGGTTCGGCGCGACGACGTCGACCGTGACCTTGTTCGCGAGGGTCCCGGACTCGAGTGTCTTCGATCCGGTGGGGATGTTGTGAAGCTGGTTCGAGCCGATCCACCAGTTGTTGGTTGTGCCGTGGTGCCACCTCTGCGTTGTCGCTCAATCCCCCTCCCCTGCCTGGGCCAGCAGCTGAACCAGCTCCGTCGCCGAGCCCATCCGAAGCTTCTGGAAGGCTCGCGTGCGCTGCGCCTGCACGGTCGTCGCCGCGGTGCCCAGCGCCGCGGCGATCTGTTTATCGAGCAAACCCTTCGCGAGCAGGCGGCAGACCTCGCGCTCGCGCGGCGATAGCTCGGCCCAGCGCGCTCGCGCGTGTTCGCGACAGGCGCGCGCCTTGGTGAGCTCCGTGTCCTCTTGCAGCGCCCGCTCCACCACGGCGCAGAGCTCCCTCGGGTCGACCGGTTTGGACAGGAAATCGACCGCGCCCCCCTTCAGCGCCGTGACCACCGCCTGCACGTCGGCGCTTCCACTCACGAAGATCAAGGACAACGTGACCCCGCGAGCCCGCAGCGCCCGCTGCAGCTCGAGCCCGTTCAACCCCGGCATCCGCAGGTCGACCACCGCACACCCGCGATCCCCGGGTGAGAGGCGTTCCATCAGCGCCTCCGGCCGATCGAAGGCCTCTACCTGATAGCCGGCCGAGCGCAGGATCCCGCCCCAAAGGAACAACATGACGGGGTCGTCGTCGACGAGGAAGACGTAACGCGGCTCGAGGGTCATGATGCCTCCGCGGGGTGAGGTAGAGGCTCGTTCTGGATCTCTTGCAGGAGGGTGCGCTCCACCGAACGACGCTCCTCCGCGAGCGCGTCGAGGACGGTCTGGATCTCCTCGATGCGGCCTGCGCGTGCGGCGCCTTCGACACGGCCGCAGAGCGCGGACATGTCGCTCGCTCCGAGCGCGGCGCTCGTGGACTTGAGGAGGTGCGCCTCGTCCTCGATGGCCTGCGCGTCGCCCCGACCGAGCGCCTCGGCCATCCGCGGCAGGCGCTTTTCCAGCTCGGCGAGGAAGAGCCGGCAGAGGTTCGTGAAGAAGTGCGGTTCGCCGAGCGCATAGCGCTCCCGGAGCTTCGTGATCGGCTCCCTCACGACCGTCGCGCCGCTCGCCTCGCTCGCGATCGAGGCGCCGCGCTCCTCGGCGACGCGGCGGAGCACGGCGTCGATCTGCGCGAGGTCGATCGGCTTGCCGACGAAGTCACGCATCCCCGCGCGCCGGCAGGCCTCGCGATCCTCTTCGAAGAGGCTGGCGGTCATGGCGATGACGTGCGGCGCGCGTGGGCCTGCGAGCCGCTCGCCGATCCGCGCGGTCGCCTCGATGCCGCTCATCCCGGGCATCCGCAAGTCCATGAAGATCACGTCGTACGCCTTGTTCGAGGCCGCCTCGATGGCGGCGGGCCCGTCGTTCGCGAGATCCACCCGATAGCCGAGTCGGCCGAGCCTGACGCGCGCGACGTCCCGGTTGATCGCGTTGTCGTCTACGACGAGGATCGCGAGCGGCGGTCGATCTTCGGAGAGCACCGGGGCCGCGGCCGGAGGAGGGGCCGCCGCCGCCGCGAGCCGGAGGGCGAACGAGAACACGGAGCCGCGGCCGGGCTCGCTGTCCACGTGGATGTCTCCGCCCATGGCCCGGACGATCTGCCTGCTGATGGCGAGCCCGAGGCCCGTGCCGCCGTGGCGCCGGGCGATGCCCCCATCCGCCTGCTCGAAGGGACGGAACAGGCGCGCGATCACGCCCTGCGCCATGCCGATCCCCGTGTCCTCCACGCGACACGTGATCTCGTACTCGCCGTCGCCGAGCGCGCTCGCCAGGAGCCGGATCGTGACCGCGCCGCGCTCGGTGAACTTGAGGGCGTTCGACACCAGGTTCACGAGGACCTGCCGGAGGCGCGCGTCGTCGCCGACGAGATGTTCGGGCACGGTGGGCGACACGTCGAGGAGGAGTTCGAGGTCGCGGGCGCTCGCCTGCGGGCACAGCATGTCGATGACCGAGGTCAGGAGCCGGCGAACATCGAACGGCACCGGCGAGAGCGACATCTTCTCCGCGTCGATCTTGGCGAAATCGAGGATGTCGTTGAGCAACCCGAGCAGCGCGCGGGCGCTGTCGTTGATCGTACGGACATGCCGCCAATGCTCGTTGGCGAGGGGCGCGTCGAGGAGCAGGTCCGAGAGGCCGATCACGGCGTTCATCGGGGTCCGAAACTCGTGGCTCATGGCCGCGAGGAACGCGGCCCGCGCGCGGGACAGGGCCTCGGCGCGCTCCTTCTCGAGGGCCAGCGCCTGCCGCGCGTGCCGCTCCCGTTGCTCCGCCTCGAAGCGCTTGCGGCGCTGTTCCTCGAAGGCGCGCGCGGAGAAGATGCCGATGACGTTCAGGGCGGCGAACGCGGGGATGCTCGCCATGCGCATCGTGGAGTCGATGGCCGCGCCCGAGTGGACCAGGAAGACGAGCGCCAGGCCCACGAGCGAGATCAGGCCGCCCACGAGCGCACGGGGGACGATCGGGCCGCGCTGCGCGAAGTAGAGGGCGCTCAGGAAGGTGAGGCTGGCGATGAGAGGGCCCTGGATCTTGCCGCACGGGATCTTGAGGAGGTGGACCACCGGCATGAGGATCGCCACGGCGAGGAGCCCCAGGTTGAAGGCTCGATCCTGCTGCCGCGGCCAGCGGGCGCGGCGCAGGAGGACGAGCGCGATCCCGAGCACGACGGCGAGCAGACCCCGAGCGGTGAGGGAAAGGCCCAATCGAGAGCCGTGGAGCACCAGGAAGTCGTTGCCCGCGGCCGCGAGGTAGGAGGCGCCCACGACGATCATCACGACGGCGGTCTGCCGCCCATCCTCGCGGAGGAAATGACGCCGGTACCGCTGTTCTCGAAGGAGATCGAGTCGCGGTCCGAGGGATCGGGGCGACCGCAGCCCTCGAGATCGGATCGCATGGGGATCCCGCCGCTGCTCATTCATGAAACTTCACAGAAAGTAAGCCTTGTCCATCGGTATTTCACCGGTGGGTCGACGATGGGCCAACAGCACCAGCTTACACGATGATGTCCCTGCAAGAGCTTTCGCGGGCGGGTTTTTCCCCCTCTACGTTAGGTACCGCGGGTGTGCTCCCGGCCCCCAAGGGCATGTCTTCTTTTATGGAGCGGTCCATCCTGTCCGAGGGATCGCGGTTCGCGTTCTGGCCACGCAACCTGCTACCTGTCCCCTGAAGGAGTTCCTCCATGCAAGTACCCGCGCTCATCTACGGTCGCTACTCTGAAGTCGGGCGGCGCGTGCGGCGTATGCTCGCCCTGATGAAACGCGGTGCCCCGCTGGAAGAGGCCATCGGCGCGGATCATCTCATTGAGAGCGACGACCACGAAGGCCTGTTCAGCCTGAACTATCCGAGTCGCGAGCTTGCGCAGCTTCATGGAGCACGGGCGGGAGGCTTACTTCCGGGCGGCCTTGGCCTCGCCCGGGGGCGGCGGGGGGAGCTGCCAGCCGCCGCCGAGCGCGCGGTAGAGCTGGGTCATGGCCACGAACTGCGCGCCGATGGTCTGGGCGAGCTGGAGCTCGGCGGGGAAGAGGTTCTGCTCAGCCTGGACGACCTCGAGGTAGCTGGCCACGCCGTTGCGGAAGCGCACCTTCGCGAGCTCGACGCTCTCGTTCCGCGCCCGCACCTCGGCCTCGAGCTGGGTGCGCTGCTCCCGGAGCTTCTGCACCGCGATGAGGGCGTTCGACACCTCGGCCAGCGCGTTCAGCACCGTCTGGCGATAGGCCGCGACGAGCGCGCGCCAGTTGGCCTGCTGGGCGCGGTAGCGGTGTTTGATCTGGTAGCCGTTGAGCAGGGGGATGAGCCAGTTCACCACCAGCGAGACGCCGAAGGTCGCGGCGGCCGTGGTGAACGTCGTCGACAGGCTGGCGGACTCGACGCCGCCGCTCGCGTTGAAGACGAACTGCGGAAAGAACTGGGCGAACGCGGCGCCCACCTGCGCGTTGGCCGCGATCAGGCCGGCCTCGGCCTGGCGCAGATCCGGCCGGCGTTCGACGAGGCTCCCGGGCAGGCCCGCGGGCAGCTCGGGCGGCGATGGCCGATGAAAGATGTCGCGCGAGCGCAGGATCGGCCCCGGCGGCCGCCCGAGCAGGATCGAGATGAGGTTCTCGCGCGCGGCGATCTGCTGCTCGAGGTTGGGGATGGTGGCGGCCGCGCCGGCGAGGTTGGCCTCTTCCGAGGCGGTCTGGAGCCGATCGCCGACCCCTCCCTGCTCCCGCTCCTGGAACAGGCGGAGCGTGTCGCGCCGCGCCGCCACCGTGCGCTGCGCGATCGCCAGCTGCTCGTCGAGCGTGAGCAGCTGGAAGTAGTTCTGCGCCACCTCGCCGACGAGCGACACGATGACGCCGCGCCGCGCCTCCTCGGTGCCGAGGTACTCGGCGAGCGCGGCCTCGCGGAGCCGCCGCAGCCGGCCCCAGACGTCGACCTCCCACGACAGCCCGCCCCCCAGGGTGTAGAGGGGGTAGCGCTGATTGCGCGGGGCCAGCCGCGGGGGCGTGAACACCTGCTGGTAGGACGGGCTCGCGTGCACGCTGATGGTGGGCAGGAGGGTGTCGGCGGCGACGCCCGCGGCCTCCCGCGCCTGCTCGACGCGCGCGGCCGCGTTCTGCAGGCTGTAGCTATGGTCGAGCGCCTCGCGCAGGAGCGCGAGGAGGTGCTCGTCCTGGAAGACCTCCCACCACGGGAGGTCGGCGAACGAGTCCGGGCCGCCGGGCGCCTGCCCCCGGAACGTGTCCGGCTCGGGCGTCTTGGGGCGGCGATAGTCGGGACCGACGAGGCAACCGCCGAGCGCGATCCCGAGGACAAGGCTGAGGACGACGCGATGACGCGCGCTCATGCGGGCTCCGCCGTGCCGTGGGGCGCCGGGCCTTGCGGGGCGGGCGCGGGGCGGCGCCTCCAGCGCCACTTGTACCGGACGATCCGCTCCACCCCGACGAACAGCACGGGCACGAGGAAGACGCCGAACAGCGTGGCCACGAGCAGGCCCATGATGACCGCGCTGCCGAGCACGCGGCGGGCCATGGCCCCGGCGCCGGTCGCCATCCAGAGCGGGAGCATGCCCAGGATGAACGCGAACGAGGTCATCAGGATCGGCCGCAGCCTGAGCCGCGCGCCGGCCAGCGCGGCCTCCTCCACGCTCTTGCTCGCCCCCTTCTCGAGCTGGTCGCGGGCGAACTCCACGATCAGGATCGCGTTCTTGGCCGCGAGGCCCACCAGCATGATGAGGCCGATCTGGGCGTACACGTCGAACGCCATGCGGCGGAGCAGGAGGCCGAGGAGCGCGCCGAAGATGGCGACCGGCGTCGACAGGAGGACGCTGAACGGCAGGGACCAGCTCTCGTACAGCGCCGCGAGGATGAGGAACACGAGCAGGATCGAGAGCACGAGCACGCCGGCCACGCCGCCCGCCCTTCGCTCCTGGTACGACATGCCGGCCCAGTCGATGGCCATCTCTCGGGGCAGCGTCTGGCGGGCGACCTCTTCGAGCGCCGCCATGGCCTGCCCCGAGCTGTAGCCGGCCGCCGGCGAGCCGGTGATCTCGGCCGAGCGGTAGAGGTTGAAGCGCGTGGTGTAGTCCGGTCCACCGACCGGTCGGATGGTGACCAGCGTCGAGAGCGGCACCATCGTCCCCTGGTTGTTGCGCACGTAGAAGCGGGCGACGTTCTCGGCGCGGGTGCGGAAGGTCCCCTCGGACTGCAGGTACACGCGCCACTGGCGGCCGAAGCGGTTGAAGTCGTTCACGTACGCGCCGCCCATGAAGGTGCTGAGCGTGCCGTAGAGGTCGCCGAGATCCACGCCCTGCTTGAGCGCCTTGTTCTCGTCCACGCTGGCGAACAGCTGGGGAAAGGCGGGGTGGAACGAGTTGTTGAGGCGCGTGAGCTCGGGGCGCTTGCGCGCGGCGGCCACGAAGCGGTCGATGTGCCGCGCGAACTCTTCGAGCGGCAGGCCGGTGCGGTCCTCGAGCATGACGTCGAAGCCGCCGGCCGTGCCGATGCCGCGGATGGCGGGCGGGAGGAAGGTGAAGGCGCGGCCTTCGGGCAGGCGGGCGAGCTCCTGGTTGAGCCGGTCGGCGATGGCGAAGGCGGTCAGGGTCTTGGACCTGCGCTCGGACCACGGCTTGAGGCTGATGAACATGAGGCCGGTGTTGGTGGCCGAGGTCTGGGTGAGGATGCTGAAGCCGACCGGCGTGGTGTACGCGGCGATGCCCTCGGTGCGGGCGAGGAGCTTCTCGACCTCTTTCATGGCCGCCTCGGTGCGCTGCAGGGACGCGGCCTCGGGCAGCTGCAGCTGGCCGTAGAGGTACCCCTGATCCTCCTCGGGAAAGAAGCTGGTCGGGAGCTTCTTGTCGAAGAGGTAGGCGCCGCCGATGAAGGCGACGAGCACGGCCAGGACCACGAGGGTCTTGCGGAGGAGGACGGCGGTCCACCCGACGTAGCGCTCCATGGTCCAGCCAAAGGCGCGGTTGAAGCGGGCGAAGAACCAGGTGAGGGGGCCGCGGCGCTTCTTCTGGCCGGCGGGCTTGAGGATGAGGGCCGAGAGCGCGGGGCTCAGGCTGAGCGCGTTGAAGGCCGAGATGATGATCGAGATGGCGATGGTGAGGGCGAACTGCTGGAACAGCCGCCCCTTGATGCCGGGCACGAAGGCCACGGGGATGAACACCGAGGAGAGCACGAGCGCGATGGCGATGACCGGCGCCGAGACCTCGCGCATGGCGGTGAGGGTGGCCTCCCTGGGCGACAGGCCTTCTTCGATGTGGTGCTGGACGGCCTCGACCACGACGATGGCGTCGTCCACGACGAGGCCGGTGGCGAGGACGAGGCCGAAGAGCGACAGGACGTTGATCGAGAAGCCGAAGACCGGGAACAGGATGAACGCGCCGATGAGCGACACGGGCACGGTGAGGAGCGGGATGAGGGTGGCGCGCCAGCTCTGCAGGAACACGAAGACGACCAGGATGACGAGCGCGAGCGCCTCGAGGAGGGTGATGACGATCTCGCGGATGCCCTCCACCACCGGGGCGGTGCTGTCGAGCGAGACGGCGTAGGCCATGTCGGCGGGGAAGCGGCCCTGGGCGAGCGCCATGGTCTGCCGCACGCCGGCGGCGACGTCGAGGGCGTTCGAGCCGGGCTGTTGATAGACGCCGATGACGGCCGCGGGCTTGCCCTGGAAGCGGCCGAGCTGGTTGTAGTTCTCGGTGCCGAGCTCGATCCGGGCGACGTTCTTGAGCCGGAGGAAGGAGCCGTCCGGGTTGGCGCGTAGGATGACCTCGCCGAACTCCTCGGCGGTGACGAGGCGCCCCTTGGTGCGGATGGCGTAGGTGAACTCCTGCCCCTTGGGCACGGGCTCGCCGCCGACCTGGCCCGCCGGGTTGACGGCGCTCTGCCGCTGCACCGCGCGCTGGACGTCGCTCACGGTGAGGCCGAGCGAGGCGAGGAGCTCGGGGTTGACCCAGATGCGCATGGAGTAGTCGGACGCACCGAAGACCCGGACGTCGCCCACGCCGGGCACGCGCAAGAGTTGATCGTTGAGGTTGATGATCGCGTAGTTGCCGAGGAAGCGGGTGTCGTAGCTGCCGCCCGGGGAGTACACGGCGAGCACGAGCAGCGGGGAGGCGAAGACCTTCCTCACGCTGACGCCGTAGTCGCGCACGGCGGCGGGCAGCCGCGGCAAGGCCTGCGAGACGCGGTTCTGTACGAGGACGTTGGCGGTGTCGCTGTTGGTGCCGACCTCGAACGAGACCCGGAGGGCCATGGTCCCGTCGTTGGCGTTGGTCGATTGCATGTAGAGCATGCGATCGACGCCGTTCATCTGCTGCTCGATGGGGGTGGCGACCGATTGCTCGATGGTCACCGCGTCGGCGCCGGTGAAGAAGGTGGAGACGAGGATCTGGGGCGGGACGATGTCCGGGAGCTGCGCGATGGGCAGGGTCCGCATCATCACCCCGCCGGCGATGATGAAGATGATGGAGATGACCATGGCGACGATCGGGCGCCGCACGAAGAACTCGGCCATGGCTACCTCGCCTTCCTGGCTCCTGGGGCGGTCCTTCCCTGCCGCCGGCTCTCGGGCCCCGCGGGGCCTGCGACGGGCTCGGGCGGGTCGGTGGTCGCGGCCGTGCCCGGGTCGGCCGCGGCGGACGCTTGCGGGGCGGGCAGGAGCTGGACGTTCACCTTGGCGCCCGGCTGCACGTTCTCGAGGCCCTCGACGATCACCCGCTCACCGGCCCGGAGGCCCGACTCGACGACGTAGCTGTGACCGAGGAGCGGGCCGAGCTGGACCGGCCGCACCTGCACGCGCTGATCGGGACCGACCACGGAGACGCGGTAGCTCCCCTGGAGCTCCTGGACCGCGCGTTCGGGCACGAGCACGGCGTCGGCCTCTTGCCCCTCGTGGCTCCGCACCTTGGAGAACAGGCCGGGCCGCAGGATGTTGCCGGGGTTGGGGAACAGCGCCTGTAAGGTGAGCGTGCCGGTGGACGGGTCGACCTGCCGGTTGACGATGACCTTGCCGGCCCGGTAGGGGTGCACGCGACCGTCGATGAGCAGGAGCTCGAGGTAGCCCCGGGCCTGGGACTGCGGGTTGTTGATCTGGTTCAGGAGCTCGGCGTACCGGAGATATTCGCGCTCGCTGATGGCGAACGAGGCGCGGATCGGATCCACGGTCGAGACCACGGTCAGGACCTGGTTCGGGTTGGCGAGCGTGCCGACGCGCGTCTGGGCGATGCCGGCGATGCCGGCGATGGGCGACCGGACGCTGGCCCAGTTGAGGTTGAGGAGCACGCTCTCGAGCGTGCCCCGGGCCGCGTGCACGTTGGCCAGGCCCACGCGTTCGCTGGCGCGGGCGTTCTCGAACTCCTCTCTACTGATGGCGTGCTGGGGGAGGAGGGGCGCGTAGCGGGCCACGTCGGCCCGGGCCTTGTTCAGCTGCGCGACGGCGGTCTCGTAATCGCCCCGGGCCTTGAGCGCGGCGGCCTCGAGCGGGCGCTTGTCGATGGTGAAGAGCAGCGTGCCTTCCTTGACGAAGGAGCCCTCGTGATAATCGACGGACTGGATGTATCCCTCGACGCGGGGCCGGATCTCGGCGTTGGTCGAGCCGTCCAGGGTGGCCAGCCACTCGTGGGTGCGCTCGATGCTGTGGGTGGTGAGCTCGACGGCCCGCACGGTGGGGGGCGGCGGGGCGGGCGGAGGGGGCTTCTTGCACGCGCAGAGCCCGGCCGCCAGCGTGGTCAGGATTCGGATGCTCGTCGCGGTTCGCCGCACGCCTCTCTCCTCCAGTCGCTCCCCGTGTGCGCCCTGCGGCCCCGAGCACAATCCTCCCGCATCAGCCACAGGGCCTCGTGCTCGTTATGGGTCGATGCCCGGGGGTCGCAAGACGCCGTCCGTCGCATGGCGCGGCCGCGCGGCCCGGTGCGCGGAGTCCGGTTCCGCGCCGGTCCTTCTCCAGGGCGTCAGGGCGCCCGGGCGATCCGCGCCTCCGCCTGCACGCTCCGACCCGGGCCTCGCCACCCCCGGCACGTCAAAAAACCATGCATCCTGGGCACTTGACAGGTGCTCTGGTGAGGATTAAACGGATGCGCGCTACGCGGGAATAATGGCGCCAACTGGCGGGTTCTACGGCCAGGTTTTCCCCTTCAAAGAGAGAAAGGCCATGTCACCCATGTCTGAAGACCGGGTCACGATCCGTGTTGACCGGATGAGCAAATCCTATCCCGGAGCCAAGGCCCCGGCGGTCGATCAGATCTCGTTCGAGGTCCGTTCGGGCGAGGTGCTGGGCTTCGTCGGCCCCAACGGCGCCGGCAAGACCACCACCATGAAGATCCTCACCTCCTACCTCGCCCCCTCGGGCGGGCGCGCCGAGGTGTGCGGCTTCGACGTCTACGAGCAGTCCCTCGAGGCGCGCAAGAAGATCGGCTACCTCCCCGAAGACACGCCCCTCTACAAGGGGATGACGGTCTACGAATACCTCGAATGGGTCGGGCACATGCGGCAGCTCCCCACGGGGACGCTGCGGGCCCGCATCCGCCAGGTGGCCGAGCAGTGCGCCATCGCCCACCGCATGGGCAACCTCATCGGCGAGCTGTCCAAGGGCTATCGCCAGCGCGTGGGCCTCGCCCAGGCCATCCTCCATCAGCCCGAGGTGCTCATCCTCGACGAGCCCACGAGCGGCCTCGACCCCAACCAGATCATCGAGATCCGGAACGTCATCAAGGAGTTCGGCCGCCAGAAGACGGTCATCTTCTCGACCCACATCCTGCCCGAGGTGCAGGTCACCTGCACCCGCGTGCTCGCCATCTCCGATGGCAAGATCGTGGCCGACGCCGCGCCCCAGGAGCTGTCGCGCTGGCTCGACAAGAAGCGCGGCATGGAGCTCGTGGTCGAACTCGGCGGCGCCGTGGCCGAGGGCCGCGCGGCGATCGAGAAGGTGCCGGGCGTCCAGGTCGTGCGCCCGCTCTCGGCCTCAGAAGGTGGGGCCGCGGGCATGACGGGCGAGACGCCGAGCCGCTTCCTCATCGCCACCGAGGTCGGGACCGACCCGCGCGGCGAGCTGTCGCGGGCCGCCACCCAGGCGGGCGCGACGCTCATCGAGCTGTCCTCCCACACCGCCCTCGAGGATGTCTTCCGTGCCCTCACCCAGTCGTCGGTAGGAGGCAGTGCCCATGCGTAACATCGCATCCATCGCGCGGCGGGAGTTCGCTGCCTACTTCTACTCGCCGATCGCGTACGTCTTCATCGTCGTCTTCCTCCTCATCAGCGGCTACATGTTCTTCACCCAGCTCCTCCTCAACAACCAGGCCGACATGCGCCCGCTCTTCGGCCTGGCGCCGCTCCTGTTCTGCTTCTTCGGGCCGTTCATCACCATGCGCCTCTTCGCCGAGGAGAAGGCCCAGGGCACCCTGGAGATGCTGTTCGCCCTGCCCGTCACCGACTGGCAGGTCGTGGTCGGGAAGTTCGCCGCGGCCATGGGGCTCGTCGCCGTGATGCTCGGTCTCACGCTGCCGTACGCGGTGTTCGTCGGGTCCCGCGGCTCGCTCGACATGGGGCCGGTGATCGGCGGCTACCTCGGCCTCTTCCTCATGGCCGGCGGCTACGTGGCCGTGGGGATCATGGCCTCTGCCTGGACCAAGGAGCAGATCGTCGCCGCGATCATGGGCTTCTTCATCTGTTTCGTCCTCTTCCTCGCGGACAAGGTCCTGTCGGTCGTGCCGCCCGTGCTCGCCCCCGTCCTGCAGGCCATCTCGTTCGACCATCACTTCCAGAGCATCTCGCGCGGCGTCATCGACACCCGCGACCTCCTCTACTACGTGTCGCTCATCGGCATCTGCACGCTCATCGCCGAGACCTCTCTCGAAAGCCGGAGGTGGAGATAATCATGGCCTCGTCCAAGAAATCCTCACAGGCGATGGCACCGGCGCCGGCCAAGGCCAAGACCGCGGCCAACGCGCTCGTCACGACGGCCGCGATCATCGGCGCGATCCTCTGCCTCAACGTCGTCGGCGGCCGGGTCTTCCACCGCATCGACCTCACCGAGGACAAGCTCTACACCCTGTCGGCGACCTCGCGCCAGACGGTGGCGAACCTGCCGGACAAGATGAAGGTGCGGGCCTACATCTCCTCGAACCTGCAGCCGCAGCTCGCCCAGATCGGCCGCTACGTGCGCGATCTCCTCGACGAGTACGCCGCCGCCTCCAATGGGAAGCTGAGCTGGGAGGTGATCGATCCGCTCGAGGGCTCGGACGAGGAGCGGAACCAGAAGAAAGAGGAGCTGCGCAAGAACAAGATCGAGCCCATCACGCTGCAGAGCGTGTCCGAGGCCAAGCTCGAGATCTCGGGCGACAACTACCTCGGCCTCGCCTTCATCTATGGCGACAAGGAGCCCGAGTCCTTGCCCAAGGTCATCCAGACCGAGTCGCTCGAGTTCAACATCACCAGCATCATCAAGAAGCTCACCTCGCAGAAGAGGCGCAAGATCGCGATGGCGAGCTCCGAGGGCGAGCTCACGACCACCCAGGGCATGCAGCTCATCGGCCGCGAGATGGGCGACTACGACATCAGCGCCATCAGCCTGGATCAGCCGGTGGCCGACGACGTCGACGTCCTGGTCCTGGCCGGCCCGAAGAAGCCCTTCAGCGACAAGGCCAAGTACAACATCGACCAGTTCCTCATGAAGGGCAAGGCGGTGGCCCTGTTCCTGGACGGCATGGTGATCGAGACCCCGCAGAACATGCAGTTCAACCTCGGCGGGGCCGAGCAGCCGCGCATGGGCCGCGCCAATGACACCAACCTCGGCGACCTGCTCGAGAAGTACGGGGTCAAGGTGCAGAGCGACATCATCATGGACGAGCAGAACGTGCCCGGCCCGGTCCCGGTCGGCAACCAGATCATGGCCGCCAACCACCCGGTGTTCGTGGCCGTGGCCGAGAAGAGCGGCGGGTTCCCGAGCAAGTCGCCGGTGACCGACAACATGAAGGTGCTCGTCCTCCCGTTCCCCTCGTCGGTCGAGCTGGTGGGCGATCTCAAGGACAAGAAGGCCGCGGGCGTGACCGCGACGCCGATCGCGCAGTCCACGGGCGGCGGGCGGTCGTGGCGTCAGAGCGGTTTCTTCCTGTTCAACCCCCAGGCGCGGCCGCAGAAGTCGAATGAGCTCGGGCCGTTCACCTTCGGCTACGCGATCGAGGGCAAGATCAAGAGCGCCTTTCCGGCGGGCCCGCCCGGCAGCGATCCGAACGTCTCCGCGCCGGACGCCGCCAAGTCCCTCAAGGAGGCCGCCGCGCCCGCGCGGTTCCTCATCATGGGCGACAGCGACTTCCTGAATGACCAGTTCATGCAGACGGCGCGTTTCGTCCCTCACTACCAGTTCAACCTCCTCTTCTTCGTCAACGCGATCGATTGGCTCGCGCGTGACGATTCGCTCGTCTCGCTGCGGATCAAGGGCGTATCGGCTCGGCCGCTCGAGGTGACGATGGATGGCGAGACGCGCGCCGCGATGTACTTCGACGTCCTCGGCGTGCCGATCCTGCTCGGGGCGTTCGGGATCGTCCTCTGGCGCGTGCGCACGGCGCGACGCCGTTCTTTCAAGCTCTAAGGCCGGCTCTAAGCCGCTCTAACGCGAGGCAAAGGACTATGCAGCGAAAGACACTCATCGCCCTGGTGGCCTCGGTACTCCTGGGGATCGCCGCGTTCTTCACCTGGCGGGCCCCGGAGAAGGGGACACGCACGGGACCCCGGCCCCGGCCGGTGGCGGCGTTCAAGGCCACGGACGTCAAGCAGCTCGAGCTCCAGACGAGCGACAATCGCGGTCAGGTGGTGCTCAAGCTCGAAGGGGCCACGTGGAAGGTGACGGCGCCGAGCGCGTGGAGCGCGGATCAGACGACGGTCAAGGGGGCGGTGGATCAGCTCGAGCGTCTGAGTTTTGGCGACATCTTGACCGAGAACCCGGCCCGGTTCGCCGACTTCGAGGTGGATGACAAGAAGGGCGCCCACGTCGTGGTCAAGGACGGGGCGGGCAAGGTGCTGCTCGATGGCTGGCTCGGCAAGGCGGTGGCCGGGTACACCATGTTCCGGCCGGCCGGCAAGAACGAGGTGTGGCAGGCGGCCAACATCTTCAAGTACGCCCTCGTGCGCGACCTCATGAGCTGGCGCGATCACACGCTGCTCGACTTCAAGGTCGATGACGTGACCAAGCTGGAGGTGGAGGGCGAGGGGCAGAAGGTCGCGCTCGAGCGTGTGCCTTCGCCGGACAAGGACAAGCCCTGGGCCGCCAAGTGGAAGGTGCTCGAGAGCACGGTGCGGGTGGATCCGCTCGACGACTCCACGGCCAACGATCTGGCGCAGACCCTGTCCACGCTGCGCGCCGCGAGCTTCGACGACAATGCCAAGCCCGAGGCCGTGGGCCTCCAGCCGCCGCGGGTGAAGGTGACGGTCACGACCAAGGGCACGACGGCCACGGTGCTGGTGGGCAACACCAAGGGCGACGACACCTGGATCCAGATGGGGAGCGGCCCGCAGATCTATCTCATCCAGAAGTACCACGCGGAGCGGCTCGGCCAGACGCCGGCCAACTTCCGCGACAAGACCCTCGTGAAGGTGCCGGAGGCGGATCTCGTGGCGGTGGACGTGAACTACCAGGGAGAGAGTTATTCGCTCAAGCACGAGGGCGCGAACTGGAAGCTGCCCAAGGGCGAGGCGGATGAGGCCAAGCTCAAGACCCTGATCAGCTCGTTCGAGGAGCTCAAGGGCGCGGCCTTCGCCACCGGGGTGACGCCGGATCAGGCGGGCCTCAAGAAGCCGACCGGCACGGTGACGCTCCGGCTGCGGGACAAGTCGTCGATCACGATCCAGGTGGGCGCGCAGAAGGACGACGAGTACTACATCAGCCGGGTCGGCCAGCCCGACCTCCTGCGCATCAAGAAGTTCAGCGCGGATCGTTTCCTCAAGAAGTCCTCCGACCTCATCAAGACCTCCACCGCCTCCAACTGATCCGTATCTGGCCCGCGGCCGGGCCCGCAGCCAGGCAAAGCCCACCCCAACCTGCCGTTTCCGGCGCGCAGGTTGGGGTTTTTCATACCGTCACCGGTCCTCGAACGTATCCCCTCCTGTAACTCTTGAAACGCAGAGGCAGCGAAATTCAAAGGGCCCGGCGCGTATGATCCTTTGCCAACATGAGGGTTGATTCCGCACCTGCGGACGTTTTAGTTTCTTCCAGCTGCAACGTACGGTTGGGAGGCAAGACTTGGCACGAAGTGATCTTGTCCAGATGGAAGGTGTCGTAAGAGAAGTGATGGTGGGAGGGAACTTCCGGGTGGAAGTGGAAGGAGGGCACAGCGTCCTGGCCCAGCTGGCGGGCAACATGCGGCGCAACCGCATCCGCGTGGTGCTGGGCGACTCGGTGACGGTCGCCGTCTCTCCTTACGACCCCACGCGCGGCCTCATCGTCTTCCGCGCCAAGTAGGCGCGGTCCTCTTTCAGGGCTCCCCCACCGCGAGAAGGCCGCCGAGCGCGAGCTCGGCGGCGCGCTGCTCGGCCTCCTTCTTGGAGCGACCGGTGGCGCGGGCGTATTCGCGATCACCGAGATAGAGGGCGACTTCGAAGCGCTTGTCGTGCGGCGGGCCTGATTCGCCCACGACCTGATAGCGTGGCTGCAGGCGCATCCGCCCCTGCACCTCTTCCTGTAGACGGGTCTTGAAGTCGCCGATGCCGGCCTCGCGGATGGCCCGCACCCGGTCGCCGAAGAGGCGGCCCACGGCGTTCAGCGAGGCCGCGAAGCCGCCGTCGAGGTAGATGGCGGCCATCACCGCCTCGCAGGCATCGGCGAGCAGGGAGGGTTTGTGCCGGCCGCCCGATTGCTCCTCGCCGCGGCCGAGGAACAGCCACTGGCCGAGGTCGATGGCCTGGGCCACCTCGGCGAGGCCGACCTCATTGACGATCTGGGCCCGGTTCTTGGACAGCTCGCCCTCGGAGCGCTCGGGGAAGGCCTCCATGAGCAGCTGGCCGATCACGAAGCCGAGCAGGGCGTCGCCGAGGAACTCCAGGCGCTCGTTGTCCGTGCGTCCGGGCGTGGCGTTCTCGTTGAGGTAGGACTTGTGGGTGAGCGCCTGCTCGAGCAGCCGGAGGTCCTGGAACCGGTGGCCCAGGCGCTGCTCCAGCGACGCGTAGGCGTCGTGATTCACGAGGGGAGTATATCGAAATCGCTCGTCCGGGCCCACGGCGGATGTCGGGCTCGATGTCTCCGGGGTCAGGGGCTTCGGGGGGGCCAGGGAGGGGGCTTCTCGGGTCATCCGGGGGGGATTGTATCAGCCGTTGATGAAGCCGCCTCCGATCACGCGATCACCATCGTAGAAGACGGCGGCCTGACCGGGGGCGACGGCTCGCTCCGGGGCCTCGAACTCGACGTGCACCTCGCCGGTCCCGAGCGGCGTGAGGCGCGCCGGGCGGGGCGGATGACGGTGGCGGATCTGGACCTGGGCCGTGACCTGCGCGCCGGGCGCTTGCCACCACACCACCTCTCCCACGCGGCACTCGCGGCGTTCGAGCGCCGCCGCGTCGCCCACGACCACCAGGGAGGCGCGGGCGTCGAGGGCCACCACGTAGCGCGGCGCGGGCGGCTCGCCGGGCCGCGCGGGCGTGAGGCTCCCGAGCCCGCGGCGCTGGCCAATGGTGTAGCGGTGGATGCCCTCGTGCTGGCCGAGGACCTGCCCGCTCGTGTCCACGATCGAGCCCGGGAGCATGGCCTTGCGCCGCGCCACCAGGGCCGCGTGATCCCCGTCTGGGACGAAGCAGATCTCCTGCGACTCCTCCTTGCCGGCGTTGGGCAGGCCGAAGCGCCGCGCGTGGGCGCGCACCTCCTCCTTGGTGAGCTCGCCGAGCGGGAAGCGCACGTAGTCGAGGGCCTGTCGAGGCATGCCGAAGAGGAAGTAGGACTGGTCCTTCTGTGCGTCGCGCGCGCGGCCGATGCAGGGGCCGGCGGGCGTTTGCAGGATGCGGGCGTAGTGGCCGGTGACGAGCGAGGTGGCGCCGAGCGCCAGGGCGCGCCGGAGCAGGGGCGTGAACTTGATGTGCTGGTTGCAGCGCGCGCACGGGTTGGGGGTGCGGCCGGCGGCGTACTCGTTGACGAAGTCGTCGATGACGGCGGCCGCGAACTCGGCGCTGTAGTTGGCCACGTAGAACGGGATGCCGAGGTGGGCGCACACCTGCCGCGCGTCCTCGAGGTCGCGCGGTCCGCAGCAGCGCCCCCCGGCCGAGGCGCTCGTGCCGCGGGCATCGTAGAGGCGCATGGAGATGCCGACCACGCGCTCGCCGGCCTCGACCAGGAGCGCGGCGGCCGTGGCGCTGTCGACGCCGCCCGAGAGGGCGACGACGGTGAGGGGCGGCGGGGCGGCGGGCGACATGGGCATGGACATCGACATGGGGGGGATGACGTATGCAGGGTACGACCTGAGGGAGAAATAGGTACGGTAGATCCCCATGCTGATCAAGGGCGCGCAGATCGAGGTGGAGGTGTCCGGGGTGGATGTGGAGGGGGCCGGGGTGGCCGCGACCGAGCCTCCGCTCCACGTGCCCTATGCCTTGCCCGGCGAGCGCGTGATCGCCGAGGTGCTCCACGTGAGTCCGCATGGCACCGCGGCCTGGGGTCGCCTCCACGCGCTGAAGACCCCGTCTCCTGAGCGGGTGGCGCCGGCCTGCCGCGCCTTCGGCCGCTGTGGCGGGTGCGTGCTGCAGCACTGGGAGGGCGCGGCGCAGCTCGCCTGGAAGCGGGAGCGGCTCGCGCAGGCGCTCGGCCCCCTGGCGGGCGAGGTCCTGCCCACGGTGGCCTCGCCGCGGGCGCTCGGCTATCGCAACCGCTCCAAGCTGGTCTGGGGGGTCGATGACGGGGACGGGCGCGTGGTGCTCGGCGCCTATGCCCCGCGCTCGCACGACATCGTGGACCTGGCCGGCTGCGCCATCGCCGAGCCGCCGCTCGACGAGGTGGCGGCGCGGCTGGCCGAGCTGGCCCGGGCGCTCGGGGTCTCGATCCATGACGAGCGACGCGCCGAGGGCGTGCTCCGCTATGCCCTCCTGCGGGTCAACTGGCGCGGCGAGGTGCAAGTCCTGCTGGTGGTGGCGCAGCGGGGCCGTCCGGAGGTCGCCGCGCTCGGGCACGCGCTCGGTGCGGCCTGCCCTTCCGTGCTCGGGGTGGTGGAGAACTTCCAGCCGGCGCGGGGCGATGCGCTCGTCGGCCGCGACAGCGAAGACGTCGTGCTGGCGGGAGAGCCGATGCTGGAGGAGCGCGTCGGCGCGGTGCGGCTCCTCGTGTCGCCGCGCGCCTTCCTCCAGGTCAACCGGGGCGTGGCCGAGCGGCTCTACGCCGACGTGGCGCGGGCCGCGGCGCTCACCGGCGCGGAGCAGGTGATCGATGTCTACAGCGGCGTGGGCGGCATCGCCCTCACGCTCGCCCCCGGGGCGTCCTCGGTCATCGGCATCGAGGAGGAGCCGGCGGCGGTGCGGGACGCGGCCGCGGCGGCGGCCCTGGGGGGCGTGGGCCAGGCCCGCTTCCTGGCCGGGGATGCGGCGCGCCTCCTGGGGGAGATGGCCCGCCACCACCAGCGCGCCGACGTGGTGGTGCTCAACCCCCCGCGCAAGGGCGTCGCCGCCGAGGTGCTGGCGGCGGTCGAGGCGCTCCGGCCCCGGACACTGCTCTATGTCAGCTGCTCGCCCGATTCCCTGGCCCGCGACCTCGGCCGCCTGGCCGCGCAGGGCTACCCGTGCCGGCGCGTCACGCCCTACGACATGCTGCCACACACGCCGCATGTCGAGGCGCTGGCCGAGCTCACCCCCGGGCCGGCCTGATTACGCTCGCAGCTGCGCATCGACGCGGCGCACGCGCGCCACGATCTCGGGGAGCACCCCGAGCACGTGATCGATCTCCTCCGCGGTGGTCTCGCGCCCCAGGGAGAAACGCACCGCCGTGAGCGCGGTCTGGCGATCCAGGCCCAGGGCCAGCAGGACCGGCGAGGGATCGAGGGAGCCCGAGGTGCAGGCCGCGCCGGTCGAGACCGCCACGCCCGCGAGATCGAGCCCGGCCAGGACCAGCTCGCCCTCCACCCCGGCAAAACCGAGGTTCGTGGTGCCGGGGACGCGCGGGTCGCCGCCAAAGCGCCGCGCCCCGGGGATGGCCAGCGCCCCCGCCTCGAGCCGATCGCGCAGCACCGTCATCTTCTCCGCCCACGTGCCCTGCTCCCGCCGCGCGATCGCGCAGGCCGCGCCGAGGCCCACGATCGCCGCCACGTTCTCGGTGCCGCCGCGCCGCTCGCGCTCCTGGTGCCCCCCCGCCACCAGCGGATCGAGCTCGACGCCGCGGCGCTGATAGATCGCGCCCACGCCCTTGGGGCCATACATCTTATGGCCCGAGAGCGTGAGGAGATCGACGCCGAGCGCGGCCGCATCGAGCGGCACCTTGCCCGCGGCCTGCACCGCATCGGTGTGCACGAGCGCGCCGACCGCGTGCGCGAGGCCCGCGATCTGCGAGATGGGATACAGATGGCCGAGCTCGTGATTGGCCAGCTGCAGCGTCACGAGCGCCGTGTGCTCATCGAGCAGACGACCGAACGCCCCGAGATCCAGGCTGCCATCGGGCAGCACGGGCACCAGGCGCACGTCGAAGCCCTCGGCGGCGAGCGCCTCCAGGCTGGCGCGCACGGCCGGATGCTCGAGCGGTGAGGAGACGATGCGCGTGCGCCCGCTACGTCGGCGGATCGCGTGGGCTGCGCCTCGGATGGCCAAATTATCCCCCTCGGTTCCACCCGAGGTGAAAATGATCTCCTCTGGTGCAGCTCCCAGAAAGGCCGCCACCTCGCGTCGCGCGCGCTCCACCGCGTCGCGCGCTCGTCGGCCCTCCATATGCATGCTCGAAGGGTTACCGAAGCACTCTTCGAGGTAGGGCGTCATGGCGGCGCGCACCTCGGGGTGCGTCCTGGTGGTGGCGTTGTGATCGAGATAGATGCGCGACATGGTGGGGGGGACGATCCTTCTGGGTCCTCGGAGCGTTCGGGGGCCGTCGGTCTCGCTCCGCTTTGTGTTCCAACGAACCAAGTTTCTCGAGCGCCAGGCCGCTGCTACGGCCCCACGGCCACGGTGGGGCACGATGTAGCGCAGGACGGCCGGGCCTTCAATCTTCCGGGCGCAGCACGTCACGATTTTTGGGCCCGGGGCCCAAGAATCGCCCGGGCAGCGGTGTCCAAGAAGAGAGACAGACACTCCGGATCCATGAGGTGCGATTCATGAATACGACCGTTGTCCATTCCACGAACCCCAATCCTTATCTTGCTGCCGCTGGCGGCAGTAGCGAGCTGCCTGGGACCGAGCGTGAGCCGTCGAGCCCGGGCGCCGCCGCTCTGCTGGGGCAGGACGATGCATCGTCGGCCGACGGGGCCGGCATCGAGCCGCAGTCGATGAAGCGTCAGCGGAGCGAGGACTCGCTCCTCTTCTCCTGCGAGAACCTGCAGGCGAAGACCAAGGCGTTCGAGAAGCAGCAGGCAGGCGGCACGGACGCGGACGGTACGCGAGAGGAGAACTCCGGCCTCATCGATATGCGCGCCATGGCCCGCCGGGTGACCGGCGCGATGCCCGCGTCCGAGGAGCCCATCCTCCCCGTGATCACGCCGTCCGGGATGGCGCCGGTCCTGGTGCCGCTGCGGCCGAGCGGCCCACCGGCCTGGGTGCGGATCTTCATGATCGGCAGCGTCCTGGCCCTGGCCGGGGCGCTGGTGGTGCTGACGGTGTATCTGTATCGCTCGCCGCGGATGCGCGTGAGCGCGGCGGCGCCGATCGCGGCGGCGCCGATCGCTCCCGCAGCGGCCCCGGCGGCCGCAGCCGCCCCGGCCGCCCCGGCCGCTCCAGCGAGCGTCGCCGGTGCCGGGGCCTCGGCCGTGCAGCCGAGCCCTGCGGCCGCCAACCCCGCCGCCAAGGCCGTGACTCCGGTCATGGGTCGCGGCCAGATCAGCACGCGCCGTCACGGCGTGTCCGCGCCGGCCGCGCCCGCCGCTCCGGCCGCCAAGCCCGCTGAGCCGGTCACCCCGCCCCCGTCGAACTCGCGCTCGAAGCACCATCGCAACGTCGGCGGTGGCGGTGTGGATCTGGACAGCCTTATCAATGATGTGGCCGGTGATGCGGGGCGTCCTGGCCGCGGCGCCACCGTCACCCAGAGCGAGACGCTCCCCGACCACCTGAACCGCAACGAGATCCTCGCGGGCATGCGCTCCGTCCAGTCGCGCGTGGCGGCCTGCTACGGCCAGTACCACGTACCGGGGACCGCGATGGTCAGCCTGAACATCATCCCGAGCGGCAAGGTGGAGAGCGCCAATGTCGTTGGCGCGCTGGCCGGTACGCCGAGCGGCGATTGTGTGGCCAAGGCGGTCCGCAACGCCACCTTCGGCAAGTTCTCCGGACGTGCCATGTCGGTGCAGTACCCCTTCGTGCTCCGCTAAGAGATCCGCCTGAGAAGAAAATGACGCTCGCGCCGTACTACTAGGCATGAAGGCCGAGCATAGCGACCCGAGATCTCTTCCTCCTGTCCCCCCCGGTCCCCCGAGCGAGCCGATGTCCGGGCATCCGCTCCCCGAGCGCCAGGCCACGGCCTTGGCCGCGGGCGAGCTGGTGCTGCAGGCCCAGCAAGGCCGGCAAGGCGCCTTCAGCGAGCTCATGCGGCGCTATCGGCCGCGCATCTATGCGCTGGCGCTCCACCTCATCGGCGACGAGCACGACGCCGACGACGTCGCCCAGGAGACCTTCCTGCGAGCCTACCGCAGCCTGGACGGGTTCCGGGGCGCGGCCGAGTTCTACACCTGGGTCTATCGCATCGCCGTCAACCTGGCCCTCAACGTCAAGCGCCGCAATGGCCGCAACCAGACGGAGCCGATGACCGATCCGCGCGTGGCGCTGGCGGTGCAGGTCGACTCGTACGGGGATCCACGCCGTGCCGCCGAGCTGCGCCAGAGCTACACGCGGCTCGTGGCGGCGCTCGATGACCTGCCCGAGCACCTGCGCTCCACCGTGGTCCTGGTGGCGCTGCAGGGGCTCACCCACGACGAGGCAGCTGCGGTGCTGGGCTGCCAGACGGGCACCATCGGCTGGCGGATCCACCAGGCGAGGGAGCAGCTCATCGCGGCGCTTGAACCGCCCGCCCGGACGTCGGCCCGCGAAGGCCGATCCGCACGACTATCGCTGCTCATCCCCGCGCTCAGCCCGTGAGCGGCTGGCGCTGGAGCGGCCACCATGCGGCGCACGCCGTGCACTCGAAACCCTCCATGCGCATGCAGCGAAAACGAGTGATGCGATGGGTTGCGCGGACCGGCTGGTTCTGGCCCGGCCTCACCGCCGTCGGGGTGATCGGCTCGCTCATCGGCTTCGGTCTTGTCCGCCGGAAGATGCGGGACCGCGCCGCGGGGATGCCGATGGCGGACGAGCGCCTGCCCGGTGCATCGAACGCGACCGGTACGATGGCGCCGGCCTCGGGGCCTCTGCCACCGGACGCACGGATGGGCATCCAACCCGACGAGCGCGTGGACGAGCACGCCGCCAAGGACGTCGGGAACGACCCCCCCGGCTGGCTCCTGTAGCCGGCGGGCCCTCGCCTGGAGCCAGCCTCAGATCAGAGCTGGGATCCGTCACACGACAAGGTGCCGCAGGTCCATTGGCCGTTCACGCAGCCGCCATTGATGTAGGTGCAACCGGGCGGCGGCGCTGCACAGTCGGGGATGGGCCCGGTGCATTCCTTGAAACGTCTGCCCTGCGGGTTCCCTGGCGGGGTGCTCCGCGGACCGCGGGCACGGGTGTCAGGGTCGACAGGGCCGCCGGTCCGCGGGGTCGCATCGGACGCATCGGGCGGCGTGACGTCCATGTCGGGCAAGGTCGAGTCCGGACGGACGCCGCCCGGCGTGGGGGACGTCTGTGCCGTCTCGGCCCGGGCCGCCACGGGGAGCGCCGTCAAGCAACCGAGGACGCCGGCGCAGAGGAGCTGGACGAGCCTGTGGGACATGATTTCCTCCCTCGAAGAGCTGCCCACGGGAGTGCATCGGCTGTTCCAGCAGGAGGGCCTTCGCTGCGCGTCGCCGCCGCCGGCGCCGGCATCAGCTCCCGGGCTCGTCCCTGCCGTGATCGACCGCGTTGTGCTTCATCTTCTCGAACTCTTCCTGCGGGACGCGAAGGTCCTCGGTCGAATTTCCCCCATCGGTCCGGACGCGGTCGTCGGTGGCTGGGGCAGGGGCGTCGAGTTCCAAGTCCATAGGAGATAAAGGTAGGTCGCCCATCGCCGCTGCAAGTGCCCGCGCGTGGGCGGCAGCGCGGAGGATCGATCAATAGAGGAGGAACGCCTTGCGTTCCTCCGTCCAGCGGGCCTCCTCGGGACGGAGCCGGGCCTCGAAGTCGGCGGGCGTGGCCTGCGGGTCCTCCACCCAGTGACGGAGGAACGCGCCGCCCGTGATGACGTCGATCGCCAGCCGGTCGGTGACGTACTCGTAATGGAAGTCGCGCCACAGGGCCGCCTCCGGGCGAAGCCGCCGCAGCGCCTTGAAGGTCAGGGCCATGAGCCGGTACGGCTGGAACCGCGCGTGGTCATAGCCCGGGTCGTCCACGTGGATCTGGAAGCCGCGGCAGAGTCGGCCCGCGTGCTTGTGGAACGTGGGCTCGAAGTAGCAGGGGCGGATGCGGCAGCCCTCCATCCACCCGGGGGCCAGGCGGTGCATCTCGGCGAGGAGCGCGGGCACGTCGAGGTCCGGCGCGCCAAACTGCTCGAGCGGCCGCGTGGTGCCGCGTGCCTCCGACAGCAGCGTGCCCTCCAGCATGACCGTGCCCGGGTAGCAGCGGGCCATGGAGAGCGTGGCCGCGTTGGGGCTCGGGTTGACCCAGGACAGCTCGCCGAGGGGCCAGCCAAACCCGGGGCCGCGCTCGGGCTCATAGCCCTCCATCCCGATGACACGCAGCTCGAGATCCAGGCGGAAATGCGCTTGGAACCAGCGCCCGAGCTCGCCGAGCGTGAGCCCGTGGCGCATGGGCAGCGGTCCGGCGCCGACGAAGCTCTCGGCGCCGGGCTCGAGCAGCGTGCCCTCGACGGGGCGGCCGGCGGGGTTCGGCCGGTCGAGCACCCACACAGCGCGGCCCTGACGCGCGCACGCCTCCATCATGTAGAGGAGCGTGGTGACGAACGTGTAGACGCGCGTGCCCACGTCCTGGAGATCGACGAGCAGCACGTCGAAGGTGTCGAGCATCGCGTCGGTCGGGCGGCGCACGCGGCCGTAGAGGCTGAACACGGGCATGCCCGTCGCCGGATCGCGTTCATCGGCGGTCTCCACCATGTTGTCTTGCTTGTCGCCCTTCATCCCGTGTTGCGGGCCGAAGGTGGCGGTGAGGCGCAGGTCGGGGAGGGCGGCGAGCGCATCGATCGAGTGCACGAGCCGCGAGGTGACCGAGGCGGGGTGCCCGAGGACGGCGACGCGGCGCCCGGCGAGCGGCGCGCGCAGGTGGTGATCCTCGATGAGGCGATCGATTCCGAGACGCATGGCGCGAAGTGTACGCGCGGATCGCCGCCGGGGCGAAAATGGCGCTCGCCTGCGGTCATCGCTCGCCACGCACGAGCCTGCGGCCCCAGGTGCAGTAGGATCGCGCCTGCATGCCGTCCTTCTCGCTCGTGCCGTTTCCCGATCCGCCGGGGTCCCCGGGAGCCGCGCCCGTCCCTGTGAGATACGCCGTGGAGGGCGCCGTCGAGCGTGCGCCGCGGGAGCTGCGCGCCACCTTCCGCGTCGGCGCGCCGCCGGGGTCCCTGGTCCTCCCCGCGCGCGCGCCGGCGCCCACCCGCCGCGATGGGCTGTGGCAATCGACCTGCCTGGAGCTGTTCGTCGGTATACCCGGGGCGCCCGGCTACCTCGAGGTGAACCTCGCGCCCTCAGGGGATTGGAACGTCTACCGGTTCACCGGATACCGCGAGGGCATGACGCCGCTCGATCCGGCGACCCTGCGAGCATGGGAGGCCCCGGAGGCCCCGCGCGGACCGGGCGAGGCGCTGGCGATCGAGTTGTCTCTGAGCTTGCCCGAGCCGTGGGCCGGCGCGCCGGCCCTGGAGCTGGCGGTGTGCGCGGTGCTCGAAGGCACGGGCGGCAAAAAGACCTACTGGGCGCTCACGCACCGTGGCGAACGACCCGATTTCCACCGCCGCGATGCCTTCGTGCTTCACCTCGATGGCGACCCTGGACGACAGGGTCCCTGACCCACCGAGCGTGACCGCTTCATGAAGCGGCGCGCAGGTGGGTGCGGTGCTGCAGCTGGCGCCGTGCCGCGTCGAACGCGTCGCGGATCGCCACGTAGATGTCCTCGTGCTCATGCGCATCGTGCGCGTCGCGATTGACGACGATCTCGCCGCCGGGGATGGCCAGTTCGATGTGGACGTGGAACAGCCGTCCCTTGTGATGATGGCGATGGCGCGCCTCGAGGACCACGCGGCAGTTCGTGATGCGCTCGGCCACATGATCGAGCTTGGCCGCCTTCTCACGGATGTGCTCTTCGAGGGCAAGAGATGGATCGAAGTTGCGGAAGGTGATCTGGACTGGCAGTGCCATGGCTCTCCTCCCGCCCCGTGGCAGTAGCAGGGGCAGTCAGTGAAGTATCGATGGAGGCGCTGATGCTGGCGCCGAGCCATCTCGGGTCGCTGTCTTGCGACCGTGTGTCTGCTTGCTCAAGAGAGCAAGCACCGCGCCAAATCGGCTGCAGCGCCCGGGGAGGCTCGTTTGTCGGCCAGCGCCGCCGAGATCCGCCCCATTCCCACGACGGGAGAGGAGGGCGAACAGCGAAATCTTTGCGTGGATGCGCCTTCAGCCGGAGAAGTCTGCGCGTCCCGAATGGGCCCCTGGCTCAGTGCTCGTCCTACTGGCAGCCGCCCTGCCGGAGCCCCATAAGGAGACGCGACGCGTCTCTGCCGGAAACGCGGAGACGGGACCGGAACGCTCGCTGAAGAAACTCGAAGAACAGGCTAGAAGAATCGGCATGGATGAAACGCTCCCTGATGCGGGCCCCCTGGCCCAGCCGGGCCGAACCGCGACCGAATGCGCGAACACCGGTATCGCGGGCCTGGATGACGTCCTGAGAGGCGGACTGCCGCGACAGCGCATCTATCTGCTCCAGGGCTCCCCGGGGTCGGGCAAGACCACCTTGGCCCTCCAATTCCTCCTCGCGGGCGCGGCCCGCGGGGAGACCAGCGTCTACGTCACCCTCTCCGAGACGGAAGAAGAGCTCCGGGGGGTCGCCGCGTCTCATGGGTGGTCCCTCGACGGCATCGTCCTCTTCGAGTTCTCCGCGCTCGAGACCTCGTTCGCCGTCGACACCCAGAACACCCTGTTCCATCCGTCCGAGGTGGAGCTCGGCGAGACCACCCAGAAGATCCTCGAGTTCGTGGAGAAGATCCAGCCGCGCCGGATCGTCTTCGACTCGCTGTCCGAGCTGCGCCTCCTCGCCGGAGAGGCCTTGCGCTACCGGCGACAGATCCTCCTCTTGAAGCAGTACTTCACGGGCAAGAACTGTACGGTGCTGTTCATCTCCGACGCGACCCGCGAGGTCGATGTGGAGCTCCAGAGCCTCGCCCACGGCGTCCTCTTGATGGAGAAGCTCCCTGCCCAGTATGGGGCCACGCGCCGCCACCTCGAAGTCATGAAGCTGCGCGGGGTGGAGTTCCGCAGCGGGCAGCACGATTACGTTATTGCCCAGGACGGCATCCAGGTCTTCCCGCGCCTGGTCGCGGCCGAGCACTCGAAGCCGTTCCCGCGAGAGCGCCTGTCGAGCGGCGTCGCCGACCTCGACCACCTGCTCGGCGGCGGCCTCGAGCGGGGAACCAGCACCTTGCTGGTCGGTCCCGCGGGGTCGGGAAAATCCAGCACCGCGCTCCAGTATGTCCACGCCGCGCTCATGAGAGGGGACGGGGCCACCGTCTTCAGCTTCGATGAGAGCATCGGCATCTTCTTCGCCCGTGCCAGGGGCATCGGGATCGAGCTCCAACCCTTTGTCGACCAGGGGCTCCTGGGGGTGCGTCAGGTGGACCCCGCCGAGCTGTCGCCTGGGGAGTTCGCCCACCTCATCCGCCAGTCGACGGAGAAGGACCAGTCCCGCCTCATCGTGATCGACAGCCTCAACGGGTACTTGATGGCCATGCCGGAGGAGAAATACCTCATCATCCAGTTGCACGAGCTCCTCACCTATCTCGGCCAGCAGGGGGTGACGACGCTCCTCGTGATCGCGCAGCACGGCCTGCTCGGGAGCGTTCACTCGCCCGTGGACATCACGTATCTGGCCGACACGGTCGTCCTCTTTCGTTTCTTCGAAGCCGCCGGACAGGTGCGCAAGGCCATCTCGGTGATGAAAAAGCGCATTGGTTCGCATGAGGACGCCATCCGGGAGCTGCGCATCGATGCCTCCGGCCTGCGCGTCGGCCAGCCGCTCGCCGAGTTCCGTGGCGTGCTCACCGGCGTGCCGATCTTCAATGGTGCCGATCAAACGCTCCTCAAGGAGCAGCCGTGAGCGGGACCGCGCTCGAGTACCGCGCGCTCGTGCTCGCCCCCATCGGACGAGACGCCGAGCTGGCCTGTCAGGCCCTCGGGCGAGAGGAGATAGCGGCGGAACGATGTGCGGACATGGCCGCCCTCTGCCGCGGCATCGCCACGGGCGCCGGGGTCGTGCTCCTCGCCGAGGAGGCGCTCACGAACGAGGGGATCGGCCTCCTGAAGGAGCAGCTCGCACGACAGCCCCCCTGGTCGGGGCTCCCCATCCTGATCCTGACGGGCACCTCGACCGCGGAGGAAGTCCGCCTGCGGATGCAGCGCCTGGTCGAGCTGCTGGGGAACGTCACCCTCCTCGAGAGGCCGCTCCGGGTCCTCACCCTGGTGACAGCGGTGCGCACGGCGCTGCGGGCCCGGGCGCGCCAGTATGACGCGAGGCAGGTGCTCGAGGATCTGTCCGCGCAGGGCGCCCGCCTGCGGGAGAACGAGCGTGCGCTCTCGACGCTCCTCTCCAACCTGCCCGGCATGGCCTTCCGGCGGGTCTTGGATTACGAGCTCAGCTTGGAGTTCGTCTCCGAGGGCAGCATGGAGCTCACGGGGTACCGGCCGGACGAGCTTCAACCGGGCGGGAGGGTCCGCTATATCGACCTCATCCATCCCGAGGATCTGCCCCGGATTCGGCGCGAGATGGAGGAGGCCGCGGCGTCCGGGGCACAGCTCACCACGAGCTATCGCATCCGGACCGCGAGCGGCCGCGAGAAATGGATCTGGGATCGGTCCCGGCCCATCCTCGGACCGGACGGTGGGGTCCTGGCCGCCGAGGGTTTCGCGACCGACATCAGCGAGCAACGGCGTCACGAGCAGGAGCAGGCCCGGCAGGTAGAGTTCGAGCAGCAGCTCATCGGCATCGTCAGCCATGACCTGCGAAACCCGCTCTCGGCGATGATGATGGGAGCGTCCCGACTCCTCCAGCTGCAGAACCTCGACCCGAGGATCACCCGCACGGCCCACCGCATCGTCTCGAGCGGTGAGCGGGCGACGCGGATGATCAGCGACCTGCTCGACTTCACCAAGGTCCGGCTGGGGGGCGGTCTGGCCGTGGAGCGCCAGAGCATGGATCTCCACGACCTCGCACGGCAGATCGTGGAGGAGGTCGGGCTCGCACACCCCGGGCGCCGCATCGAGATCGAGCCCGCCGGAGATGGCTGCGGGCATTGGGACTCCGATCGGCTCGCGCAGCTCATCACCAACCTGCTCCACAACGCCTTGAGCTACAGCCCACCGGAGACTCCGGTGCGCGTCAGGATTAAGGATCAGGGCGACGTCGTGGCGCTGGCGATCCACAACCTCGGTCACCCGATTCCGCCGCCCCTGCTCCCGCGTCTGTTCGAGCCCCTGCAGCGAGGCCCCGCGAAGATGGAGAGGGCGAGCCGGAGCATCGGTCTTGGCCTTTACATCGTGAAGCACATCGTGCTCGCCCACGAAGGCACGGTGGACGTTCGTTCGGTGGAGGGTGAGGGAACGACCTTCACGGTCCGCCTGCCGAGAGAGCCGCGGGCGCCAGCACGGCCGCTTGTGGTGCCTGCGTCAGAGCCGAAGGGGCGAGCGGAAGATCCGGGCCCCGGACAGGGGCGGCATTACGTGGGGGGATCGAGCGAAAGATCGGAGAGAGAGGGAGGTGACCTCCGGTAGCTACCGGCCGCGGCGGTCCTCGCGCAGCTCGCGGCGGTCCTCGCGCTTCTCGCGGCGGTCCTCACGGATCTCCTGGCGATCGCCGGCGAGCTCGGCGCGAGACAGGCCCGCCACCTGCGCGAGCAGGGTGCGCTTGCGGTCGAGGCTCGCCGGGTCGACGCGGCCGAGGAGGCTGCGGTACTCCTGCTGGATGGCGGCGAGCTGCGAGGCCGCGGCCTGCTCCCAGCGGAGGTCGCGGCGGTCGTCGCGCACATCGCGGCGGTCGTCGCGCAGGTCGCGCACGTCACCCGCGGCTTGCCCCGGACGGCCGCGTTCGACGTCGCGCGCCACCTCGCGGCGCTCGCGCCCCACCTCGGCCTGGCTGCGCGCCGCTTCGGCGGCCTTCTGGTTCACCTCGCGGCCCGACTCGCGCAGCTCCTCGTCGATGGCGGCCTGCACGCGGCCGTCGAGCTCGCTCAGAGCGCCGACCTGATTCGCGGCGCGGGCCGCGTCATAGGCCTGCAGGAGGCGGTTGAACCGCTGCGCGTCGCGGCGGTCGTCGCGCAGCTCGCGGCGGTCCTGGCGCAGCTCGCGGCGGTCCTGGCGCAATTCACGGCGGTCCTGCCGTACCCCCGGCCCGGGCTGCGCCGATGCCGTGAGCGGAAGAACGAGGAGGAAGGAAGCGATGATCCAACGTGTCATGGTGTCCCTCGAGCGGCTATGTGGTGGGGCGCAGGATAACACCCCTGCGCTCCTTGCCCATGAGACGATCCAGGGGCGGACTTTAATCAATCTGTCGGGCAGGTGCGCCTGGCAGCGAGGGGAGCGCGTCCTGTCTTGCAGCGCTACTCGCGGCCTCCACCTTCGAAAGAGGTGCTGAAGCGAGATGTCAAAGCATTCTGCGGCTCGGCGGCGCTCCATGCCCTCCTGCTCCTCTTGCTCTTCTTGCTGCCGACGAGCCGGATCCGTCCCTTCCCGCTGCCCGTGGGCAAGGGCGTGCTGAAGCTCCCGGGCGGATCGTCGCGCCCTCCGCCGAAGACGGCGGTGTCCGCACCGCTAGAGACACCCGCTGAGCAGCCCCTGCACCCGCAGCTGAATCGCCCGGACGAGCCGCAGCTGCCTCTCGGTCCGGCGCGGGCACCGATGCCCAACCGCACGCTCTCGCGCAGGAGACCGCTCACCACGCCGCCCCGATCCGCATGGGGTACCACCAGAGCGTCCACCGCGCTCCGCACGCCCACCGAGGCGGCGGTCCCGGTGGGCAATACCACCATCGGACCGCCGGCCGAGACCCTTCCGGACCCGCAGCCGCTGCCGCCGCCTCCGGAGGACATGGAGCCCAGCTTCTACCCGACCTCGCCGCTCGACCTCTCGGAGGAAGCCCTCATGATCGGTCGCACCTGCGACATCCCCAATGAGCTGTACCCCGAGGAGGCGCGGCAGCACAGCCAGGAAGGCATCACCCAGCTGCGCTTGACGGTCGATGCCTGGGGGCAGGTCCGGGGGGCGCGGCTGCTACGCCGCGCCGGCGAGCCGCTCGATGAGATGGCGCGCTCCTGGGCGCAGAGCCATTGCCGCTTTCAGCCGGCTCGCGACCGGAGCGGACGACCCACCGCGTCGTTGGTCACGTTCACGTACGAGTGGCGCATCCTCGGCAAAGAGCCGCCGTTCCTGCCCTGACCGTGAGCCTGCGACGGCATGCTATCTTGCCGCCGTGTCCACCCTCGAGATCTTCCCGCGGCCCGAGCTGCTCGCGGCGAGCGTCGAGGCGGAGCTGGACGGCGGTGGGCTGCGCGCGGTGGCGCTCGGCCAGGACCGCGTCACCTGGCGTGAGCTGGTGGAGGCGGGTTGGCGCGCGTCGCCGCGGCGCGCGCGCCTCGATCCTCGGGGCGGTCGGCTCGGAGAGCGGCTGCTCATCGACGCGGTGACCGACGAGGCGCGCGGGCCGCTCGGGCACCTGGCGGGGAGCGCGGTGCTGGCCGATGGGCTGCGCGGCGCCATCGCGGCGTGGAAGCGCGCGGGGCTCGATCCCGCGGCCGTGACGGCGGCGGCGCGGGCCACCGGCCACGAGGCGTCCCGCGAGCTCGCTCGGCTCTATGCGATCTATGCCGCCCGCCTCGGCGACCGGGCCGACGAGGCCGACATGGTGCGCGTCGCCGCCGCGGCGCTCGCGCAGGCGCCGTCGCTGCCGCTGCTCGAAGGGGTGGACGCGGTGGTGCTGCACGACGTGGCGGCACTCGACGCCGGAGAGCTCGGGCTCCTCGATGCGCTCTTGCGCCGCGGGCTGCCCGCGCGGGTGCGGGTGCCGTGGGGTGACGATCGGCCGGCCCTGGAGGAGGCGGTGGCGTCGCTGCTCTCACTCCTGGAGTCGCGGCACGCCTTGCCGCTCGAGGTCGAGCAGATCCCGCTGCCGCCGCCCGGACGAGCGAGCGCGCCGTTCGTCGCCCGGCTGTTCTTGCCCCGCCGCCGCCGGGCCGCGTTGCCGCCGCTCGTGTTCCCTGGACAGGAGACCGTGCCGGTGACCCTCCTCGCCGCGCCTTCGCCCGAGGTGGAGGCGCGGGCCGTGGCGCGCCGGGTGCGCGACCTCCTCGCGCGAGGGGTCGCGCCGGGGCAGGTGGCCCTGGTGGCGCGGAGTCCGGAGCGGCGGGCGCGCGTGGCCGCATGGCTCTCTCGCTACGGGGTGCCCGTGCGCGAGGGAGAGGGCGCGGCGGCGCTGGATGCGCCCCCCGTGCGCCTCGTCTTGCGCCTCTACGATCTGGTGGAGGAGCAGGTGCCGCGCGAGGCGCTCATCGCCGCGCTGTCCTCGCGCTACGTGGCGGGCGGTGTGCCCGGCAGCCGCGGGATCAACCCCATCCCGGCGCACCGAGTGGCGCGCGCCTTGCGGCAAGCCGGGGTGCGCGACGGGCGCGAGGAGGAGGGCATCTCCGGCTACCGGCGCCGGATGGACGAGCTTTGCCGCTCGGCCGGGCTGCGCGACCGCGGCGCGCTGCGGCGCATTGCCGACCACATCGACGCCCTGGTCGCGGCGCTCGTCGGATTGCCCGAGGAGGGACGGCTCGCGGAGCATGTCGGGGCGCTCACCGCGCTGCTCGAACGGCTCGAGCTACACACGCGCACGCTCGGCCTCGATGAGGGGATCTGGCCGGGGCAGGACCCGACCTCGCAGGCGCCGGCATCAGAGTGGGCGGATGTGCTCGAGCGGGCGCGCGATCAGGCCGCGGTGGCCGCGCTGTTCCGGTCGCTCGGGGAGCTCGGGCGGGCGGCGGCGCGCGCCGGGCTCGGCGTGCGGCGCTTTACGCGGCGACGCTTCTCCCGCTTGCTGGCCGCGCTGCTCGGGGAGCAGCGTCTCGGGGTGCGCGGCGTGCGGCCCGAGGCCGTGGCGCTGCTCGCGCCCGAGGCCGTGGCGGGCGGACACTACGCACACCTCTTCGTGCTCGGCATCGAGGACGGCGAGCTGCCGGCGCGTTCCCCCGAGGACCCGCTCCTCGACGACGCCGCGCGGCGTGCCCTCAACCGGGCGGCCGGGGTGGAGGCGCTGTCGCTGGCCGCGACCCGCGAGGCCCAGGAGCCGCTCACGTTCGTGCGCGCCCTCACGGCCGGGGAGGTGCTGCACCTGTCCTGGTCCACGGCGGACCTGGAAGGTCGCCCGCTGGCCGGCTCCATCTTCGCCGACGAGCTCGTGCGGACCCTGCCGGGGGCGCTGCTCCAGCCGGGACACGATCCCATCCCGCGCGCTCATGACGCGCGTACGCCGGGGGAGATGCTGGGTCGGGTGTACCTCGAGACCGTGGCCGATCCGGCGGGGCGGCTCGGGGCCGCGGATCCGGCCGTGGACGAGGCCCTCGGCCGGGCGATGCGCGTCCGGCTCGGCGGTCTCGATGCGCGGGCGCGCGCCGTGGTGGCGATCGAGCGCGACCGCTTCGCCTTCTTCGGCGACCCCGCGGCGCCGCCGCACGCCTTTGTCGGCGGCGTGGGCGGGGGCGATCCGGCCGGAGGCACGGCCGAGCTCCTGCGACGGCTCTTGCCCGGCGGTCCGCACCGCCCCCTCTCCCCATCGGCCGTCGAGGACTACGCGCAGTGCGGCTTCCGGTTCTTCCTGCGCCGCGTGCTGCGGGGCGACGCCCCCGAGGAGGCGGGCGACGACCTCGACGCCCTGTCGGCCGGGCGCCTGCACCATCACATCCTCGAGCGTTTCTTCCGCACGCTGGTCGAGCGCGGGCGCTGGCCGCTGCGCGGCGTGGCCGCGGAGACGAAGCTCCTCGATCAGGTGTGCGATCAGATCTTCGACGAGTGGCAGGACACCGAGCGCACCGGCCACCCGGCCCTGTTCCAGGCGCGGACGCGGCGCATCCGGCGCGAGGTGCACGAGCTCGTGGCCGCCGAGGGGCAGGCGCTCCGGGATCCGCGGCAGGGGGTGAGCGCGCGCCTCGTGCCGCGCTGGTTCGAGCGCGCGTTCGAGCTGCGCGTACCCGAGCCCGCGGCCGCCGGTGGAGCGCCGCTCTATCTGACGGGCCAGATCGATCGGGTGGACGTGGAGAGCGGCGCCGCGGGGCAGCCCGTGGCCGCGCTCGTGCTGGACTACAAGGGCGGGCGGCTCGATCGCTACCGGCGCAAGCTCGGCAAAGAGGAGCTCCTCGTGACCGCGTTCCAGCTGCCGATCTATGGCGCGGCCGTGCGCGCCGAGCTCGGTGTCCCGGTGAGCGCCGCCTACTACTCGATCCGCGAGGCCCGGCGCAGCCCCCCGCTGACCGACGCGGCGGCCATGACGCTCACGCTGCCGGCGATGGATCAGGCCGCGGCGGGCGAGGGCACGACGCTCGGGGACACGCTGTGGGACCTGCGGCGGCGCATGCTGGCGGGCGACTTCGCGGTGCGGCCGCGCACCTGCGAGCTCTGCGATCTCGAGGCGGCGTGCCGGGTGGTGGTGCGACCGGTGGACGACGAGGCCACATGAGTGTGAGCATGTGCGGGTGGCACAGGGGACCCGATGCGCGCCAGCCCGCGGTGAGCGAAGGCCGGGCCGTGGGGAGTCCCGTGAAACCCAAGGAGTCCCTTTGAGCCCTCTTCGGATCTGCTCTCGAATGCCCCCTGCGCTTCTCACCGCCAGCCTTGCGCTCTTCACCCTGATCGCCGGTTGTGCCCACGTCTCGAAGACCGCCGGCCCCTCCGATCCCCTGCGCGGCGCGCGACACTTCGTCCTGGAGAGCTTCGATTTCAGCGGCTGCCACGTCGGCCACCAGACCGAGGCCGAGTACCTGGCGGACAAGAGCGACCTGCAGCGCCAGCGCTGGGAAGCCGACAAGGCCGAGATCGCGCGGCTCTACCTGGCTGCGCTGGCCCGCCGGTCCAGCCAGCGCGGCCTCGACATCGTGCCGGCCCCGGCGCCGGGCCCGGGCTACCTCATCCTCCGCCCCGTCATCACCTTCATCGAGCCCGGCAAATTCACCCGCTCCCGCAACAGCAACACCCAGATGCAGATGAAGCTCGTCATCGCCGATGGCCAGGGCGGGCAGGTCGGCCATGTCCCCCTGGCTGCGCACACGCTGTCCTCCTCAGGGAACCCATCGATCAGTGACCGCCTGTATCAGACCGGCTCCCGCCTGGGCGCCGCGACCGCCCGCTACCTGTTCCGCCGCACCGGCGCGGCCCGCTGAGCTTCGGGAGACAAGGGACAGAAAGTGTCCCGTCCCTGTCCAGCCCAGTGGGACGGTCACACTGCCTGTCACACTCCGCGGGCGCCGCGGGGCCTGCGGCAGCGCTCCGAGCGCATTTACCAACCCACTAGAAAATACAAGGCAAATTGAACGATCCCGGAGCCGATCCAGAGGCACTCGGGGGACTGGCAAGGGCCTTGCTGAAAGGCTTGGACAGCGACGGTGCAGCAGGCGCAAGTGCACGGAGCGCCGTCGCCGTGAACCGGTTGAGTCAAGTGTAACCGTTCACGGGGGGAACAGGGAGGCCAAAGCATCCCCGGCGTGGACCTGCGCGTGAGCACCCGCCCGAGTGGCATGGCCTGGGACATGCCGCCGCCCCGACGCCTCGGGTGGCGTTTCCTGGTCGTGCCACCGGAAGGGTCTGTTCCGCCACGGTATAGGCGTGAGCTTCTCCGTCTCGACGCCTCGCTCTGCTTTGGCGACGGTGCCCACCCGACCACCGTTCTGTGCGTCGAGGCGCTCGAGCGGCTCTACCAGCGGGGCACCCCGCGGCGCGTGCTCGACGTTGGCACCGGGACGGGGATCCTGGCCATCGCAGCCGCTCGGCTGGGAGCCCAGGAGGTGGTAGCCATCGACATCGATCCCCTGGCGCTCCACGCCGCACGCCATCACCTCGCGCTTAACGGCGTCGACCGCCGCGTCTCACTGAGCGCCAGGCTCCCGGGCGGTGTCTTCGACCTGGTCGTGGCCAACCTGTACTTCGAACCCCTGCTCGAACTCGCCGCGGCACTCGCTTCGCGCGTTGCACCAGGCGGCGCTCTCCTTGTCTCCGGCTTCACGGTCAGTGCCCGTGCGGATGTGACCACGGCCCTGGCTGCGCATGGC
>DATAGU010000126.1:0-17814 GCA_036263495.1 Polyangia bacterium | reverse complement strand
CCCGGTTGAGTGACGGTACGGGAGGGTTGAGTGACGGTACGGGGGGGTTGAGTGACGGTACGGGGGGGTTGAATGACGCGTACCCCCTGGTTGAATGACGGTATGGGGGGGGTTGAGTGCCGCGTACCCCCTGGTTGAATGACGGTGCGGGGGGGGTTGAGTGCCGCGTACCCCCTGGTTGAGCACCAGGATCACAGACGCTCGGGCATTGGCCTACCGCTTGCTCTACGCCCAGGCACGCCGCGTGGTTCGCGGATCTCCCGCGAGCCTGAGCCGGCAACCGCATCGCAACGAAACAAAGGAGAGAGGAACATGGCCAATGCCCGGACCTTCGATTCGAAAGTGGCCGCCCGCACCCGCACCGCGCGCGAGATCCTGAACAGCCCCGAGCTGCTCGCGGTCTACGAGCGGCGTGGGGGCAAGCGAGCGGACCTGGAGAAGATCGTCGAGCAGGGACAGATCGCCGAGCGCCTGTACCAGACCAGGAGCGAAGCCCAGGCGGCAGGCGGGACGGCGACCACCACCGTGGTCACCGAATTCACCGCCCTCCAGAATGAGAACACACGGGTGATGGCGGCAGTGCGGGCCACCGTGAACGACCTCCGCGAGGCGGGGGCGTCGGCCGAGGTCGTGCAGGCGCTCGACAAGATCCTGACCAACGAGACCCGGGTGGTGCTACGCCCGACCGAGGACCAGGGCAAGAGTGAAGGTGGCGACGAGGGTAAGAGCGAGGGCGAGGGTGGAGAAGAGAGCCCGGGCGAGACCCAGAAGCCCCGCCGCCGCGCCGTGCGCTCGCAGAGCCAGGAGGCCATACGGGCCGAGATCCAGAAGGACGTCGGCGCCCTGCTCCAGCTCACCGCCGCCCATCCCGCGCTCGCCGAGCGGCAAGTGAGCAAGGCGCGCCTCGAGACACTCTACGCCAATGCCCAGGGGCTGTCGGGCCGCCTGGCGACGCGGGTCGTGCGCAAGGCCGAGGTCCTCGGCACCACCAAGGCCATGCGCGCCGCCGCCACCGCCCAGCGACGCACCTGGTCCGCGAGCTACGGCCTGTTGACGCTGGCGGCCCAGGATGACGTGCGCATCCGCCAGCTGCTCGCCGACGCCTCGCGCAAGTCCTAGCCCGCGACGCTCACCGCGGCAGCGCCGCCACCACGTGCGGGCTGCCTTCCCTCACCCGCACCGCCATCTGCGCGGGCACCGGCGCGACCATGTGCGCGCGCACCCCCGACTCGATCCGCAGCGCCACGCCGCCCACCTCGATGACACCAGGCGTCCCATCGGTCACGAGCCACAGCTCGCGCACCCCGCGTCGCGCCCGCAGCGGTAGCGCCGCCGGCAGGTCCGGCTGCCTTGGCAGGCACCCCTCGGGCCTACAGCTCCACATCCCCGCCCGCCGCCGCGCCTCCTGGCGCAGGTCGCTGCCACCCACTCGCGCCACCCCGCCGAGCCGCACGATCGCCACCCCCAGCTCGGCCACCACCTGCGCCTCGGTCTCGCGCGTCCACAACCCGAGGAGCGCCGGCAGCGCCCCCGGATCCCCCAGGCGCCCGAGCTGGCGCACCATCTCCGCCCGCACCGACACATAGGTCTCACCCGGCAGCGCACGCCGAAGCGCCGCCACCACCACCGGCCCGCCCAGCTCGCCCAGCGCACGCACCGTGTCGACGCGCGTCCGCACCTTCTCGAGGTGGGCGATGAGCGGCGCCACCGCACGGCGATCACGCGCCTTCCCGAGCGCCGCGATGAGCGCCTTCTCGAGCGTCTCCTCGTTCCCCTCGGTGAGCGACCGCGCCGCCAGCGGCACCGCGCGCGCATCTCCGACCGCCGCGAGCGCCAGCGCGGCGTAGGCGCGCAGCTCGGCCTCCTCGGTCGCCGCCGCCGCCCGCTGGGCCACAGCGTCGGCCAACGCACGCTCGCCGAGGCGCAGGGCGATCACGTCGAGCCGCGCGGCCGTGAGCGCATCGCCCCCCTGCTGCCCGCGCGCCGCCAGCACCGCCGCTCGGATCGCCGGTCCCGTCTCGGGATCGTCCGGCAACCGGAGGAGCACCAGCGCCGCCTCTGCGCGCACCGTGGCGTCATCGCTCCCGAGCAGCCGCATCACCTCCGGCACCACGCTGCGATCGCCCTGCCGACCACGTTCGAGCGCCCGCCGTGCCTGGGCCAGATCCCCCGCGCCATGCGGCCCCACCGGCCCCGGCCGCTCGCGCGCCGATTGCTCCGTCAGCCAGGCATCGAGGTGTCGCCGCGCCGCCTGCACGCGCTCGGGTTGTGCCCCTGCCAGGTTGTGACGCTCCTCCGTGTCCGAGCCCACGTCGTACAGCTCGCAGAAATCGAGCGCCACGTCGCAGAGCAGGCGATCACCCCCCAGGGCCACCAGCTTCTTGCTGCCGATCTCGGCGAACACCGGCGGCAGCCGGTCTTCCGCCGCGGGCCGGGGCATCGCCAACCAGGGCCCGAGGTCCACGCCGCGCATGCGCGCCGACGGCAGGATATCGGCCAGACCGAGCAGCGTGGGCCCGAGATCGATGAGGCCCACCGGCTTGCCAATGCGCCGGGCCCCGAGCCCCGGTGCCCCTCCCAGCGTCGTGATGAACAGCGGCACGTGCACCTGCTCCTCATAGAGCGTGGTGCCGTGATAGCGCCCACCGTGCTCACCGAACTCTTCACCATGGTCGGCCGTGATGGCGAGCACCGCGCGCGGCCGGGAGCGCCGGAGATACTCGACCAGGCGGCCGATCTCGCCGTCCACGTAGCGCACTTCGCCGTCGTAGCGCTCGAGCGCCGTCACCGGGACCCGACCATTGATCGTGACGCCGGGGTGAAGGTCATACGGCTCGTGCGGCTCGAAGTAGTGCACCCAGAGGAACACCCGCTCCGGACGCTCGCCCTCGAGAAACCGGATCACCTGATCCGTGCGTCCAGCCGCCCCCATGTACTCGTACTTCACGTACTCGAAGCGGTAGGCCTGCTTCTCCACCTCCACGAACTTGTCGTGGTCGATGAAGAAGATGGAGGGCGGAAAGAAGGCCGCGGTCTTGTAACGGTCGCGCTGGAACACCTCGGCCAGGGTCTCGTGCCGCGCGGGGTCCTCGCCGAGCTGGGCGAGCGAGAAGACGTACTTACCGGTGAGCAGCGTGGCCAGGGCGAAGCTCGTGTGTGGCACCTGGGTGTAGGCGTGGTCGAAGCGCACCGCGTCCTCGGCCAGCCGGGCCAGATACGGCGTCGTCCCCGGGGTCAGACGATCGGCCCGCAGCGCATCTACAGTGATGAGGAACACGTCCGCGCCCGGGAGGTGCGGTCCATCGGGCAGCGGCGCGAGCGCCCGGTCCTCGGTCACCACCGCCTCGGTCTTGGCCGTGGCCGTGGCCCAGGCCGGCCGCGCCGCCGGCGTCAGACCCGCCGCGTGGGCCATCGCCAGCAGGCGGGACGGCAGCCCCGTGTGCTCGAAGATCGCCGCACGCAGCGTCTGTTGGCGAATCAGGTTGCGCAGGGCCCAGCCATTGGCGGCGAGGAGAACGAGGCCGAGCCAGGCGACCCGGCGCGGCGCGAGCCAGCGGTCGTGAGAGGCCATGGATCGCAGCCGGCGCGAGCCTCGCACGAGCGCCCCTGCGGCGAGCAGGGACAGCCCGAGGCCCAGCCCCTCCATCCCGAGGTGCAGCGGCAGATAGAGGCGCGGCAGCACCAAGTGATCGGCCAGGCACAGAACGAGGATCACCACGAGCAGCAGCGCCGCCGTCGCACGTGCCGTCCCGATCATCGGGGAGGGGCCCTGCTCGGACGGTGCCGCCCAGCGCGTTCGCTGCCACAGGAGCAGGCGCAGCCCTGCATAGGCGAGGAGGAGCAGAACGAGCGCCACGAGATAGGGCAGGAGCGGCGCCGCCGGCAGGGTCTGCGCGCGCCGGCCCGAGAACAGGGCGCGACACGCCAGGATCGTGATCGGCGCCAGGAGAAGGGTATAGACGCGGGCCTCGGCGTGCGGCCGGCGCGATCCTTCGAGCCGCGAGGAGAGCGTCTTGGCCAGGGCCTGCGCGAGCGCCACCACCGCACCCACCAACGCACCAGCCAGACTGCCGAGCACCGCCGCCAGCTCCACGACGCGCACGTGCTCGCCCAGGGAATCCACCGCCAGCGGCGCCAGCGCCCAGCTCAAGGCCCCCTCGATCACGCCGAGCAGAAGCCCGCCCAGCATTCCCAGGACCAGAGCACCGCGCAGGGTGCGGCCGAGTTGCGGGGGAGCTTCCGGCACGTCGGCGATGTAGCGCATCTTCACGCCCCGTGTCGAGCCAGACGCGGGGCGACTCTCATCGCCTCCAGAGCAACCTCAAGTCGAACTCCACCTCCTCGAAGGGCTCCGCCCGCACCCGCTCCTCTTCCGCGTGCGTCCTGATGAGCGCCCAGTACCCCCCCGCATGCCGCAACACCTCGAGCATTTTTTTTGTGGATCCACAAGCCACACGTGCCCGACCCCCTCGCGCAAGTAGATGGGCAACTTGCGCTTCCGGTCGAGCACCCCGGTCGATGGCGAGAGCACCTTACACACCCAGTCCGGGGCGAGCGTGAAGAAGGGCTCATCGGGAACATCCGGCATCCGGTCGGTCCGCCAGCCCCCCAGATCAGGCACCAGCACGTCATCGCCGAAGTGCAGCTCCGGCTCATCGAGGATGAGCCAGCCGCCTGGCCCCCCGAGCCCCTGCCACATCGGCCCGAGAACGACCCCGAGCACCGAGGTGACCTTGGTATGAGGCCCTGCCGGCCGCGGCGTCGCCACCAGCTCGCCGTCCACGATCTCGGCTACGAGGTGCTCAGGTAACGCCAGCAGATCCTGATAGGTCGCGGGACGCTTGGCTGATTTGGGACTCATGACGCCATGATTGCGCACCCGGTCTGCACTGGCCAGTGTCCGGCCTTTCTGAATAAATGGCGGCAACTTCCTTTGAGAGAGGCACCTCCGCCATGCGCATCGCCCTTGTCCCGTTCCTGCTCGTCGCCACCGCCATGCCCGCCGCCGCCGAGGTCCAGCAGCTGTGGGAGAGCCCGGCCGCCAGCGTCTCGCAGAACCTCGGCCTCACCGAGATCAAGATCAGCTATCACCGCCCGGCGGTGAAGGGCCGCACCATCTGGGGCCAGCTCGTGCCCTACGGCCAGGTCTGGCGCACCGGCGCCAACGACGCCACCATCATCTCCTTCAGCACCCCCGTGCGCGTGGCCGGCAAGGACGTGCCCGCCGGCACCTACGCCTTCTTCGCCCTGCCCGAGAAGGACCACTGGACCCTCATCCTGAGCAAGAAGGCCCAGCAGTGGGGCGCCTACTTCTACAAGGCGGACGAGGACCAGCTGCGCTTCGAGGTCAAGCCCGAGGCCGTGCCGCACCAGGAGTGGCTCGGCTACCAGCTCGACCTCAAGGACCGGGGCACCGCCATCGCGTCGCTCCGCTGGGAGAAGCTGCAGGTGAGCTTCCCCATCGAGGCCGACGTGGATCGCATCTACCAGGAGTACCTCACCGCCGAGCTGGCCAAGGCCGATCAGGCGCCCACCAGCAAGGACAGCTGGAACACCTACTTCCTCGCCGCCAAGTACTGGATCAACCAGGGCACCCAGCTCGACCAGGCCGCCGCCCTGCTCGACAAGGCCGGCCGCATCGACAAGAACTTCTGGTACTACGAGTGGCGGGCGCGGCTCCTGCAGAAGCAGGGCAAGGTCAAGGAGGCGCTACCGCTCCTCACCCAGGCCAAGCAGCTCGCCGCGGGCAAGGCCCCACAGGGCTACCTTGACGGCCTCGACGCTCTCAAGGCCGAGTGGAGCCGGAAGAAGTAGGAAGCAGGAACAGGAAGAGGCAGTAGAGGCGGGCAACAGGGAAGAGGAGCGAGGAGGAACTTGTTGGGGTGAGTCGGTCCGCTCAGGACCAGGAACTGCTCATCCAGCCCTACTTGCTCTCTTCCCGCTCCCGTAGCGCGCGCCGCTCGGCTTCGAGCTGCCGGCGAGCCGCATCCAGCTGCCGCCGCTCCGCATCCAGCTGTCGCCGAGCCGCATCCAGCTGCCGCCGCTCCGCATCCAGCTGCCGGTGCGCGTGCGCATCGGCCGGAGCCTGCCGGGCCGGCGGCGCCGCGGTCGCCTCTTCGTCATCGCCGTCGTTGTCGTTGTCGTTGTCGTTATCGTTGTCGTTGTCATTGTCGCCTGCCGCCGGGGCCGCGCGACCCTGCCGGGCCGCCTCACGCGCCTGGCGCATGGCATCGCGCGCCTGGCGCATCGCCTCGCGCACGGCCTCACGGGTCACGTCGCGGCTTTGCTGCAGCGCATCGCGGGCCTGCTCCATGGCCTCCTGCACCGCCTCGCGCACGGCCTCGCCCACATCCTGGTCCACGGGCGAATCGCCATCCTCATCTGCGCCGTCATGCCCTTCGCCGGCCGCGTGCGGGTGATGGTGACCATTCAGGGCGAAGGCACCGGCGAGGTGCTTGAGGTGCTGCTGCGCCTTCTCCGCCGCCAGCCGACCGACCTGCTCCTGCAGCCGCCCGAAGTGCTCCCAGGCCTCCTTGGAGCCGGGATGGGCCAGCGTGGCGATCTCCTTCTCGAGCTGCTTCTGCCGCTCCGTGTCCCCCTGCTGGACCGCCTGCGCGAGATCCTTGCCCAGGGCTTTGAGCTGCGCCACCTGCTCGGGTGTGGGGGCTAGCTTCTTGGCGAACTGCTTCAGCTCCTCCGTGAGCGCTCGCAGGTCGGCGTCCGACGAATCCTCATCCGCGGCGGGCGCGGTCGCCGCAGCCGGCGCAGGGAGTGCGCCTGCGGCCGGCCCGGGTGCCGGGAGGCCGCGCGTGCGGATGCGCGGCGCCGGAGCGCGGCCCGGGCGAGGATCCGACGCGGCGCGCACGCCGCCTTCGGGGGCCAGGGGTGGCGTCGGCGCCACCGGCGGCAGGGGCGGCACGGGCGCCTCGGGCGCTTCGGGCGACTCCGGAGGCAGCGGCGCCGCCGGCGCCTCGGGCGGCTTGCGGCGCGCCTCGGCGGCCGGGATGGCGAAGTGCGGCGCGAACAGCGACACACAAACGAGCGCGGCCGTACCCACAGGGACGAGATACAGGGGGCGGGACATCGGCATGGACAGGCTCCTTGGTTGCCAGGTGAGGAGGCGGCGTACCCGGTGGCCCAGCTCCGATCCGGTCTGCAGCATGCCCGGTACCGGTGCTGGCTGCTCGTCGCCGAGCAACCACCCTGCCACCTCGGTCAAACAGCGGGCCAGGACCAGCGGCCGTCCGGTCTGGCCCGCACTCCAATCATCACAGAAGTATTCCGACAGCTCCTGCAGTCGCCGCTGCGCCACCCGGTGCAGCGGCTGGAAGAAGAACAGGCTGGCGAAGAGCTGCCCGCACACGAGCCAGGCGGGATCGCGGCGCACGAGGTGCGCCAGCTCGTGCGCGAGGATGCTGCGCTGCTCTTCGAGCGGCAGATCGGTGAGGGCCCGGAGCGGCAGATAGATCTCCCGCCGCCAGAGGCCCTTGGCGATCGGCACCGCCACCTCCGCCGAGCCCCACAGCCGCACCGGGGCGCCGAGGCCGGCGGCCTCACGCAGCTGCTCCACCAGGGCCTGCACGCCGCGCTCTCGCACCGGCACGCGGTTCGCGAGCAGGCGGCCCAGGCGCCACCACGCAAGCGCATGACGCGCGAGCAGCAGGAACGCCCCGAGCAGCCACAGGCCACACAAGAGCGGCACCCACACCCCCTGCGGCATGATCAGACGCCGCGGCCACCTCAGGGACGGCGTGGCTGTAGGCTCTGCCGCCCGGGCCGGCTGTGCTATGGGGGCAGGCGTCCTGGCCGGGAGCGGCAGCACCACCGGCCGGCGCGCCAGGACCTGCGGTCGCTCCGGCAGCGGCGTAGACGGCACCGGTTCGGTCCGCCACACCCGATGCACTTCCTGGGGAGGCGCCGGGGGGGCCGGCGGTAGGGATGGCGCCGGGGCAGCAGACGATCCCACCATCAGACCGCCCACCTGCACGCTGGCCGTGAGCAGCCCGCCCAGCAGCGCCCCCTTCCATAAACCCTCCTGCAGCCCGAGCAGGCGGTCACCGAGCGCCCGCGCGCACAGCCATGCCGCGCCGAGGAGGAGCGTGCTGTGCAGCCCATACGTGAGCAGCCAGGCGGCCAGGAGCTTGGGGGTCTCGGCCTCGGCCAGAGCAGCCAGCCAGCTAGTCATCTTGTTTCTTCTCCTGCGCCGCGATGAGCGATTTCAGCCGCGCCAGTTCGGCCCGGTCGAGGTCGTTGGTCGATAGGAGATGGCTGACCAGCTCGGTCACGTTGCCGCCGAACAGGCGGTCGCGCAGCTCATCCACCATGGAGCGCCGCACCTCGCTCTCGCTCACGAGCGGGCGATAGATGAACTTGCGCCCCTCGGCGCGGTGCGTGACCACGCCCTTCTGTTCCATCTTCGCGAGCATGGTGGCGATGGTGGTGAACGCCAGGCCCCGCTGCTCGTAAAGGGCGGCATGGACATCGGCCGCACTGGCTTCGCCGCGCTGCCACAGGATCTGCATGATGGCGAGCTGGAGCTCGCCGAGTTGATGAGAGGTGGTGGGGGGGGTCGTCATGGTCATGTGTCGTGGTGAACTACTCAGGTAATACTACCTGAGTAGTTTAACGTCAAGCGACGGGATGAAAAAATCTTCGAGCGCTCGTTCGCTGGGCGCCGCCCGGAGGGGTCCAGGGGCGCCTGGGTGGCAGGACCGATGGGAACAAATGGCCTCGCACGCTCTGGGCCCCACCTCGCACGCCCAGCGTCTGACCTGGCACGACCTGGCACGACCTAGCACCTGGCGCCGTAGCGACCGCTGCCGCGCCCCCCGCGCTCGCTGCCACCTCGGCCTACCCCTTCCTGACCTTCTCCCGGATCAGCTTCTCGCGCTCGGCCGCCGCTGTATCCGCCGAGGTAAAGTCTTTCGTCTGCGTCTGCCCCGCCGTACCCATGCGTCCCCAGCGGACGGTAAGAGACTTCTCCCCGAGCTCGATCTTCCAGAACTTGTTCGAGCTCCCCTCGCTGAACTCGAACCGGCGCGCCGTTCCCGTCGACGCGAGTCTATGAGAGACGCCCCTCCGCCATCCCCATCCTCGCGGAGCCCCCCGACTCCGCTGGGACGCCCAGGGGCTAAAAGAAATGCGCCCGGACATGGATCTGTCCAGGCGCATCCCCAGCTTGCAGCAGCGATCCTACGAGGGGATTCGCCGCCGCGAGCGTGTCCTACGTTCGGGACTCGAGAGTGCTACTTGGTCCGCTCGAGCGCCCGCTTGCCAGCCGCAATGAGGTCGCGCACCTTGTGCCCGCCCTTGCGTCCGATCTCCTCGTAGAACTCATGCCCGCGCTCATCGCGGACCGTGAGACCGCCCTTCCGGCCGGCCTCGGCCACCGTCATGCTGCCCTTGTTGGTACGAGCGCGCTGCGTCGTCTTCTCTTTGGTTCCGGCTTTCGCCATGTCTCTTTCCTCCTTCTTATAGAACGCCGATCACACGCCTGAATCCTTCTGCTCGGCCTCTAAGCCTTTATGCACCGCGGGCCCTGCCCGCCAGGTCCCAGGGCGTGTGATCGGCGGCTTGGTACTGGCTACTCGCCAGCCTTTTTCTTGCCGGCCTCGATCAGTTCGCGGACCTTCTGCCCGCCCTTGTGGCCGATCTCCTCATAGAACTCATGGCCGCGGGCGTCACGCACCGCCTCACCACCCTTGCGGCCGATCTCCTCGTAGAACTCGTGGCCACGCTGATCGCGAACCTTCTCGCCGCCCTTGCGGCCGGCCTCACGAACGGTCATGCCACCCTTGCTGCTCTTGTTCTCGGGCATCTATTTCCTCCTCAGGATCCGTATCGCTTGTGACTGCTCTGTTGCTGTCTTCGGGCCTTACGGCCCTCCCAGATCGGTCCCCCTCGACTACCGCCCCCCCTTGGGGGCCCCGATCTCCTCTGGAACCCACATCCACTGGTCTTGCCAACCGCGGGCCGCCGAGACGGCCGCGGGGCACGAGGCGGTGGAGGCGAAGCGCACTTCTTAGCGCCCGGCCTTCTTTCCGGCCTCGATGAGATCGCGCACCTTGCTGCCACCCTTGCGCCCGATCTCCTCGTAGAAGCCGTGACCGTAGCGGTCCCGCGTGGTCTCACCACCCTTCTTGCCGCCGCGTTCTCCCCCTTTGCGGCCGGCTTCCTGCACCGTCATGTTGCCTTTGCTCCTGTCAGGCATCGTGGCTCTGCTCCTTTCCCTGCAGCCCCCGAGGGGAACTAGGGGGGGTTTCGCCCTGGGGCCTCCTCGCCCCTTTATGTTCCCGCCTGGTGATCCGGCCTACTGGGCCGGAGGTTCCCAAGGCGGGCCCGATGACGTGCTGCGACTGCGGCCATGACGACGTCCCGTTGAGCCGTCCCCTCGGCGGGCTGTTCGCCGCCCGGACGAGGGCGTACTCGACGATCGGGATGGCCATGTCCCGACCGGTGGCCTCATAGATGCCGCGGAACAGCGGGGTGCCGTTGACCTCCAGCACCACGGCGCCCGTCGGCGTCTCCATCAGATCCACGCCCGCGTAGTCGAGGCACAGACAGCGGGTGGCCGCCACCGCCAGCCGGGCCACTTCGGGCCGCAGCTGCACCCCCTCGGCGACGCCGCCGAGGTGGATGTTGGTGCGAAATTCCCCCGGGGGTGCCACGCGGCGGATGGCCGCCGCGACCTCGTGCCCCACGACAAAGGCCCGCAGGTCAACACCGCCTCCATCGACGTACTCTTGCAAGTACAGCGCCTTCCATCGCCCGAGGCACTCGAGCGCCGCCGCCTCGCTCGTCACGAGCTCGACCCCGATGCCGAGCGAGCCGTACAGCGGCTTGGCCACCGCCCGACCGCCCAGGCCGGCGAGGGCGCGGCGCGCGTCCTCGGGACGCTGCACCACGATGGCCCGCGGCGTCGGGAGGCCCATGCGCCCGAGTAGCCAGCTGGTCTTGAACTTGTCGATCGCCGTCACCAGGGCCCGCACGTCGTTGACCAGGAGCGCGCCCTCTTCGGCGAGCGTGCGATACAGCTCGAGCTGCAGCTCATGGTCCCCCTCGTCGCCCAGGGCACGCGGCGTCAAGAGGGCGTCATATTCGACGTGCGGCCGGCCCCCCACCAGCAGCCGGCTGTGCGCGGGCCCGACGTCCGCGGCGAAATCGAGGGGCGAGAGGAGCTCGGCCTCGGCGCGCTCGCGCGCCGCCTCGAGGATCCGACGGGCGTGCCAGTCCTCCTCGGGATATGCCGATATGATGCCGAGCCTCATCTTCTTCGTTTCCTGTCCGTTCATCGACCTGCCCCGGCTCTGCCCCAAGATTTCAAAACCGCCGCTAACGTCGCGCTGTTGCCCAGATAAGAAGCATCGCCCATGCCACCTGGCCTTCGGGTGCTTCGGACGCGGTCGGTCGGGGCTCGCGCGGATCGCCCGGTGACCTTGAGCGGTCGTTGGAGAAAATCTTAGTGACACCGTTTTCCTCTATTGTGCCGCGCGGCTTCCAAGCGGCGGGTGTCCTGCCTCCAATGGTGCGAGGGAAGGCGCAGAGGCGGCGATCCCATGGCCCGCGCTCGATGCCGGGTGCGGATGGGCGATCCCCCGGGCCCCCGGTCTCCGGGCCCCCCACCTCCCTGGTGTGCTCGCTCAACGGGTCGAAAAGACTGCACTCAGCGGGAAATCCACGGGGGTATTCATGACCCCGCGCTTCCGTCGGCCGAGCCGCTGCCTGCCGCGCAGGCTCCCGCTCCCGGCCACGCTCACGTTCGAGAGGGGGGGACCTTGTCGGGATCGCCCCCTGCGCGTCGGAGCGCTACGTACCTGGGGCGTGGGACATCCGCTGGAGGGAAAACTGGTAGGCGAGGGGTATTGGTGGGCCGTGTGCTTGCGAAACTACGCGACGCGGGCCGTGACGGACGCGCCCTCGTTGAACTCGGCGAAGGGATCTTCGACGGATTCGAACTGCAGGATGCCGAGGGCGGCGAAGCGCTCCCGCTGCCGGGGCGACAGGAGGCCGATGCGTTTGACCGCCGGCACCACCTTGGAGAACAGGAGCTGCCGGAACAGCTGCTGCCCGAGGTTGTTCCGGGAGGCTTCGATGCAGTCCGCCAGCGGCAGCCCGGCCTTCTCCCAGACCTGTTGATAGAGGAAGCGGTCGCGCATCAGCACGGCCGCCTCGTAGACGAAGTCCTCCCGCTCCCGCCTCTCCGCCTCGCCGAGGTCGGCATAGAAATCCTTGAGGGAGAGGACGCCGTAGGCGACGTGGCGCGCCTCATCGAGCATCACGTAGTGAATCAGCCGCTTGAGCAGCGGCTCGCTGGTGTACTCGCGGATCATGCCGAACGAGGCCAGCGCCAGGCCCTCCACCATGATCTGCATGCCGAGGAGCTTCAGATCCCAGCGCGAGTCCTTGAGGATGAGATCGAGGAGCGACTTGAGGTGCGGGCTGATGGGATAGGAGAAGCCCACCTTCTCGCGGATGTAGCGCTCGTAGACGGCGATGTGGCGGGCTTCGTCGACCACCTGGGTGGCGGCGTAGAACTTGGACTCCATGTCGGGCACCGTGGCGGCGAGCTGGGAGGCGGCGAGCAGCGCGCCCTGCTCGCCATGCAGGAACTGCGAGAGGATCCACGCGGTGAGCTCGACGCGGAGGGTCTCCTGCTCCTGCTGGGTGAGGCGACGTTCGATGTCGGTGCCGTGCAGCGGGAACAGCTCGGGGGGAGGCTGCGCGGCCGTGATGTCCACGCTGGTGTCCCACGGAAGGACCTCATCGGGGAGCCACTGGCTGCGTTGCGCCTTCTTGTAAAGGTCGCGCAGCTCCTCGCGGGAGCATCCGTAGTTCCAGTTGTAGGTGAGGTCGAGCTGGCAGGGGAGGTGCTCGACTTGGGGCACCGGTGGCTCAGGCGGGGCGGGTGGGACGACGGTGAGATGGGCCTGGGTCATGACTCTCTCCACGGACATGGATGGGAAAACACATGTCACGACGAGGAGGCGAGCGCCAGCACGGCCGGGAATTCCTTGGATCCGGAAGCTCAGTGGGGCGGAGTACGCTCCATCGCTGGATCCAAGGCACCTGCTGCGCAGATCCCCTTGCATTCAGCGCCGGCCAAGCCAAGGATAGGGCAATACGCAGACGCGCAGTCCCAGCTCGCTATCGGCGCGCGGTGCCGCCTGCTCCTTGTTGGACCCCGCAACGGGAAGAGAACATTGATGGTGAGTTCACGAGATCGGCACCCCCAAGCCGTGCCGCTGACATTTCTATCCTTGCTGGCGATGGCCAAGCCCCGCGGCAGGGTCCGGTCCAGACGAGTTTCCCGATCCGTGCCCTGCCGGGGTCCCCATGTCTGACCCGGCGAGGCCTTCGGTCCTCTTTGCCCGCTTCGGCGGCCTCCTCGAAGCGGCCCCGGACGCCATGGTGATGACCGATGAGGGCGGCCGGATCGCCCTCGTCAACTCCCAGGTGGAGCGGCTCTTCGGGTACGGTCGCGAGGAGCTCCTCGGGGAGCCGGTCGAGAAGCTCATCCCCGAGCGGTTCCGTGGCGTCCACCCGGATCACCGCACCCGGTACTTCGTCGAGCGGCACCCGCGGCCCATGGGCACGGGCGGTGTCGAGCTCTACGGGCTGCGCAAGGACGGCGGCGAGTTTCCGGCCGAGATCAGCCTGAGCCCCTGGGTGACCGAGGAGGGCACGTTCGCGATCACGGTCATCCGGGACATCTCCGCGCAGCGGCAGGCGGAGAGGATGCTGCAGCGCCAGCTGGAGCAGCTGCGCGCGAGCGAGGAGCGCTTCCGGCTCCTGGTCGGCAGCGTGAAGGACTATGCCATCTTCAACCTGGATCCCGAAGGTCACGTCGAGACGTGGAACCTCGGCGCCGAGCGGATCAATGGCTATCGGCCCGAGGAGATCATCGGCCGGCACTTCTCGGCGTTCTATCCGCCCGAGGACGCCGCCGCGGGAAAGCCCGCCCAGGAGCTCGCGGCCGCGACCGCCGAGGGCCGGTACGAGGAAGAGGGGCTGCGCGTCCGCAAGGACGGGACGCGGTACTGGGCGCACGTCATCGTCACGGCCCTGCGGGACGAGACGGGCGCCCTGCGAGGCTTCGCCAAGGTCACGCGGGACGTGAGCGAGCGCAAGCGCCTCGATGAGGAGCGCCAGCGCTTCCTCGAGCGCCTCGAGCGGAGCAACCGCGAGCTCCAGGACTTTGCCTTGATCGCGTCCCACGACCTGCAAGAGCCCCTGCGCAAGGTCCAGATGTTCGGCGACCGGCTGAAAGAGGAGTTCGCGGCCACGCTCGGCCCGCAGGGGCAGGACTACCTCGCCCGGATGCAAAACGCGGCCGCCCGGGGGCAGACGTTGATTCGCGGGCTGCTCGCCTACTCGCGCGTGACGACCAAGGCCCAGCCCGCCGTGCCCGTGAACCTGGAGGTGGTGGCCCGGGAGGTGGTGGGGGATCTCGAGGCTCGCCTCGTGTCGGTGGGCGGGCGGGTGGACGTGGGCGCGTTGCCCGAGCTCGAGGCCGACCCCCTGCAGATGCGGCAGCTCTTCCAGAACCTCATCGGCAACGCCTTGAAGTTTCACCGCGCGGACGTGCCGCCGGTGATCCGGGTGCGGGCAGAGGCCCTCGGCGCCGGCCCGGAGCGCTGGCGGCTCGAGTTCGCGGACAACGGCATTGGCTTCGAGGAGAAGTACGTGGATCGCATCTTCAAGCTGTTTCAGCGCCTGCATGAGCGCGGCGTGTACGAGGGCGCCGGCATGGGCCTCGCCATCTGTCGCAAGATCGTCGAGCGGCACCAGGGCACGATCACGGCGCGCAGCACGCCGGGCGCCGGTTCCACCTTCGTGGTCGAGCTGCCCGCGAAGCAGCCCAGGGACCCGCTCGCGGAGGAGCAACGAGCATGAGCACCGCCAGGCCGATCGTCATCCTGCTCGCGGACGACGACGAGGACGACCGCATGATGACCCGGGACGCGTTCGAGCGGCACCGGCTCGCCAATGGCTTCTATACCGTCAATGACGGGGAGGAGCTGATGGATTTCCTCCACCGGCGCGGCGCCCATAAGGACGCGCCCCGCCCCGGCCTCATCCTCCTCGACCTCAACATGCCGCGCAAAGACGGCCGGGAGGCGCTCAAGGAGATCAAGGCCGATCCCGAGCTGCGGCGGATCCCGATCGTCGTCCTCACCACCTCCCGCGAGGAGGAGGACATCCTCAGGACCTACGACCTCGGGGCGAACTCCTTCATCACCAAGCCGGTGGGGTTCGACTCGATGGTCAAGATCGTCGAGACGCTCGGTAACTACTGGTTCCAGATCGTCGAGCTGCCGGGGGACAAGGGGCCGTAGCATGGAGCCGTCCCTGCGCGTCCTCCTCATCGATGACGATGAGGATCAATATGTCCTCACCCGCAGCCTCCTCGGCGGGCTCCGGGCCCGCCGGTTCGAGCTCGCCTGGCTGGCGGACTTCGATGCGGGGCTCGAGGCCACGAGCCAGGGGGAGCACGACGTCTATCTCATCGACTATCGGCTCGGGCCGCGGAGTGGTCTCGATCTCCTCCGGCAGGCCATCGCGCGGGGGTGCAGCCGCCCGCTCATCCTGCTCACGGGGCAGGGCGAAGGCGAGGTGGATCTCGAAGCGCTGCGCGCCGGGGCGGCCGACTACCTCGACAAGGAGACGCTCACGGCCTCGCTCCTCGAGCGCAGCCTGCTCTACGCGATCGAGCGTGCGAAGGTGCTCGACGCGCGCGGTCAGCTGGCCGCGGCGCGGCAGGTGGAGGAGTTCCAGAAGCAGCTGCTGGCCATCGTCGGCCACGACCTCAGGAACCCGCTGAGCGCGGTCGCCGCCGTGTTCGGTTACATGCAGCGGTCCAAGGATCTCCCCGAGCGGTTCCAGCAGTTCGTGCGCCGCGGCCGGTCGAGCTGCGAGCGGATGGGGCGCATCATCGAGGATCTCTCCGACTACACGAGGGCGCGCATCGGCGCGGGCCTGACCATCATCCTCAAGCGGACGAACTTTCAGGAGGTGTGCGAGCAGACGCTCGAGGAGGTGCGCCATCTGTACCCGCAGGCCCGGATCCTGTGCGAACCCGCCACGGGCGCCGATCCCGAAGGCGAATGGGACGGGGAGCGGCTGCATCAGGTGCTCGGGAACCTGCTCACGAACGCGGTCAAGTATGGCGCCCTCGAGGGCCCGGTCACGATCCGCTGGTGGCGGGAGGGCGACGGGCGCCGGGACCTGGTGTTCCAGGTGCACAACGTCGGCTCCGTGATCCCGCCGAGCCTCTTGCCCCGCCTGTTCGAGCCGTTCGAGCGCGGGGCGCACGACGGCGCGGACGGGAAGCAGGGGCTCGGGCTGGGGCTCTTCATCGTGAAGAAGATCGTCACGCTCCACGGGGGGACCGTGAGCGTCACGTCCGAGGCCGAGGCGGGGACGGTGTTCACGGTGCGGCTGCCGGCGCGGCCGCCGGGGAAGGCGATGGAGTCGTAGGGGCGGCTGGCGCCCGCGGTCACGGGGGACTTTGTTTGCCGCGGGCGCGGGGGCCGGCTACATTCCGCGCGGTCGCCATCACACCGAGGGAGAAAGGGAGCATGACACGCATTCGCGTCGCAGTCGTGGGGGCCACGGGCGTGGCCGGACAGCAGTTCCTGGCCGCCCTGGCCGGACATCCGGAGTTCGAGCTGGTACGGGTCGGCGCCTCGGAGCGGAGCGCGGGCAAGCGTTATCGCGAGGCGATCACCGACGCGGGCGGCGCGCAGCGCTGGTACTGCAAGGAGCCGCTCTCCCCGGAGCACGCCGAGCTCCGCCTGGAGGACGCCCAGGCCATGACGGCCGACGGCGTGGACGTCGTGTTCAGCGCGGTCGAGGCGGACGTGGCGCGGACGCTCGAGCCCCGGTTCGCGGCCGAGGTGCCGGTGATCTCGACGGCGAGCGCGTTCCGCTACGAGCCGGACGTGCCGGTGCTCCTGCCGGGGGTGAACTTCGACCACGCCGCGCTCATCGACGCGCAGCGGCGGCGGCGCGGCTGGCGCGGGTTCATCACGCCGGGGCCGAACTGCACCACGGTGGGGCTGGCCATGACGCTGAGGCCGCTGGCCGACGCCTTCGGGCTCGAGCGGGTGGTGATGACGTCGCTGCAGTCGGTCTCGGGCGCCGGGCGGTCGCCGGGGGTGGCGGCGCTCGACATCATCGACAACGTCATCCCCTACATCGCCAAGGAGGAGGAGAAGGTCGAGCGCGAGACGCGCAAGATCCTGGGGCGTCTCGGCGGCGAGGAGATCACGCCGGCGCCGATCCCGGTGAGCTGCACCTGCACGCGGGTCAACGTGATCGAGGGGCACACCGAGGCGGTGTTCGTGGGGCTCGAGCGCAAGGGGACGCTCGATGAGGCGCGGCGCGTGCTGCGCGAGTTCGGCCGGCCGCTGCGCGAGCTCGGCCTGCCCTCCATGCCGGCCGAGCTCATCTCGGTGCTCGACGACCCCTATCGCCCGCAGCCGCGCCTCGACCGCGACGCGGGCGGCGGCATGACCACGGTGGTGGGGCGGCTGCGCGAGGAGACCGCGCTCGGGGGCGCCTGGGGTCTCAAGTACGTGCTGGTGTCGCACAACACGCGCATGGGCGCGGCGCACGGCGCGGTGCTGGTGGCCGAGTACCTGCGGCGGAAGGGCTACATCAAGTAAGCCGAAGGCCTCCGGCAAGGGCCAGGCCGGCCCTCAGGGGCTGTACAGATGTATCGGCCTTGCCCCTCAATGCCCCGATCCTACCTCTCAACCCCCCCGTACCGGCACAAAACCCCCCCCTACGCGCCACTCAACCACCCCCTACGCG
>DATAGU010000125.1:0-4756 GCA_036263495.1 Polyangia bacterium | reverse complement strand
CGACGGTAGGCGCTCCTCGCAGAAGCGCGTACCCGAAAGAAACGGATTCTCAGTGGCAGGAGACTTACCGAGGGACATGCGGGGGTATGATACGGGAGGAGGTTGCCTTGCAGAACGGCAAAAAGCACCACCCTCCTAGGGCTTCGAGGTCACTGAAGGTGGCGCCGCGGATGGCGGCGTGCAGGGCGTCGATGGGCGTATCGTCGAGGGCGTGTAGATAGAGGCGGCGCCGGCCTGCCGAGAGGTCCTGCATGAGGACCTGATCGAGGAAGTTACCGAGAACTCTGTCCTGGGCCGCGGCCTGGCTCCAGAGGACGATGAGGGGCCGGCCGCTGTTGACGGCATCGCGCAGCACCGGGAGCGGCGTGTCGGCGGCGGTGATCGGGGTCGGGGTGAGGTCGAGGGCCTGGAACAACGCCTGACCCCGGTTGGCATCGGCAGGAGCGGCGAGCAGCAGAGGCCCGGCAGGAGCGGCGATACGCCGCAGGATCTCTTCCTGTGCGGTCTTTCGTTCAGCCCACACCACCCGCTTGAGCTGGGCGGCGAGGAGCCGGCGCTCGGCCTGAACCCAGGCACTCTGGGCGGCGGCGGGGCTCCAGCAGAGAAGCGCCAGATCGGCCTGGCTGACGCGCTCGCGGATCCACTCGGGAATCGGATCCCCGGCGCGCATGGCGCTGTCCGCCACCGCGACCACATGCCCTGCGACCTGGATGGCCTCGACCAGGGGTTCGACCCAGTCCTTCCAGTCGAGGTGGCTGTAGCTGACGAACAGCGTGGCCTTGGACATGCGCCCTCCCGCGTGGCTCACCCCAGTGTAGCCGAGACGCGGAAGCGCCTACATGCCTACATGCCTACATAGCGCTCAACGACGCTGTTCCAGCTCGGCCAGTCTCCGCGACACGCGCTTCCGCCGTACGGGCCCGTTCTTCGGCTTCTGCCCGCCGCTGCGCCTTCTCGGCCTGGGCCTCACGCCCCGTCAGAAGCAGGCTGCTGTCCGGCCGATGCCAGCGCAACCAAGTCCCCGGGAAGTCGTTGTAGCTACCCATCCAGGGGCCGAGCTCGAGGCCGAGTCGCTCCGAGCCGAAGCGCCCCGCAGGCGACGGCGAGAGCGCCTCATAGGCGAGCTTGCCCACGTTCAATCGATAGCCCTCCAGATCGCCCCGGAGGGGGTCGAAGATGAAGTATTCGGGCACGCCGATGAGCTCGCCGTAGATCCGCTTTCTTCTCCCCCTGGTCGTAGCGGCGGGTCGAATCGGAGGTCAGCTCGATGACGACGTCCGGATGCTTGCCGTCCTCTTCCCAGATCACCCAGGCCTCGCGATCCCGCCGCGCGGTGCCGAGCACCACGAACACGTCGGGGCTGCGGAAGTCGTTCCGCTTCGTCTGCAGCGTGCTGTAGTAGAGAAATAGGTTGGTGCCGACGAAGTAATCGTTCCGGCCGGCCCAGGCAGACTCCAGCGTCTCCCGCAGGAGGATCATCTGCAGTACGTGGCGGTTGCTCTCCAGCGGTATCCCGTCATCGGTGATGAGCTCGTGGACGCTCGGTGGTGGCTTGATCCGCGGCGGCCAATCCATCTCGCTCACAACATCGAGTATGGCCCTGTCCCCAGCGCGATGTAGTCACCCCGTTCAGCCTGGATGAGTGAGCATCCCGCGCCCGCCTGGCCACCTTTCCCTGGAATAGGGCTGGATCTTCCCGGAGCGGGACCCATGCTCTCCCCATGGTATAGTGGCTGGTACGCTGATAGATGAGGCCCCCCCGCCTACGCTTCCTGCCTTCCCTCCCGCTGCGGTGGCACCTTACGCTACTCGTCGTCGGGACACTTTTGCCCGTCGTCGGGTTCGCGGCCGCCATCGTGCTGCGGCTGTCGCAGCACGAGCGCGACGGGGTCTCGGCCCACCTCATGCACTCGGCGCAGATGCTGGCCACGGCCGTGGAGCTCGAGACCGGGGCGACCATCAAGACCCTGCAGGTGCTGGCCGGGTCCGAACGCCTCGAGCGCGACGACCTGGCCGGCTTCTATCTCGAGGCCCAGCGGGCCGCCCGCACGCAGCCCTCCTGGATGGCCCTCTTTCTCATCTCCCCCGAGGGACAGAAGCTCATCGACACCACGAAGCCGTGGAGCACTCCGCTCTCCACCGTCAACGAGCCGGAGAGCCTGCGGCGCACTGTCGAGACGAGGCAGCCCACCGTAGGCGACCTCGCCCTCGGCCGGGACGGCAAGCGGTGGGCCTTCCCCATCCGGGTCCCGATCCTGCGCCAGGGGGCCGTGAAGTACGTGCTCACCGCCGTCATCACGCCGAGCGCGCTGGCCACCGTCGTCAACCGCCAGCTCCCCGCCGAGATCTGGACCCGCACGGTGCTCGATCGCCACGGCGTCATCGTGGCCCGCACCCGCGACCCCGACCAGTATATCGGTATGCCGGGACCGCCCTCCGTCCTGGCGCGCATGCGGGCGGCGACGGAGGAGGTGTTCAAGGACACGATGATCGAGGGCAAGGCCGGCTACATCGCCTTCAGCCGCGTGCCCTCCGCGGGCTGGACCGCGGCGGTGGTGGTGCCGGCCAAGGTCGTCGAGGGACCCATGCGCCGCTCGATCCTCGCGGTCGCGAGCGCCGGCCTGCTGCTCCTCTTCGTGAGCGGCGCGGGCGCGTTCATGCTCTCCCGGCGCCTCACCCGCAGCATCGCGTCGGCCGCCTCGGCCGCCGACGCGCTGGCCCACGGCAGCCGCCTGCACGTCGAGCCGGCCGCCGTGCGGGAGATGGAGCGGCTCAGCCAGGCGCTCGAGCGCTCGGGCGACCTCCTCGACCGGCGCGAGCGCGAGCGCGACGAGCACCTCCGTCACGCCGAGGTGGCCCGCGCCGAGGCCGAGGCCGCCAACCGGGTCAAGGACGAGTTCCTGGCCATGCTCGGGCACGAGCTGCGCAACCCGCTCGCGCCCATCGTCACCGCGCTCGACCTGCTCGGGCGGCGCGGCCTGATCCACACCCGCGAGTTCCACATCCTCGAGCGCCAGACGCAGCACCTCGTGCGCCTCGTCGATGATCTCCTCGACGTCTCGCGCATCGAGCGCAGCAAGGTGGACCTCGAGCGGGAGCCGGTCGAGCTGTCGGCGGTCGTCACCCGGGCCGTCGAGATGGCGCGGCCGCTCGTCGATCGGTTCCGGCACCGCCTGGAGCTCGACGTCCCCCGCAGGGGCCTGGTCGTGCACGGCGACCCGATGCGGCTCGCGCAGGTGGTCGCGAACCTGCTCACGAACGCGGCGAAGTACACCGCCCCCGCCGGCCACATCCGCGTGCACGCCGAGCGACAGGGCGACGAGGTGATGCTGTCCGTGGCCGACAATGGACGGGGGATGCCCCCCGAGCTGCTGGCGCGGGTCTTCGACCTGTTCGTCCAGGGGCCGCGCGCACTCGACCGTAAGGAAGGAGGGCTCGGCGTCGGGCTCACGCTCGTGCGCAGCCTGGTCACCATGCACGGGGGGCGCGTCGAGGCGCACAGCGAGGGGCCGGGCCGCGGCAGCACGTTCATCGTCAAGCTGCCGCTCATGGCGGCGTCGGCCAAGCCGGTGCAGGCCGCGCCGGCCCTCCCGGACCCCCGGCCCAGCGCGCGTCCGCTCCGCCTCCTCGTCGTCGACGACAACCTCGACGCGGCCGAGCTCCTCGCCGAGCTCCTCGCCGCCGACGGCCACGAGGTGACGACCGCCACCGACGGCACCGAGGCGCTGGCGGTGCTCGAGCGCTCGGTCCCCGACGTGATGCTCCTCGACATCGGCCTGCCCGGCATGGACGGCTACGAGGTGGCGGCGCGCGTCCGCGAGCAGCTCGGGGCCGGGGCGCCGGCGTTCGTGGCGGTGAGCGGCTACGGTCAGGCGAGCGACACGGCGCGGAGCCGTGCCGCGGGGTTCCACGCGCATCTCATCAAGCCCGTCAAACCGGGCGAGCTGCTGGCGGCGCTCGACAGCCTCGGCCGGCGGGAGCCGCAGGGGATGGCTCGGTCCGCCTGACGGCGGGCGCGCGCGGCACGCGGCCGCTCACCTCGACTCAGCGAGCTGGCGCGCCGAATTGCCGCCAGATCTCGGCGGCGAGGCGGTGCAGGACGGGGCCGCCGTCGGTACGGTAGGAGACCTCGAGGCCGGGCAGGAGCACGATGCGCTCCCAGCGCTCGGACGGGAGGCCGTCCGGCGCGGCGGCCGGCGTAGCGCCGGCCGGGGCCGCTTCCGGCATGGGGATGGGCGGCGCGGGCTCTTCCTGCCGGGCCGGCGGGTTCTCGAGACGGCGGCGGACCTCGGCGACGGACAGGCCCTCGTACCGCAGGCGCGCGATGGTCATGATGCGCTCGACGTAGGCCTCGTCATAGCGCACGCCGCGTCCGCTCGACGCTGGCGCGGGCAGGAGACCGGCGCGGATCCAGCCGTAGATCCGGCGCTTGCTCGTGCCCGTCCTGGCGGTCACGTCCTCCATCTTGAGCCCGGGTAGATTCAATGGTTTGGTCATCGCGCGGCCTCCTCCGGGCGTCGATCCTACCCGGAGATCGGCCGAATGGTTACCCTGTTTGCCCACACGGTGACTGCGCAGACCCGGGTGGTGACGGCGACACGCCGGGTGACGCCATCTGTACACCGGGTCGTGTCAACGCGGCACCGAATCCTGTCAACGCGGCACCGAGTCGTGTCAACGCGGCACCGGGTCGTATCAACACGGCACCGAGTCGTATCAACCCGGCACCGGATCCTGTCAACGCGGCGCCGGGTTT
>DATAGU010000124.1:0-34860 GCA_036263495.1 Polyangia bacterium | reverse complement strand
CCAGCGCTACGCCTACTTCCCGGACTCGACGGCCACGAGCTTCGACAAGATCAACGTGCGCCAGGGCCGCTACCTGCCCTTCGGCTACCTCCACCTCGTCGCGGCCATCAACGCGACCACCAACGTCCCGCTGCGGGCCGGCGCGACCCAGTTCATCAACTGGGTCCTCGGCAGCGCGCAGAACCCGCCCTTCGACATCATCGATCTCCAGATCCAGGCCCGCACCATCCCCCAGTGCGCCATGAGCGTGCAGCGGAGCGCCGAGGGCGCGAGCCTCACCGCCTACCAGGCGCCCGAGCCCTGCGGCTGCTACTTCGAGTTCAAGGCCACCGGCGCCACCTCGTGCACGGCCTGCACGAGCGACGCGACCTGCGGCAGCGGCAAGTGCCGTCGCGGTTACTGCGAGGCGCGCTAGCGCGGCGCCCAGATGAAGAGAGGAGAAATTCCCATGAAGAAGACCATCTGGCTCTCGCTCGCCTCGGCCGGCCTCGCCGGTCTCCTGCTCGCCGCCACCGCCACGAGCGGCTGCAAGAGCGACGGCGGCTCGAACAACAACCCGGATCTCGGCGGCGGGGTCGACCTGCGCACGCCGCCGGACCTGGTCGCGTCTCCGGATCTGGCGCCCACGTGCTTCCAGAACCCCACGACGCACGACGAGTTCATCAACAGCTGCCCGCCGGCGGGCGTCGAGCAGGTGGAGAAGAGCCCGACGCTGCCGCTGCTCAACGCCGACGGCAGCCTGCCGCCCCTGCCCTAGCTCGGGTGGGCCGTCACAGCCCCGACTCCGGTCAACGACCGTCACTCCTACCCAGAGGTCCGGATTTGCGCCGCTCCCTCCCACTCCTCTTCCTCATCCTCACGACCGGCTTAGCCGGTGTGGCCTCGCCCGCCCGCGCGGACGTTACTCCTCCTGTGCCGTCGGGCGGGCAGGCCGCACCTTTGTCTGCGCCGGCGCCCGGTGCCTCGGCCGCGCCGGCGGGCGCGTCGCTGCCTCCCGAGCTGCGGGAGGCCCTCGAGCGCCTGAACCGCCAGGAGGCCGAGCTCAAGGCGCTGCGCCAGGAGATGGCCGCCGAGCGCGCCGCCCGCGCCGAGAAGGACGCCGCCGACGCCGCCGAGCGCCAGAAGCTCCGCGCCGCGCTCGACGCCCAGGAGAAAAAGAGCGCCGAGCGGGCCACCGGGCTCCTGGCGGGCGTGGCCGCGGTGCGCTCGGCGCGCCTGCAACTCACGCTCTCGGGCTTCGTCCAGGCCGACTACAGCCTGCGCCAGTCCTCGGAGGATCAGGTCGATCCCGCCACCCGGGAGCCGCTCAACGAGGACCGCTTCGGCATCCGCCGCGCCCGCCTCACGGTGGGCGCGGACTACGGCATCGTGGGCGGCAACGTCACCATCGACGGCAACACGCTGCGCGGCACCGCCATCCGCGTGCTCGGCGCGGAGGCCACGCTGCGCTGGCCGGCCCCGAAGGCGGGCGCACCGCCCGGCACCCCGCCGCTCATCGCCGCCACCTTCGGCTCCTTCAAAAACCCGTTCGGCTACGAAGTCTCCCTCCAGTCCGACACGCAGCGCCTGTTCGTCGAGCGCAGCGCGGTGGCGCGCGCGCTGTTCCCGGGCGAGTACGACCTCGGCTTCCGCCTGCAGGGCGGCTGGCGCTTCCTGCGCTACGCGTTCGCCATCATGAACGGCGAGCCCATCGGCGAGCGGAGCTTCCCGGTGCGCGATCCCAACAAGGCCAAGGACTACCTCGGCCGCCTCGGCATCGACACCGAGCTCCTGCCGTGGCTGCGCATCGCGGCCGGCGTGTCGGCCCTGCGCGGCACCGGCTTCGACCGCGGCAGCCCGGCCACCAAGGACACGCTGGTGTGGCGCGACCTCAACGAGAACGGCTCGGTCGACCCGGGCGAGGTGCAGGTCATCGCCGGCACCTCGGCGGTGCCGGCCTCGAACTTCAGCCGCTTCGGCTTCGGCGGCGACTTCCAGCTCGGCATCCGCGTGCCGCGCCTCGGCCGGCTCGTGCTCTACGGCGAGCTCGCCTACGCCGCCAACCTCGACCGCGGGATCCAGCCGGCCAACCCGGTGACCGCCGCGCGCACGCTGCGCGAGCTCGGCTGGTACCTCGCCGCCACGCAGGAGCTCGGCCGCTGGGCGCAGATCGGCATCCGCTACGACCGCTACAACCCGGACCTCGACGCGAACGATCGCCAGGCCGGCGTGCTCGTGCCGAACGACGCCAGCGTCTCCACGCTGTCGCTCGTGGGCGCGGCCCGCTTCCGCGACGTGGCCCGCTTCATCGTCGAGTACGACGTCAACCGCAACCATCTCGGCCGCGACGCGAGCGGCCGGCCGACCAACCTGCGCGACAACGCGCTCACCCTGCGCGCGGAGGTGGTGTTCTGATGCGCTCGTCTCGCCTCGTCCGTTCCCTCCTCCTCTCCGGCGCGCTCGCCGCCGCCGGCTGCAGCGGCGCCAGCCCCTCGCGCGGCCTCGAGTCGGTGCTGCGCCTCGACGGCCAGTACCAGCCCGGCCCGCTGCCTGCTGAAGACTCCGCGGGCCCGGCCGTGACCGCGGTGGAGAGCAACAACAACACGGTGCGCCCGGGCCAGCAGAACAAGCGCCTCTCGGGCCGCCTCGCCGCGGGGGCGCGCGCGCTCGCCCTGTGGCTCGAAGGCGACCCCGGCTACTGGATCCTCCCGGCCGGCGCCCCGGACGTGCTCTTCCCCGGCGAGCTCACCTACGAGGCCCGCTACGCCCTGTCGTCGGCGCTCACCATCGGGCCCCATGACCTCGTGCTCCGCGCGGTGGACGAGGCGGGCCGCTTCGGGCCGACGAGCCGGCTCGGCCTCACCGCCGAGCTGCCGGCGCCCACGGGGCCGCTCGTGGTCACGCTGCGCTGGGACACCGAGTCGGACCTCGACATCCACGTCGTCATCCCGTCGGGCGTCGACATCTGGTCGAAGAACATCAACTCCTACCAGCAGACCCCGGGCGACCCCGTCGACCCCGAGGCGCTCGCGCAGGGCGGCGTGCTCGACTTCGACTCCAACGGCGCCTGCCAGATCGACGGTCGCCGGCAGGAGGACGTGTACTGGCGGCGCCCGCCGCCGAGCGGGCACTACGTCGTGCGCGTCGACACCTTCGCGCTGTGCGGCGAGATCGGCGCGCGCTGGAGCGTCGAGGCCGTGCTGAACGGACAGGTGCTCGGCCGCGCCGCCGGCTTCTCGGGGGAGACCGAGACTCGCATGCCGCACGTCGCGGGCGGCGGCCTGCTCGCCTTCGAGTTCGACGTGCCATGAGCCGTCTGGCGTTCCGTACGGCGAACGCTCCGGAGGGTACGACGAACGCTCAGGAGGGTACGGCGAACGCTCCGGAGGGTACGGCGAACGCTCCGGAGGGTACGGCGAACGCTCCGCCGCCAACAGTGAACCTCCCGCCCCAGGCGTGCCGCGGCGGGACCAAGGAGAGAACGAATGCTCGTACACAAGCTACTGAACGCCGCGCAGTCCGGTGGCACCGCCGTGCTCTACCTCCTCATCGGCCTGTCGGTGCTGTCGGTCACCGTGGTCGTCGACCGCTGGCTCTACTTCCGCCGCCGCCGCGTCGATGCCGCGGCGCTCGGCCAGAAGCTCCTCGAGCTCCTGCGCGCGGGTGACCGCACGGATGCCCGCCAGCTCCTCGAGAAGACCCGGGGCGTGGAGCCGGAGATCCTGCTCCAGGCGCTCGCCTGGTACGACGACGGGGCCGAGGCGGTGGAGAAGGTGCTCGAGAGCCAGATGCGCGACCGGCGCCGCGAGCTCGAGGGCGGCCTCCTCTTCCTCGGCACCGTGGGCAACAACGCCCCCTTCATCGGCCTGTTCGGCACGGTGCTCGGCGTGCTCACCGCCTTCCGCGAGCTCGGCACGAGCACCGCTGGGGCCATGGGCAACGTGATGTCCGGCATCGCCGAGGCGCTCGTGGCCACGGCCGTGGGCCTGCTGGTCGCGCTGCCGGCGGTGGTGGCCTACAACGTGTTCCAGAAGAAGAGCACGGACATCGAGGAGAACGTCGGGGTGCTCGGGGCGCTCGTCCTCGCCGAGATGAAGAGCAAGCGGCCGGTGGCCGTCGCGGTGCGGCGCAAGGCCGCGGTGAACGGCGAGTCGGTCCCGGCCGCAGAGGCGGTGCGCTGATGGCCGGTACACTCGGCGGCGGCGGGCGGGGGCGCCAGGGCGCGATCACCGGCATCAACGTCACCCCGCTCGTCGACGTGGTGCTGGTGCTCCTCATCATCCTCATGGTCTCGTCGACCTACATCGTGGCGCAGACGCTCAAGGTGCAGCTGCCCAAGGCCGGCACGAGCGACGGCACGGCTGACAAGCCCTTCACGGTGAGTATCCTCAAGACCGGCAAGATCGTCTGCAACGACGACGAGGTCGACGAGGACGGGCTCAAGGCGCAGCTCAAGGCCCAGGTGGCCGCGAACCCCGACACGAACCTGGTGGTGAGCGCGGACCAGGACACGCCGCACGGCAGCGTGGTGCACGTGCTCGACCTCGCCAAGGCGGCGGGCATCGTCAAGTTCGCCATCAACGTGAAGGCAGGCGGCGGATGATGAAGAGTCGTACCTTCCTCGTCTCGGTCATCGCCCACGTGGCGGTCGGCCTGGGGCTCTTGATCCTGGCCAACCGCAAGCAGATCCAGCGGGTGATCGCCATCTCCTCGTTCGGGCACGAGAAGACGCCCGACCAGGAGGAGAAGAAGCCCGAGGTGGAAAAGCCCAAGCCGAGGCCGCCGCAGAAGGCCAAGCCCGCGGCCGCGCGGCACGAGGTGGCGCGGACCGCGCCGGTCCAGGCCGCGCCCACGCCGGCGCAGGCGGCGCCTCCGACGACGACCAAGGCGGCCGCCGGGCCCGCGGGGGGCGGCTTCGACACCGGGCTCGAGCTCAGCGCGGACGGTCCGGGCATCGCCGTGGGACCCGTGGGCACGGGACCGGGGGCTGGGCCGGCCCCGGCGCCGCGGCCGGTGCAGCCGGTGCGCAAACCCGCGTCGGTGCCGCGGAGACGCAAGGAGGTGGCCGAGGCGAAGGGGGAGGAGAAGAAGGAGGCGGTGTGCACCGAGATGCCCACCAAGCCCGAGCCCCTCGTGCGCCCCGAGATCGAGTACACCACCGCGGCGCGCGCCGCCGGCATCGAGGGCCGGCTGGTCTTGCGCCTGATCGTGGCCGCCGACGGCGGGGTGGGCCAGGCCGAGGTGCTGCGCGGCGTGGACCCCGGGCTCGACGCCGCGGCCGTGGCCACGGTCGAGCGCTGGCGCTTCCGCCCCTCGCAGGCCTGCGGCAAGCCGGTCGCGGGCGGCACCTACACCCTGGCAAGACGCTTCGAGCTCGGTGACTGACGCCGCCGGGGCGAGCACGGACAGGAAGACATCGTGTACTCAAGTGGGAAGACAGTTCTCCGGCGGCTCCAGCAGGGCGCCGCGTTCGTGGCCGCCCTCGGGCTCGGCGCGCTCGCCTGGGCCGATGAGCCGGCGCCGCCGGCGGCCGCCGCGCCCGCGCCCCAACTCACCAAACCCCCCAAGCTGGTGAAGTTCGTCGAGGCCGCGTACCCCGAAGCGGAGAAGGCCGCCGGCCGCGCGACCCGCGTGACCCTCGGCATCGACATCGCCGCCGACGGCCGGGTGACGGACGTGCGGGTGGTGCAGTCGGCGGGGGCGGCGTTCGACGCCGCGGCGGTGGAGGCGGCGCGCAGGTTCGTGTTCGAGCCCGCCGAGATCGACCACCAGCCGGCGCCGGTCAAGATCACCTACCGCTACGACTTCACGCTGCGGGTCGAGAAGGTGAAGCTCGGGCCGCAGGTGAACTTCGAGGGCGCGGTGATCGAGCGCCTGAGCCAGCGCAAGCTCGCCGGGGTGCGGGTGGCGCTGGTGGACCTCGGGGTGGAGGCGGTGACCGGCGAGGACGGCGGCTTCGCCTTCGTGGACGTACCGCCCGGCCCGCACCGGGTCGCGCTGTCGGGCAAGGACCTCATCGCCGTGACCGCCGAGGAGGTGGTGGCGCCGGGCAAGAAGAAGACGGTGCGCTACTTCGTCGAGGAGAAGCTCGACGACGTGGACGAGGAGGTGGTGATCCGCGCGCCGCGCATCCGCCGCGAGTCGGTGGAGACGGTGATCCGCACCGAGGAGGCGCGCCTCGTGCCGGGCACCCAGGGCGACACGCTGAAGGTGGTGCAGAACCTGCCCGGCGTGGCGCGCTCGGCCTTCGGCTCGGGGCAGCTCGTGGTGTGGGGCTCGGCGCCGGGCGACACGCGCGTGCTCATCGACGGGGTGGAGATCCCGGCGCTCTATCACCTGGGCGGGCTGCGCTCGACGCTCAACTCGGACCTGGTCAAGACCGTGGACCTCACGCCCGGCGGCTTCGGCGCCGACTACGGCAATGGCCTCGGAGGCCTGGTGCGCATCGAGACCCGCGATCTGCCCAAGGCCGGGGTGCACGGCTACGTGGGCGCCGACCTCCTCGACACCTCGGGCATGCTGCAGGTGGCGCTCGGGCGGCGCGTGCGCCTCGCCATGTCGGGCCGCTACAGCTACCTCGACCGGCTCCTCCCGCTGTTCACGAGCGCCGACGTGGGCGACTTCGTGCCCATCCCGCGCTACTACGACTACCAGGCGCAGCTCACGGTGGATCTGCGCAAGGACGAGGAGCTGACCGCGCTCTACCTCGCGTCGAGCGACCGCCTGCGGCGCACCATCGCGTCCAGCGACCCGGCCGAGGTGCGCTCGGAGAACACTGAGACCTCGTACGATCGCGCGCTCGTGCGCTATCGGCGCCTCTTCGACGACGGGTCGAGCTTCATCCTGACGCCCTCGTTCGGGCGCGACACGAACCGCCTGTCCACGAGCTTCGGCGCGGTGCCGGCCGCGCAGACGCAGGTGTCGTGGCGCTACGGCGTGCGGGCCGCCTACCGCCGGCGCGTGAACAAGCTGGCCACGCTGTCGCTCGGCCTCGACTTCCAGGGCGCGCGCTCGCGGCTCGGCCGGGTGGGGTCGGTGACGCTGCCGCCGCGCGAGGGCGACGTGAGCGTGTTCGGCCAGCCGCCGGGCGACGACGTGGCCGTGGACCACTGGCGCACGCACATCGTCAGCGCCGCGCCCTATGCCTTCGTCGAGCTCCAACTCGGGCCGCTCACGCTCGTGCCCGGGGCGCGGCTCGGCATCTTCGCCATCGAGGGCGACCGGCTCCTGCCGGCCTCGGGCATCCCGCCGGTCGGCTACTCGCGCCTGCAGTGGGCGCTCGATCCGCGGCTGCAGGCGAGCCTGCGGGCCACGAAGCGCCTGACGCTCAACGCCACGGTCGGCTACTACCACCAGCCGCCGGATCCGCGCGACCTGAGCTCGGTGTTCGGCAACCCGCGGCTCGGGCTGCAGGCGTCGCTCCACACGAGCCTCGGCGCCCAGGTCAAGCTCACCGGCACGCTCAGCCTGGAGGCCGTGGGGTTCTACAAGGGGTTTTATGATCTCGTGTCGCGCAGCGCCGCGCCCACGCCGCCGCTCGCCACCGCGCTCACCCAGGACGGCACGGGCCGCAGCTACGGCGGCCAGCTGCTCCTCAGGCAGGAGCTGTTCAAGGGGTTCTTCGGCTGGGTGAGCTACTCGTACGTGCGCAGCGAGCGCCGCGACCATCCGACGGCGACGAGCGCGCTGCGCCGGTTCGACTACGATCAGCCGCACGTGCTGGCCATCCTGGGCAGCTACACCTTGAAGTGGGGCATCACGGTGGGCGCGCGGTTCCGCTACGCCGCCGGCTATCCGCGCACGCCGGTGGTGGGGAGCCTGTACAACGCGCGCAGCGACCAGTACGAGCCGATCTTCGGCGCCCAGAACGCCATCCGCCTGCCGGGCTTCTACCAGCTCGACGTGCGCGTGGAGAAGAGCTTCCCGGTGAAGAGCTGGTCCATCAACGTCTACCTCGACGTGCAGAACGTGACCAACCGGCAGAACCCCGAGGAGTTCATCTACAACTACGACTACACCGTGCGCCGGACGATCAGCGGCCTGCCGACGCTGGCCGTGCTCGGCGTGCGGCTCGAGCGGCTGTGACGCGGAGGATGACCTTGCGGACCTCACGCCTCGTTCTCCTGGTTCCTTTGCTCGGGTCTCTTTGTGGGTTCGCCGGCGGGTGCACGCCCGGGCTCGGCGAGCCGCCCTCGCTCGTGTCGTCCTGGCGGGTGCTGGCCGTGCGCGGCGAGCCGGCCGAGGCGGCGCCGGGCATGACGGTGGCGTTCACCCTCCTGGTGGCCACGCCGGCGGGCACGGTGGTCGATGAGCCCGTCCAGTGGGGCTTTTGCAAGAGCCCGAAGCCGCTCTCCGAGAACAACGCGGTGTCGAGCGAGTGCCTGGCCGAGGGCACGGAGGTCATCGCCGAGGCGCCCACGGTGACGGCCGCGCTGCCGAGCGACAGCTGCGCGCGCTTCGGGCCCGACACGCCGCCGTCGCCGCCCGGGCAGCCGCCGCTCCGGCCGCGCGATCCGGACGTGACGGGCGGTTACTACCAGCCGGTGCGCGCGCTCTTGCAGGCGGTGGACGGCGCCGCCGAGCAGGTGAGCTTCGGGCTCGAGCGCATCCGGTGCAACCTGGCGGGCGCGCCCATCGAGGTGGTGCAGGAGTTCCGCCGCCGCTATCAGCCCAACCAGAACCCGGCCCTCCTCGACGTGCGCGGGTCCGCGGCGGGGGGGCCGCTCCTGTCGCTCGTGCGCGAGGGAGAGGCCGTCGCGCCCGGCCGGCTCGGCAGCGTGCCGGCCGCGGCCGAGGTGGTGCTGGAGGCGAGCTGGGATGCGGCCACGGCCGAGAGCTACCCGGTCTATGACTCGGTGTCGCGCACGCTCGAGGACCGGCGTGAGGCCCTGCGGGTGTCGTGGTTCGCGACAGCCGGCAGCTTCGCCCACGACCGCAGCGGGCGCGGCGAGGACGAGCGGGAGACGACCGCCGACAACACCTGGATCGCGCCGCGGGCCTCCGGGCCCGTACATCTGTGGGCGGTGCTGCGCGACAGCCGGGGCGGCGTGAGCTGGGCCGCCTTGGTCCTGGAGGTGCGCTGACGGCTCGCTGAGGGCTCATCGATGCGCCGGGCGGCCCTGCCGGCGCGTCAGAAGGTGTGCACCTCCGCCAGCGCCGCCTGAAACGTCGGCTCGGGGCCGAGGTCATACATCTCCACCTGGCGTGCCGCGAGATCGAGCCACAGAAAGCCCGGGCCATGCCGGCGACGCAGCGTGCCGGCGTTGATGAGCACCAGCGATCCCAGGCGACGCATCATGCGCAGGTGCGTGTGCCCGTTGACCACCAGCGCCAGCGTAGGGTCTTGCTGGAGGGCGTGGAGCTCGAAGTTGTATTCGAGCGCGTACCCCTCGTCCCACGGCCTCACGCGGGCCATGTCGTGCTCTCCGAGGCCGTGACAGAGGAGGAGATCGCCGGCCGTGGTGGCCAGGCGGAGCGTCGCCGGCAGGGACGCGAGCCAGCGCTCGGCCGCGGCCGGGAGCGAGGACAGCGGCGTCGCTTCGGGGAGATCGCGCATCTCCCGTTCGAGGTACCAGCGGTCATGATTACCGCGCACGACGCAGACGTCCGGTGCGTCGAGCAGCCGGCAGCACGCCGCGGCATCGCCGAGACCGTCTACGATGTCGCCGACCACGAGGATGCGCTCCGCCTCCCGAGCGCGCAGGTGGTCGAGCGCGGCCTGGAGCAGGCCCTCCTCGGCATGCACGTCGCCGATGGCCCCGAGACGCTGGAAGGGAGCCCCAGAGGTCACGGAGGAAGGGTACACCCCCCAGGCTCCCTGCCAAGTCCCCCTTCCTTGATGATAAGTACGTAGGGATCCAAAGGGTGCGTGAACGCCGATCGCGTCACGGAGGCGGGCTGGCCTTGTGGGCCGGCACGTACCCCGCACCCAGGATACCTCAAGGTCTCCATGCTCACCTCGACCCTCGCCCTCATCGCCGCCTTCGTGCTCGTGCTGATCAATGCCTTCTTTGTCGCCTCGGAGTTCGCGATCGTGAAGATGCGACCGTCGCGGCTCGAGCAGCTCGCCGCCCAGGGGAGCAGCCGCGCCCGCACGGCGCTCAACATCAGCCGGCACCTGGATGCGTACCTGTCCGCCAACCAGCTCGGCATCACCCTGGCCTCGCTCGCGCTCGGCTGGCTCGGCGAGCCGGCCTTCGCGCACCTGCTCGAACCCCTGCTCGGCCGGCTCGGCCTCTCCGAGCGCACGATCGACGGCCTGGCGTTCGGTATCGGCTTCATCATCATCACGTTCCTGCACACGGTCTGTGGAGAGCTCGCGCCCAAGTCGGTGGCCATCCAGCGCACCGAGCCCGTGGCGCTGTGGACCGCGGCGCCGCTGCGCGCCTTCTACGTCGCCGCCTATCCTCTCATCTGGGCGCTCAACGGCGCGGCGGCGCTGGCCTTGCGCGTGGTGCGCCTGCGCCCGGCGAAGGGGGCGGAGAGCGCCCACACGCCCGAGGAGCTGCGTCTGCTCCTGCGCCACATCCCGCTCGAGGCCGAGGTGCGGCGCTTCATCGATCGCATCTTCGATTACACCCACCGCATCGCCCGCCACGTGATGATCCTGCGGCGCGACGTGGTGACGCTGGTGGCGGAGCAGTCGTTCGAGGCCAACGTGCGCATCGCCCTGGCCAACCAGTACACCCGCTATCCCGTGGTCGAGGAGGGGAGCGACCGTGTGATCGGGTACGTCCACATGAAGGACCTGGTGGCGGCGCTGGTCGCGGGGCGGCGTCCGGAGCTGCGGGAGATCGTGCGCGAGCCCGTGCGGGCCACCGAGGACACGCCGCTCGACCAGCTGCGCCAGGCGTTCCAGCGCCGGCGCGTGCACCTGGCCATCATCCACGACCAGCACGGGACCTTCACCGGCATCGTCACGCTTGAGGATCTGCTCGAGGAGGTGGTGGGCGAGATCCAGGATGAGCAGGACGTGGGCGAGGTGCCGCCGATCGTGCGGCTGCCCGAGGGGCGGTTCGAGGTGGACGGGCGTCTCACGCTGGACGTGGCCGAGCGTGACCTGGGTCTGCACCTCGAAGACGTCCCCGAGGGACCCGAGGGGATCGAGACGCTGGGGGGGTACGTGACCGCGCGCCTCGGGGAGATCCCGCGGCGCGGGCAGTCGGTGATCGCGAACGGGGTGCGGCTCACGGTGTTGGCCGTGCGCGACCGGCGCATCGCCCGTCTGCGCGGCGAGCCCGTGCCCACGCCCCCGGAGGAGTAGGCGCGACCCGCTGTCGGTAGTCATGGGACATGCAGGTCGCTATAGTTGCAGCGCTTGCGCCTCCGAGGCGCAGGCCCTGTTCGTGTAGAAGTCACCTGTGCCCGGTCGGCCGTGGCGGGTGACCCGAGGAGATACCCGTGGCACGCATCACCCTGGAACATGGAGAGCAGCTGGCGGACCCGCAGGCCATGGCGGCCGTGCTCGCGCCGCTCGGGGTGCGGCTCGAGCGCTGTGTCCCTTCACCTACGCCGGCCGTGGCCGAGCTGCTCGAGCGCCCGCAGCTCGATGAGGCAGAGAAGGAGCGGCTGCTCACGCTGCTCGATCCGGTCATCGCCCCGCTGGTCGAACCCGATGGGCTGCACACGCGCGACATCGTGGTGCTCCACCGAGGCATCGAGGGGCTCGATGGCATCCTCGTCCCCTTTGCCCGCGCCCATCGTCATGACGACCACGAGACGCGCTGGATCGTGGACGGCGAAGGGGTCTTTGGTTTCGTCCGCCCGGGCGGCGAGCAGATGATGCTCACGGTCACGGCCGGGGACTTCATCCAGGTGCCGGCCGGGGTCGAGCACTGGTTCGTGCTCACCGAGGCGCGCCGGATCAAGGCGGTCCGCCATTTCACCGACAAGGCCGGCTGGGTGCCCCGTTACACGGGCACGCCGCTACGGATGTGAGATGACGGCGCCTCCTTCTGTCCCGTCTCCATTCGCGGACCCGGCGACCGCACGCCTCGCCGAGGAGCTGGCGGCGGCCGGCCGGCGACTGGCCGCGCGCGGTCACTGCGAGGCGACGAGCTCGAACTACAGCGCGCGCCTGGGTGACGGCCGCTTCCTGGTGAGCAAGAGCGGCGTCGACAAGCATGGCATCGGCCCGGCCGACTTCCTGATGGTCGACGGTCAGGGTCGGGTGATGGACCGGCCCGGTGAGCGTTCCTCGGCCGAGACCCTGCTCCACCTCGTCGTCTACGACACGCAGGCCCCGCACCTGGCCGGCGTGGTGCTCCACATGCACTCGGTGTCGGCCACGGTGCTGTCGATGGTGCGGGCGGGCGAGGGCGCGGTGCGCCTGCGCGGCTACGAGATGCTCAAGGCCCTGGCCGGCGTGACCACGCATGAGCATGAGGAGCGCGTGCCCATCCTCGCCAACAGCCAGGACATGCCGGCGCTCGCCCGGGCGGTGCGTGCGCGCCTCGAGCAGATGCCCGGGACGCACGGCTTCCTCCTCGCGGGTCATGGTCTCTACACCTGGGGGGCCACGGTGTCCGAGGCGCTGCGGCACGCCGAGGCGTTCGACTTCCTCTTCTCGTGCGCGCTGCGGCACCACGAGGTCACGTCATGACGCCGATCCCGACCGGCCCAGCGGCCGTCTTGCTCGACATCGAGGGCACGATCTCCCCGATCTCCTTCGTCAAGGAGGTGATGTTCCCGGTCGCCGCCGCGGCGCTGCCGGCCTTCGTGGCGGCGCACGCGGGCGAGCCGGACGTGGAGGCCGCCCTCGACGGGGTGCGCAGCACGGCGCTGGCCGAAGACGGGGGGCAGCTCGAACGCCAGGGGCTGGTGGAGCGCCTGCTCGCCTGGATCGCCGCCGACCGCAAGCACCCGTCGCTCAAGAGCCTGCAGGGCCGCATCTGGCAGACCGAGTTCGAGGCCGGACGGCTGGTCGCGCCGTTTTATGACGACGTCCCGCCGATGCTGCGCCGGTGGCAGGGCGAGGGGCGGCGGATCGCGATCTATTCGTCGGGCTCGGCGCTCGCGCAGCGGCAGTTCGTCCGGTACACGGATCATGGCGATCTGTCGGGTCTGGTGGAGCGCTACTTCGACCTCACGGTGGGCGCCAAGCAGGAGCCAGCGTCCTACCGCGCCATCGCCGCGGCGCTCTCCCTGGCCCCGGAGCGCATCCTCTTTCTCACCGACAGCCCCCCCGAGGTGGAGGCGGCGCGGCGCGCGGGTCTGCGGGCCGTGCAGGTGGTGCGGCCCGGTACCACGGTGCTCGCCACCGGGACGATCGTGCGCTCGTTCGACGAGCTGCCGGCCCTGCCGGAGATGACGAGCTGAGCCACGGCCCCTCGGGCTCAGACGAGCTCGAACTCCTTGCAGAAGACGATCTCGTTCACCCCGTCCCCCTCGTAGCGGCTGCGCCGGTGCAGCGCCACCGGCCAGCCGTGCCGGCACTCTTCCCGCGTGGCATCGAAGTGGCCGCAATCCTCGCAGGTGAAACGCAGGTCGTAGCGCCTGGCCTCCTCGGCAAAGCGCGCATCCCAGGGCACGTGCATCGCCCTACCGTGTCAGGCGTCGCGACGAGCGTCAACCACCCGTGAATCAACTTCCCGTCTGTCGATGAAGCCTGCAGTGGCGCGAGCCGTGGCGCCCGCCTTGCAGTAGACTGCCGGAATGTCCGATGTCCTCGTACGAACCATCGACCGCGCGTCCGGCGTACGGGTCGTGGCCGCGCTGACCACGGAACTCGTACGCGAGGCGGCGCGCCGCCATCACGCCTCCGGGCTCGGCGCCTGCGCCCTCGGCCGCGCGCTCACCTCCAGCCTGCTCCTGGCCACCCTCACCAAGGGCGGAGAGCGCGTCACGGTCCAGATCCGGGGCGACGGCCCCCTCGGCGGGGTCACCGCCGACGCCACGGACAACGGCGAGGTGCGCGGCTACCTCCTCCGCCCCGAGGCCGCCACGGCCCCGGCCGAGGGCCGCGCACGCGTGGCCGAGGTGCTTGGGCGCAACGGCGTGGTCAACGTGCTGCGCGATCTCGGTCTCAAGGAGCGCTACGCCGGCCAGGTCTCGCTCACCACCGGCGAGATCGACGAGGATGTCGAGGCCTACCTGCGCGTCTCCGAGCAGGTGCCCTCGGCCCTCGGCTGCGAGATCATCGTGAACGACGGACGGATCCAGATGGCGGGCGGGATGCTCGTGCAGTCGTTACCGGACGGCGCGCCCGAGCTGGTGCGCGAGTCGCAGCACGCGCTGCGGAGCGGCCAGCTGTGGGAGCTGCTGCAGGCCGGTGGGTTGTCGGCGCACCGCCTGGCCGAGCTCATCTATGGGCAGCCGCTCGAGCTGCTCGACGAGCGTCCGGTGCGCTTCCAGTGCCGCTGCTCGCGCGCCCGCGTGAACAGCTCGCTGGCCACGCTCTCGGTCACCGACCTCGACGAGATCATCGCCGACGAGGGCCAGGCGGAGGTGACGTGCAACTTCTGCAACGAACGGTACGTCATCGGCCGCGCCGAGCTCGAATCCATCCGGGCGTCGGTGGCGCACGGGCCACGGCAGAGCAACTGAGGTTTAGCGGGGTCTAGCGGGGTCTAGCGGGGTCTAGCGGGGAAGTCACGAGGCCCTGCGGGATGGCGCAGGGCCCCGGATGGGCGGGTACAGGGAGCCCGGCTTACGTCCAGTCGAGGATCACCTTGCCCGAGCGCCCGGAACGCATCACCTCGAAGCCCTGCTTGAAGTCGTCGGCGGGGAACTGGTGGGTGAGCACGGGGCTGATGTCGAGCCCGCTCTGCAGCATGCTCGCCATCTTGTACCAGGTCTCGAACATCTCCCGGCCGTAGATGCCCTTGACGAGCAGGCCCTTGAAGATGATCTGGTTCCAGTCGGTGGCCACCTCGCCGGGCGGGATGCCGAGGATGGCCACCCGGCCGCCGTGATTCATGGTGCGCAGGAGATCCTTGAACGCCTGCGGGTTGCCTGACATCTCCATGCCCACGTCGAAGCCCTCGGTCATGCCGAGGTCGTGCATGACCTGCTCGAGCGTGGTGTGGCGCACGTTCACGGCGCGCGTGGCGCCCATCTTCTCGGCCAGGCTGAGGCGGTACTCGTTGACGTCGGTGATGACGATGTAGCGCGCGCCCACGTGGCGGGCGATGGCGGTGGCCATGATGCCGATGGGGCCGGCGCCGGTGATGAGCACGTCCTCACCCACGAGGTCGAAGGACAGGGCGGTGTGCACGGCGTTGCCGAGCGGGTCGAGGACCGAGGCCACGTCGTCGCTGATGCCGTCGGGCAGGTGGAACGCGTTGGCGGCCGGGAGCGCCACGTACTCGGCGAAGCAGCCGGGTCGGTTGACGCCGAGACCAATGGTGTTGCGGCACAGGTGGCGGCGGCCGGCGCGGCAGTTGCGGCAGTAGCCGCAGGTGACGTGGCCTTCGCCCGAGACGCGGTCGCCCGGCCGGAAGCCGTTCACCGCGCTCCCCACCGCCTCGACCACGCCCACGAACTCGTGGCCGATGGTCATGGGCACGGGGATGGTGCGCCGCGACCACTCGTCCCAGTTGTAGATGTGGATGTCCGTGCCGCAGATCGACGTCTTGCGCACGCGGATGAGGAGGTCGTTGGGGCCGATGGTCGGGTGGGATACGTCCTCGAGCCAGATGCCTGGCTCGGGCTTGGACTTGACCAGTGATTTCATCTTGGCTCCTGGAGCGCGGGTCCATCTGGGCCCGCCGTCGTCGAACGGGTTGGTTAGTGAATCACGCCCAGCTCACGGCCGACCTTGGCAAAGGCGGCGTGGGCGCGGTCGATGTCCTCGCGGCGGTGCGCGGCCGAGATCTGCACGCGGATGCGCGCCTGGCCCTTGGGCACGACCGGGTAGGAGAAGCCGATCACGTAGATCCCTTCGTCGAGCAGGCGGTTGGCCATGTCGCGCGCCAGGGGGGCCTCGCCGAGCATCACCGGGATGATGGGGTGCTCGCCGGGGACGAGGCGGAAGCCGAGCCGCTCCATGCCGGCGCGGAAGTGGGCGGCGTTGTCCCGCAGGCGCGCCCGTAGCTCGTCGCTCCCTTCGAGGAGATCGATGACCTTGAGCGAGGCCCCGGCGATGGTCGGGGCGAGGGTGTTCGAGAACAGGTAGGGCCGCGAGCGCTGCCGCAGCCAGCCGATGATCTCCTTGTGCCCCGAGGTGTAGCCGCCCGAGGCGCCGCCGAGCGCCTTGCCGAGGGTGCCGGTGATGATGTCGACCCGGCCGAGCACGCCGCAGTGCTCGGGCGTGCCGCGCCCCTTGTGGCCGACGAAGCCCACGGCGTGCGAGTCGTCGACCATGACGAGCGCGCGGTAGCGGTCGGCCAGATCACAGATGGCGCGCAGGTTGGCGATGATCCCGTCCATCGAGAACACGCCGTCGGTGGCGATGAGGCGGAAGCGCTTGTCCTGGGTGGCCTCGAGCTGCGCTTCGAGGTCGGCCATGTCGTTGTTGGCGTAGCGCCGCCGGTCCGCCTTGCACAGCCGGATGCCGTCGATGATGCTGGCGTGGTTCAAGGCGTCGCTGATGACGGCGTCGCGCTCGTCGAGCAGGGTCTCGAACAGGCCGCCGTTGGCGTCGAAGCACGAGGAATAGAGGATGGTGTCCTCGGTGCCGAGGAAGGACGACAGCCGGCGCTCGAGCTCCTTGTGCACGTCCTGCGTGCCGCAGATGAAACGCACGGACGACAGGCCGAAGCCATGACGTTTGAGGGCCTGCTGGCCGGCCTCGATGAGCGCGGGGTGGTTGGCCAGGCCGAGGTAGTTGTTGGCGCAGAAGTTGACGACCTCGCGCTCGCCTCCGCCCGGGCGCTGGACGCGGATGACCGCCTGCTGCGGCGAGGTGATGACGCGCTCTTCCTTGTAGAGCCCGTTCTGCTGCAGGGCCTCGGTCTCTCGCTGGAGGTGCTCAAGAAAGCTCGAATCCACGGGACGCTCCTCGATCCGCCCGGTCGATGCGGGCGGCGAATTATCCGGCGCGGCCAGGCCGGGTGCAAGCGCGGCGCGTGTGGTGTGTGCGGCGCGAGGACAGGGACGAGGCGGATGGTATCTTCTAATGAAGGCGATCGAGCGCCTTTCGGGCCTCGTCTACCTCGGGGATCAGCCGGTCGGCATGGCCCCACCAGCCGAGGAAGCGTTCGTATTCGGCGCGCGCCTCGGAGGTCCGGCCCAGGCGCTCGAGCACGCGCCCGAGCCGCAGGTGAGCCGACACCGCCAGGTCCGGTGCAAACCCGTTGGTGGAGATGAGCGACGAGGCGATGAAGGTGCCGGCGCGGGCAAAGGCGTCGGCGGCCAGGAGGAGCGCGCCCTCGGCCTCGGCGCAGGCGGCGAAGCGGGAGATCGACCGCGTGCTGCGTTCGTCGGCCCCGAGGCCCGCGTGCAGCACCTCGGCACAGCGCGCACAGCCGACTTCGGAGGCGGCGCGCAGCATCTCCCACTCGGCGGCCCTGCGCACCCGTGGCTCGCCGAGAGGGCGGAGGAACGGCTCCGCGGCCGGGCAGCTCCCTCCAGGGGCGCGTGGCAGCGCCAGCTCGTAGCGCGCCGCCGCGGCCTGCGCCGGCATGCCGAAGAGCGCGAAGGTCCGCTGGAGCTCGTCGAGATGAACGGAGCGGTCGTCGCCGCCCGCGGTGGGCTTGCGCGAATCCATGCTGACCAGCGCCTCGAGCGTCTGCAGGAGCTCGGATTCGATGCCGAAGGGCCGCTCGGCCTGGACCGCGGCCACGAGCGATTCGTGCGCCGCGCCAAAGCGCCCCTCGATGGTCGCGATCACGCCGAGCCGGTAGAGGCCGAGCGCGCGCTCGCGCTCTCCGCCCCCCACGAGGCGGCTGGCCACGGCGCGGGCCTCGCGGGTGCGACCGGCCACGATGAGGACGTCGCACAACGTGATGAGGCGATGGGGCATCTCGCCATGAAGGAGGAGGAGCGTGCGCGCGTCCCGCTCGGCCTCGGCCAGGCGGCCGGCCGAGATGTCGAGCGTGATGGCGGTCACGAGGGCCTGTTCGCTCTCGGGGGCGAGCTCGATCCAGGAGCGGACGATGGCCGGCACCTCGTCTGCGCGCCCGGCCCGTTCGAGGGACGAGACCAGATCGGCGCCGAACTGGAGATCCGGCCGCAGCGCGTGCAGGCGCCCGAACACCCCCGCCTGCTCGTCGGTGTGACCGAGGGCCATATCGAGGGCGCCGAGCATGTTGAGGCCGAGGAGATCGTCGGGCGTGCCGCGGAGCGCCTGCGCGATCACCTGGCGCGCACGAGTCGGTTGGCCGGCGATGTCGAGCGCGAGGGCGTCGAGGAGCGACCGACCCAGGGGATCACGGTCCATGTCCGCGACGCGGCGCCCGCGCTCGAGGACCTCGCGGGCGCGCGGCGTCACCCGCCCGGCCACGAGCGCCAGCGCGGCGTAGGGATGGGCCCAGCCGGGATCGCGCGTGATGGACTCCTGGAGACGCCGCTCGATCGCCGTCACGTCCACGATCACCGAGCGGAAGAAATCGTCGACGGCCTGGGTGTAGAGCCGGTAGGCCTCGGGCGAGGTGGTGCCGAGGCGGGACAGGACGGCCGCCTCCACGACGCCGGGGCCTTGTTCGCTGCGCCCCTGGCCGATCCACTCGCCCGCGCGCTGGAGCAAAGGCTCGAGCGCCTCCCTCACCGAAGGGGCCTCCATCATGCCGAACGCATGCTCGCGCCCGCCGGGCCGCCCCGCCGCCGCGGCGAGGGTGATACCTCGTCCGCCGGGCCGGGCGTCCAGGCGCAGGATCACGTTGGCCTCGGAGCGTGTGTCCACCACCGAGAAGCGATGCTCGTGCTCGCGCAGCCACGCCGTGGCCAGACGCGTGGCCGCTCGCCCGAGCCACTGTGGGCCCAGGCTGTGCTGGTCACTCCCGCCCTCCAGGCTCACCCCGTGGGGCTCGCCGCTCCAGGACGCTTCGACGAAGACACGACGCTCCCCCGAGGGCAGCCGGTTCGCCCACCACCACCAGGCGCCCCCGCCGCCCACCGCCAGCGCCAGCAGGAGCGACAGCCACACCCGCCGAGACAGCGATGGCACCACCACGACCCGCGAGGGACGCAGGACCCGGAGCATCGCATCGCTCGTGATCCGATCGGCAGGTTGCCGTGCGAGGCACCCCTCGATCACGCGGCACAGCTCGGGCGACAGATCGGGTCGCAGCGTGGCGAGCGGTATGGGCGGCTCCTCGAGCCGCCGGAGCACGACCTCGTGCAGATCACCGCCCTGGTGCGGCCGCGTCCCCGTGGCCGCCTCATAGAGCACCACGCCGAGGGCGTAGACATCGATCGCCGGCCCGATCCTGCCGCTGCCGTCGAACAGCTCGGGCGCCATGTAGAACGGCGTGCCAAAGATGGGCCGATCACGCCGCGGCCCGCTGCTCGTGACGGTGGTCGCGACGGTGGTCACGAGCAGCTCTTGCCGCGTGCCGCTATCTTCGAGGGTGCGCTCGACGGCCTCGGCCATCGAGGCCGCGGCGCCCTCGGGCCCCGCGGCATCGCTCCCCGAGGGTGGATCCTCGCTGGACGGAGGCTGGAAGCACGAGATGCCGAAGTCGGTGATCACGGCGCGTCCCGTGGTGGCGCGCAAGATGATGTTGGCGGGCTTGAGATCGCAATGCACCACACCCACCGCGTGCGCCGCATGCAGCGCACGCGTAAGATCGACGGCGAGGGCGTGCAGCTCAGGCTCGGCCAGCCGCCCTTCGCGCTCGAGGCGCGCCTTCAGCGTCTCGCCGGACACGAGCTCCATCGACAGCGCCAGGCGATCGCCGAGGTCGATGACGTCGTGGATGCGCACGATGCCCGGGTGCGTCACCTTGCGAGCCGTCCGCAGCTCGCTGCGCAGCTGCGCGATGGCGTCCGGTGCTCGTTGCCGGTTGTAGCGGAGGAGCTTGATGGCCACGGTCTCGTCGGCCACGCGGTCGTGGGCGCGGTAGACCCTGCCGAAGGCACCGGCGCCGAGGTGCTCGGCGAGCTCGTAGCGTCCGCCGAGCACCTCGCCAATGTGGAACTCTTCGGTCCGCTCCTTCTCCCGTTTCTTCGCCTCTACGAACTTGTCCACGTCCGCGACGACCGTCGTCGCCCAGCCGACCGAGCTGTCCGCAGGCGAGGCGGGATTCGGCGCCCCCACTCGAGGGGACGCCCGGTGTTGAATCTTCTTGTGTCGCGAGCTGGACATGGCCCTCCTCAACTCGCGCCGATGCCGGCCGGCCTGCCGGCGCGGCGATGGGTGACGCGCATCGCGGCCTACTGCAGGAAGACGGTGATGGTCTCGCTGGTCTTGCTGAGGAGGCTGCCGCAGCTCGAGTAGCCGTCACCCTCGAGGAGAGGGAGGAGGCAGGACGTCGTGCAGGGGCCGACGATCTGGATGATGCCGCACTGCTCGACGTAGCCGTCGGAGTCCGCGTGACCGGCGGCGCAATCGCGCGCGCGGGCACGGGAGTGAGAGGTGGTGAGCAGATCGTAGCAAGCGAACACCGCGGGGGTCGGGCCGAAGACGTTGCCCCAGAAGGCCCCCTCCTCGTACGCGTACGTGCCCCTCTCACTCGACGAGGTGGTGAGCACGCCAGGGGCCCGCGAGGAGATGGGTACCGGGGTGCCATAGTAGTTGACCCGCGAGGCCAGGCAGGCCGAGACCCAGCGCGCCCCTGAGCTGGTGAGCGGAGCGGTCGCCCACGTCGGCGCGAGCCCGAGCTGGCCCAGATAGACCTCGTCATGCACCGTGCCCGTGCCATCGGTCCAGGAGAAGCTGAAGGATTGGCTCGGGGACAGGGCGCAGCCCACCGCGTATCGAACCAGCTGGCGCGCGAGGTCACCCTTGGGCCCAGGAGAGCGGATGGTGAGCGCGGCCGCGGGATCGAGGGCATTTATGTTGAGAGCATTGAGATTCAGCGCATTCATGTTGAGCGCATTCATGTTGAGCGCATTCATGTTGAGGAGGTTTCTGTTCGAATCATTCTCGGTCACGAGCGCCTGCGGATCTCCTGTGCCCACAGGTTCGCCCGAAGAAGCAGGGTCGGGGGCGCCGCAGGCGGAAAAAAGCACCAGGCCTGAAGTCCACATAAAAAAAGCGTGTTTCTTCATCATTTTCCTCCGGCCCCCCGACGATAAAATCGTCATGGTCAACAGGAGATAGAGCCGCGTCCCCGGTTGGCAAGAGGGCACTCGCTCGCTTGCTCCCCAGGAAGCCCTCGCGAGGCGAACCCGGTTGACAGCCGGGCCCGACGTCGTGTGTGGATCACACATGCGCATCCTGTCCCCCGCCGCAGTCGCCGTCCTCGCCCACGCCGTCCTCGCCCTCGCTCCTGGCCAGGACGCTCTGGCCGGACGCGACCCCGCGCGCTCGGCCAAACTCTACGAACAAGGCTACCGCGCCGCCGGCAACGGTGAGATCGCCCAGGCCGCCACCTTCTTCAAGCAGGCCCTCGACGCCGATCCGAGCAACCTCCTCGCCGCCTTCGACCTCGGCGGCGCCTACGCAGACCTCGGCGACAAGGACCACGCCATCGTCTTCTACGAGAAGACGGTCAAGCTGCGCCCCGACTTCAGCGAGGCGCACAACCAGCTGGGCACGCTCTATCTCCTCCATCGCAACGACAACGACCGCGCGATCGCGCACTTCAGGACCGCGCTCCTCACGCCCAAGCCCCTCGTCGATCCCCGCTCCCCGATCGAAGAGACCCGCGGCCAGGTGCTGCTCAACCTGGCCATCGCCTACGCACAGAAGGGTCATTACGGCCTGGCGCAGGGCATCGGCCAGAGCCTCCTGCACGACCCCGTGGCCAAGTACGACGCCGACGCGGCGATGGCCCTGGTCGACAGGGCCAAGGAAGATCTCGCGCCGGCGACCCGGCGCGAGATCGCGGAGCCGCTCGACGCCTTGCGGAACCAGCTGCAGAGCAGCGAGACCGATGCCGTCCTGCGCGAGTACCTGGCCCTGGCCAAGAGCCACCCCGCCACCGCGCTGAGCCCCCTCGATCGCTGGGACCTCTACGAAGGGATCGGCCTGGTCCAGATCAAGGCGCGGCACTTCCGTGAATCGGCCGAGGCCTTCCAGCAGGCCCGCACGGCGGCCGAGCAGCTGCCCTACCCGCTCCTCACCGAGTCGCTCTACAACCTCACGCGCTCCCAGACCGAGCTCGGCCAGTTGGGCGAGGCGCTGCGCACGCTCGAGGAGCTCCTGTGGGTCGAGGCCCTCACCCGGTACGATCCGAGCAACGAGGGGCGAGTGCGCTACGCCGAGAAGATGCTGCGCGACACCTCGCTCGCGCGCCTACGCCAGCGCAAGGAGCTTCCCCAGCTCCTCGGCAAGTACGGCTTCGCCACCAAGTGATCGGCGGCGCCGCGGTCTGCCGCGCGGCCGTTCTGCGCGCCGATACTTTTAGGCTGCCAAACGCCAGCCGCCGTGCTAGCGTTTGAATCAATGGAGTACCACAACGACCCTCCTGACGGCCTCTGCGCGCGGGAGCGGGAGGAACCGCTCGCCACGTACGGCCAGTTGTTGAGCTGGAACGAGTATCTGGCGCGGGAAGATCCACCGGCGTATCGCCTGGAGTTCGAGGAGGGGAGGCTGCTGTTGAGCCCGACGGGACGCACGGCGCACGATGTCTTGCGCGATCTGCTCCTCGTGTGGCTGTCGCGCTACGAGGAGGAGGTCCCCGGCCGTTGCTGGGTGATCTCCGAGCATTCCTTCTTCATGCCCCCGGGGAAGCGGGACTACCGCCCCGACCTGGCCCTCGTCCTCGACGAGCGCAAGGACCGTCCGATCGATCCCGAGGGGTGGATGATCGGAGCGCCTGACATCGCCGTCGAGATCCTGTCACCCTCCACCGAGGAGATCGACCGGGGCCTCAAGGCGCGCCGCTACTTCGAACAGGGCAGCGACGAGTATTGGCTGCTCGATCCGTCGCGCAGGGACGCCTGCTTCTATCGTCGTGGCGAGAAGGGCTGGCTCACGGCGTTCACGAGCTGCGAGGGGAGCTACACCACACCGCTCCTGCCGGGCTTCGCGCTCGACCTCGGGCGGCTCTGGCAACGCCTCGACACCAAGCTCCGCGCGCTCCCCAGATAAGATCCCAGATCACAGGCGCCTCAGCGCGCCATCCGCCGCAGTCGCTCCATTACGTCCACGAACTCGGGTGGCAGGGGACTCTCGAACTGTATGTGCATCCCGGTGGACGGGTGCACGAAGCCGAGCGTCGCCGCGTGGAGCAGCAGCCGAGGCGACGCGAGCGGCGTTCCGTCGTGGCGTACAAAGTCGCGGATATAGACCTTCTCGCCCACCACCGGGTGCCTGCGCTCGGCCATGTGGATGCGGATCTGGTGGGTCTTGCCCGTCTCGAGCTGGATCTCGCACACGGTCGCCACGTTGCCGAGCACCTCGCGCGCCCGCACCCAGGTGACGGCGCGCTTGCCCCGGTGAGGCTCCCGCGTCGAGCCGCGCAGCCCATCGCCGCGGTCCTCGACCAGGTGGCTCTCGATGCGTTGATCATGCACGAGGCCATGGGCCACACAGATATAGGTGCGCTCCACCGCGTGCGTGCGGAAGGCCGCCGCCAGCACCCGCTCGGCCAGGCGGGTCTTGGCGAACATGATCAGGCCCGAGGTCTCCTTGTCGATGCGATGCACCACGTGGAGCGGCACCTCGGTGGCGCGCCGTCCCTCCGCGCGCCAGTGGCCCCGGATGAGATCCATGGCCGTGTCCGTCTCGCGGCGCTCATAGGGCACCGACGAGAAGCCGGCCGGCTTGTCGAACACCACCACTTGCGGGTCGTCGTGGACGATGTGCCCGGGCGGCGTCGCGCGCGGGCGCGGCGCGTGGAGCCGCAGCTCGACGGCTTGCGTCTCGTCGACGCGCAGGGCCGGATCGGTCGTCTCCGCGCCGCCCACCCTCACCTTCCCGCGCTCGATCAGTCGCCGCGCCTCGTTCCAGGTCGCGGCCCAGCCATGCGCGCGGATCACGGCCGCCAGCGTGCGCCCCGCCTCTTCCCGCGTCACCACGAAGCGCGTCCCTGCCGCTGCCGCCTCGCCGGGCTCGTCCCCCGGCTTCACGGGGCCTGTGTCCTCGTCGGATCTCACTCTCGCTCCAGGTTCTTGAAGGAAAGATAGGGCGCCGGCTCGCTGCTGGCGGAAGGCCGCAGGTCACGAAAGAACGCCGCATGCACGTGGCGCACGAGCGGCGCCAGGTGCAGATACAGCGCCGGCAGCCACTCGGGCACCAGCCAGGCCGGCCGGGCGTAGAAGAACGCCCCCGTGGACGACAGCGCCGCCTCGAAGGCCGGCCCCGCGATCGCGCACGTGATGGCATAGACCACCGTGGCGCGATGGGGATACACCATCACCCGGCAGAGCCAGGTGAGCACGAGCAGGGCCGTGAGCGATCGCGGGTGCGGGGCCAGGAGCGCCGTGGCCACGTAGGCGGCCACGAACCAGGCGAGCGGCAGCACCACGCGCCACCGCGGCGCCGGGTCGTCGTCATGGAACCAGCGTCCGATCGGCCGGTAGCCGTTGACCAGCACGATCGCGGCGCCGGCGAACAGCGGCGGCACCCACGCCGCCTGCCCCCCGGGCCCGCCGAGCCAGTACGACGGGTGGGGATACCACAGCACGCCAAAACGCACGTGCAGCTGGTCGCACAAGGTGCCGAGCACGCCGCCCAAGAGGAGCAGCGCCAGCTGACCGAGGAGCGTGCGGATGATGCGCGACCGCGTCATGAGGGCGACGGTATGCGCCCATTGGTCGCGGGATCAAGCAGATCCCGTGGATCCAGCGGGCCCTCCGGTCGGCCGGCCGGCGCCGCTCGCCTCCGGACTCGACGCCGAGCCCGCCTGGCGCGCCAGATCTGCCTCGAGCGCGCCCCAGTCCGCCACCGCCCCGAGGCGCGCCAGCACGGCATACAGGCCGAAGCGGATGCGAAACAGGAACAGCAGCCGTCCGGGCGGCAGGTTGAGACGCAGCATCGCGCGCTTGTTGGTCAACACCTCGCGCGCCGCCAGGCTCGTGCCCACCGCCATGCGATGCGGTCCGGGTTCGAGGAGCGGGCTCAAGAAGCCGCGCACGAGGTCGCGCGCCGTCTCGAAGTCGGGCCCCGCGGTCCCTGGGTCACGGGCGCCGATGCGCACCAGCGCCTCGCGGAGCGCCCCAGGCTCGTCCGCGCGGGCGGCGGCCGACAGCTGGATGAGGGCCGCCACGTCGGCGGCCGGGAACTCGCGCACGCAACCGAAGTCGAGCATGGCCGCGCGGCCATCGGCGAGAAAGAGCAGGTTGCCGGGGTGCGGGTCGGCCGCGAGCGCGCCGTGCCGGTAGAGCGTGCCGAGATAGAAGCGATAGAGCGCCGCGCCCAGCCGGTCGCGCACGGCCTGCGGCGGGTCCGTGCCGAGGAACGCCTCGAACGACTGGCCGTCACACCAATCGCTCACCAGCAGCCCGGGCCCGCTCCAGTCGCGGTGCACGCGCGGCACCAGGAGATCCGGATCCCCCGCGAACCAGCCCCGAAACCACTCCTGGCGCTCGGCCTCGAGCGCGTAATCACACTCCTCGAGGAAGCGCGCCTCGGCCTCGGCCATGACCTCGGCGACGTTGCCGGCCGGGGCGAGCAGGCGCGCGAACTCCTTGCCGAGCCGCGCCGCGCGGAAGTCGGCCTGGAGGGCCTCTGCGATCCCCGGGTGGCGCACCTTGACCGCCACCCGGGTCCCGTCGGGCAGGCGGGCGCGGTGCACCTGACCGATCGAGGCCACGGCCACCGGCTCGGGCTCCAGCGCGCCGAGCAGCGCAGGCGCCCGCTCGCCGAGCTCGCGCCGGATGGCGGCCTCGACCTCGGCGAGCGGCGTGGGCTGCGACTGCGTCTGCAGCAGCGCCAGCACCCGCGCGCTCTCGGGCGGCAGCGTCTCGTCGATGTAGCTCAGGATCTGCCCGATCTTCATGGCCACGCCCTTGAGCTCGCCAAGCGATTCGGTGAGCCGGGCGATCGTCTCCGGGTCGAGCCCCGCGAGGCCCGCTTCGTCATGCCCCGCGAGCCGGCCCCGCAGGCGGCTCAAGCCCAGCCGAGCGCCAGCCAGCGCCGTGCGCCCGAGCCGTGCCAGCGTCCCCGTGGGCACGCCCTGCGTCTGCTCGCGCGCCCGCAAGAGGGCAAGCACGCGCTCGGCCAGATCCACCGCCATCGCCCCCGATCGGTCATCGTCGCGCGCCACGACGGGACTCTACCGTGACTGTCATCGGGAGCGTGAGCGATCCCCCCGCTCCGCCGTCAGCGCCCGCGAGCCGCCCCGAGCGCGCCGACATCGGCCCCGCGCCGCGCCACCCCCTCGAGATCCCGCCGCGGCACCGAACTCTCCTCGCCCGTCCCCGCGAGCAGCCGTGAATCCGCCCGCGGGTGGAAGTCCGGCCGCGCCGGGTTGAGCCGCCACCACCCCTCCTCGATGAGCACCCACGGCGCCTCCCCATACCGCACGAACTCCCGCGAGAGCCGCTCGCGATCCACCCCGAGCACGTTCCGCTCCTCATCCGCCGGCACCGTCGCCAGCCTCAGCAGCGACTGCGCCACGCCCGCCCCCGAATAGACCACCCGGTTCACCACATTGCCCACGGCCTCGAAGCGGTAGATCCCGGTGTTCGTGACCTCGATCGACGGCCCCACGTCGTTGATGAGGATGTTGTTGTAGAGCCGCGTCCCCCAGCTGCCGTGGACGCTCTGCAGCGCCGCGCGCGAGCGATGGCGCATGAGCACGGTGTTGTTGCGGATGAGGTTCCGGCGACAGCCCCAGAGCGGCAGCGAGTCCGGCCCCTGGAACGCCTCGGCCGTGGCCGGCCCGGGATCGACGTACGGCCGATCGTAGGGGTTGCCGTCGTCCCACTGGGCGATGCCGTGGGCGTGGTTGTCATAGAGGAGGTTGTTCTGGATGAGCGAGTCCTCGAGCCCGGCCAGGTTGAGCGCGCCGCCGCCGATCGCGCCGTTCTGGTTGATGACGTTCTCTTCGATGATGAAGTTCTCGCCCCGGCCATCGGGGAAGCCGTGCGGGCCGAAGCGCCGCGTCGCCCGCTCGACCAGATCGAGCGCCCAGGCGCGCGTGGGCGCGGCCGGCGGCCCGTCCGCGAGCGCCGGGTGCCGCCCGGTCTCGTCGAACGACGAGACCGGATCCAGGTTGCACTGCAGCCCGCTCGCGCGGCTGCCGAAGAACACGTTGCGCCGGATGACGTAGTTGTCCGAGCCGTCCGAGACATAGGCCGAGTGCTCGCGCGCCGAGAAGGCGAACAGGTTGTCCTGGAGGAGCACCGTGTGCGTGTCGGTGCTGTGCAGCCCCCACTTCCGGTGGTGGTGCGAGAAGTTGCCCACGATCACGACGTGGTGCGTGAGCGCGCCGCTGTGCGCGAAGTCCCCGTCGAGCATGATGCCCGCCCAGGGGGCCGTGGGGTCGTCCGCCTCGGGCCGGCTGTGCCCCGCGATCTGGAACCCCTCGAGGATGACGTGATGGGCGGCCCGGAAGAGCACCATCCAGCGCCCGCGGTCCACCGGGCTCGGACGATCGATGACCACTGCGCCCGGGCGGCCGAGCGCGACGAAACGCAGGTAGCGGCCCTCCCCCGCGTCGGGCTTGTCGCCGACCAGGAACCCCTCGTAGGAGCCCGGGAGCACGGCCACGAGATCGCCTCCCCGGGCCGCGTCCGCCGCCTCCTGCAGGGTGCGGAACACGCGCGCCACCGGGAGCCGGTCCGTGGTCCGGCGCTTCGCGGACTTCCCGGCCCCCTCGGACACGGGGCGGGCGTTGAGATCGAGCCGCGGGACGCGCAGGGTGCGCGGCGCCTTCCCATCGCTCGCCACCACCAGTGCCCGCCGATAGTGCGCCTGCACCTGCAACGTGCGCGCGACCCACTCGTCCGAGTCCATCGTGCGATAGAAGGAGAGCGGCGCGGACGTCGAGGGTCGCGGCGCCGCTCCAGGATCAGGGACTGCCCGGGGGCGCGACGCACAAGCGCCAGCGCCCAGGGCGACGAACAAGGCCAGCAGGATCCGGGTCAAGGCCTGATCATGGATCACATCTCCCGCCATGAGGACGGCCTCCGCGATGTCGTGCACGGCATGATCACATGTCGATGACGGCCTCCGCGAGGCCGTGCACGGCATGATCACATGTCGATGACGGCCTCCGCGAGGTCGTGCACGGCATGATCACATGTCGATGACGGCCTCCGCGATGTCGTCCACGACATGATCACCTATCGATGACAACCTCCGCGACTGCGTCCACGACATGATCACATGTCGATGACGGCCTCCGCGACTGCGTCCACGACATGATCACATGTCGATGACGGCCTCCGAGACTGCGTCCACGACATGATCACATGTCGATGACGGCCTCCGCGATGTCGTCCACGACATGATCACATGTCGATGACGATCTCCGAGACTGCGTCAACGACATGATCTGATGTCAACCCCGTAGCGATCACAGACCTCTCCCCTCCCGCAGGTCTGCTCAAATCCCCAGCGGCTACCCCGACATAGCTAAACAACGGAACGCCTGCCCAGCAGATGGGGCTTGTCTTGTCAAAATTACAGCGATACCGTCCGCCGCTATGACAAAGCGTCATTGGCTCTGTTGGCTCATCCTTGCGGCAGGCTGCGAACCCTATCCCACGGGAGAATTCTCCGCTGGAGCTGTGGATCCGGTCAATTTTCCTCCCGCTTACGTCGGGGTGGGAGGAGATCGCACACGGCCCGGGCGCGGGCGATTCACCGAGGTGCCGGCCTACGCGAACGGCAACGCGATCGGGTACTTCTCGTTCCCGTTCTCGACCTCGCAGATCGGCCCCCCGACCCCGCCGACCGGGACCGATCCCTTGCGCCTGGTCGAGAACGGCGCGCCCTACTCGCGCGTCCCCGCGCCGGTCGCCTACCGCTTCGACGGCTCGACCCCGTGCACGCCGCCCAAGAACTACGTGTACGACCCGCGGACCGATGAGGTCCGGTACGACCAGCAGGGCAACATCGTCACCGTCCTCCCCTCGGCCACCTATCCGACCGGCGCGACGCCCACCTGGAGCTACGTGCCCATCGTCGCCGAGCGCGTGGTGCGCGGCACGATCGACTGCCAGTCGGTGAAGACCGAGACCACCCTCCTCTCGCGGCCCGACCTCTCGGTCAGCCAGCCCACCGGCAACTACCTCGCCTGGGCCCAGATCGACGTCGGGGCAGGCGTCTATCGCATCGGCGAGACCCCCGGGACGAGCCCCGGCATCTTCACCCAGCGCTTTGGCTGGTACGACCACTTCATCACCGCCTACATCGACGGCGGCTACATCCCCACCACCACGCCCGACAACGGTCAGACGGTGACGATGGTCCCCCAGACGCTCTTCTACCCGCGCAGCAACATCGGCACCGCCGCCGGGGCCATCGGCCGGGGGTACGACGTGCTCGAGGCCGGCCGCAACGACACCGGCTACTCGCCGGTGTGCGCGGTCATGACCTATGACGCCGCCACGGTCACGGCCACCAACCCCACGGCCTGCACGCAAGCGAACTGCCTGCCGAGGGACGCCGCCACCATTCGCGCCCGGTTCCCTGCCGCCTCGCTGCGGCCGGCCAATCCCCCCTACATCTTCTGCTTCCAGGTGCAGTGATGACAGCGATGAAGAAACGTCCCTACGTCCTCGTCCTGGCCCTCGGCTCCTCCACCCTGGGCGGCTTCACCCTGGCCCTCCTCGCGGCGGGCAGCCTGCTGCTCGCCCCCCGGACCGCGCACGCCGTCGGCGAGACCACGGGCCGCATCACCGGCACGGTCATCGACGCCAACACCAAGAAGCCCCTCGGCGGCCTCGAGGTCTCCGCCACGAGCCCGGCGCTCATCGGCGAGCCCCGCTCGGCCACGGTCGAGGACAACGGCGCCTTCGAGCTGCCCGAGCTCCCGCCCGGCGTCTATGACGTCGAGATCGGCTTCCCCGGCCTCAAGCCCCTCCGCCGCAAGGTGCGCGTGCGCCAGGGCGAGAACACCCCCCTCAACATCTCCTGGTCCCCCGAGATCGAGAAGGTCCAGACCTACAACGTCATCGAGGAGACCCACCTCACCCACCCCGACACGGCCAAGACCGGCACCGTGATCGGCGCCGACACCGAGGCGCGCCTCGCCACTCGCCGCAGCTACCAGAACGTCCTCAACCAGGTGGCCGGCGTGTCCTATCCGACCGATCCGACCCAGAACACCATCCCCGTCATCAAGGGCGCCAACCGCCTCCAGAACCGCTACCTCGTCGACGGCCTCGACATCACCGACTCGGTGACCAACAACTTCTCGACCCAGGTCAACTTCGACTCCATCGGCTCGATCGAGGTCATCACCGGCGGCCTCGAGGCGCAGTACAACGCGCTCGGCGGCGTCGTCAACCTCATCACCGCCCCGGGGTCGGACAAGCTGCACATCGACACCTCGTTCTACATCCAGAGCGGTCGGTTCGGCGTCCGCAACCAGTACGGCAGCCAGGTCTACGAGAACGAGCTCCCCCTCTCCACCGCGCCCGGCGTCAACACGCAGAACTATCAGGCCAACTTCAACATCAGCGGCCCGCTCATCAAGCACAAGCTGTGGGCCAGCATCGGGCTCCAGTACGACCGCATCGAGTCGCAGCTCCCCATCGGCCCGCCGCTCAACGTGCAGCACCCGGCGCGCCAGCAGAACAACTTCTTCCCGCGGTTCAAGCTCACCTGGGCGCCCACGTCCAAGCACCGCTTCACCCTCTCCGGCAACAGCGACTACGCCTACGTGCGCAACCGCGATCAGTCGAACGGCGAGCTGCCCAACGTCGAGTACGGCCAGAACCAGGGCGGCGCCTTCGGCGTCGTGCAGTGGGACTACTTCCACTCGAACAGCCTGTCGACCCAGGTGCAGGCCGGCTACAACTTCAACAACCTCGAGCAGCGGCCGCAGGGACAGTTCATCGGCGGCATCGACCCGTGCCCCAAGCCCTACACCGCCGCGGACTGCGCCTATGATCCGGATCGGCCGCGCCACACCAACAACTTCGACGGCTCGATCTGGGGCAACGGCATCCCCATCACCATCGATCGCCGGCATACGTGGCAGTTCGACGTCTCGGTGTCCAAGCGCGGCCGCGCCGCCGGCACCCACGACGCCAAGTTCGGCATCCAGACGCGCTTTGCCTATCACAATTTCTTCCGCCACACCCCGGGCGATTCGTTCCTGACCTCGAACAGCGGCCAGCCCGGCCTCGATGGCCTGTGCGATCCGGCCACCGGGCGGAACTGCAACGGCGCGACCCTCACCGAGGCGCCCGAGTTCTCGAACAATCAGTTCGGCGCCGGCGTGGGCGCCTACGCCCAGGACCGCTGGCGGATCACCCGGCGCTTCGTGTTCCTGCCCGGCTTCCGCGTCGACTGGGGCTACACCCGCAACTCGCTTGGCCAGACCGTGTCGAGCCTGGTCGGCTTCGGCCCGCGGTTCGGCTTCACCTTCGACCTCACGGGCGACAGCAAGACCATCTTCAGCGCCTTCTACGCCCGCGCCAACGAGACCCTGAGCCTCCTGCCCGCCAGCCGCGCCGACGTCGACGCCCCGCAGCGGCGCTACGTCTGGGACAACACCCAGCAGCGGTTCGTCTTCCAGTCGAGCTCGGGCGGCGCGGCCGGCTACCGGCTCGACGGTCAGCACCTCAACCCGCCGCACGACGACGAGATCACCCTCAGCCTGACGCGCGAGATCTTCAACAACTCGATCGCGGCCGTGAACTACACCTACAAGCGCATCTCCAACATCTGGGACGCGGTCGAGGTCAACCAGGTGTGGGATCCCTCGGGCACGCGCGTGGTGGGCTACGTCAACGGCCAGCCCGAGCGCGTGTTCCTCTACACCCGGCCCGACGGCAACTACCGCCGTTACAACAGCGTCGACTTCATCGTCGAGTCGCAGCCGACCAAGTCCTGGGACATCTACGCCGCCTACACGCTCTCGTTCCTCGAGGGGCCGGGCTCGGACACGGTGGGCGGCACGGTGGGCGGCGGGTCGGCCTACGCCAACCCGCGGCAGTACAAGTTCTTCCAGTCCGGCTACCTGCCCGAGGACCAGCGGCACCAGTTCCGCGCGCGCGTCTCCTACACGCGGAGCGGCTTCCTCTTCGGCGTCAACATGAACTACGCCACGGGCATCCCGCTCTCCAAGCTGTACTTCAACGCCACCGACGGCACCTTCAGCATCCGCCGGTCGCCGCAGGGCACGGATCCGGCCGCGCCCAACAGCGTCGGCAACATCGCCGCCTTCCGCACGCCCGACACGTTCGTGGTGAACGTGCGCGTCGCCTACGACTTCAACGCGCTCATCGGCCAGCACCTCACGGCCATCGTCGACCTCTTCAACATCTTCAACATCGACACGCCGACCAGCCTGACGACCCTCGACGGCATCAACTTCGGGCTCGCCAACCGTGGCCGGCAGGCGCCGTTCCGGTTCCAGCTCGGTCTGCGCTACCTCTACTAACGACTGACCTACTAGCTGGCGAAGCTGACTTCGACCTTTTTGGAGGCTCTCATGCGCGCGATGCGGTTTGTTCGATGGTTCGCGGGGCCGCTCGTGGCGGCCGGACTCGCGCTCGGCGGTTGCAGCGGCCCTCCGGCCTGTCGCCGGGGCACGCTCCAGGTGTCCCTCAACTATGACTCGACCGCCGTGCAGGCCGATGCGCTGACGGTGACCGTGACGCTGCCGGGCGGTCCGATCGTATCGACGAAGACGCACTTCCCCGGCACCCCGAAGCAGGACATCATCCTCGACCTCGGCGCCGTCGATCTCGGCGGCGGCAACGGCTACACCGCGGGCGCGAGCTACACGCTCGAGGTGCTCGCCAAGCTCCGCGGCAGCATCATCGCGTACGGGACCACGCAGGGGCCGCTGAGCCCGACGTGCACGCTGCAGAGCCTGAACCTCGCGGCCGGCGCGCCGCCCGACCTGGCGACGCCGCCGGACCTCGGGGGCGTGCAGGACCAGGCCACGCCGGCGGATCAGGCCGCGTTGCCCGATCTCGTGCCCCCGCTCGATCTCTCCGTGCTCCCCAACGGCTGACCCGGCCGCGCCTCCCTCGCTCTCCCCTCCCCTCCCCTCCCTCTCCTCCGGAAAGATCCAGGTCGCCTTGGACCGGGCGAAGGCTATGATGCCGCGCCATGGACGAGCTCGCGCACCTCGACGGCATGGCCGTCGCAGAGAAGATCCGCAAGAAGGAGGTCACGCCGCTCGAGGTGGTGGAGGCGACGCTCCGCCGCATCGAGAAGGTGAACCCGCGGCTGAACGCGGTGGTGACGCGCATGGACGCCGAGGCACGGGCCGCGGCCGCGGCGCCGCTCGGCGCGGGGCCGCTCGCGGGCGTCCCCTTCCTCCTCAAGGACCTGATCACGCTCTACGCGGGCGTGCGCCTCACCAACGGCTCGGCCATCACCCGGGACGTGGTGGCGCCGATGGACGGCGAGCTGGTCGCGAGGCACAAGCGCGCCGGGCTCATCGCCGCGGGCAAGACCAACGTGCCCGAGCTCGGGCTCCTCTGCACCACCGAGTCGCGGCTCCTCGGGCCGTGCAAGAACCCCTGGGACCTCGGGCACTCGACGGGCGGCTCCTCGGGCGGCGCGGCGGCGGCGGTGGCCGCGGGCATCGTGCCCATCGCCCACGGCAGCGATGGCGGCGGCTCGCTCCGCATCCCCGCCTCGTGCTGCGGCATCTTCGGCCTCAAGCCGACGCGGGCGCGCAACACGCTCGCGCCCCTGTTCGGGGACGTGATCGGCGGGCTGGTGGTGGAGCACGCCGTCACCCGCTCGGTGCGGGACAGCGCCGCGGTGCTCGACGCGACCCGCGGACCGGCGCCGGGCGATCCCTATCACGCGCCGCCGCCCGCGCGGCCCTATCTCGAGGAGGTGGGCGCGCCGCCAGGCCGGCTGCGCATCGCCTTCACGACGGCCGCGCCCACGGGCACGCCCGTGCACCCCGATTGCGTGGCCGCGGTGCACGACGCCGCGCGGCTGTGCGCCGATCTCGGCCACGAGGTGTCCGAGCAGACGCTGCCCTTGCCGGCGCAGGCCCTGACCGAGGCCTTCACGGGCATCTGGGCCGCGGGGTGCACCGCCCAGTTCGATGGCCTGGGCCAGCTCCTCGGCAAGGCGGTGAACAAGGACGAGCTCGAGCCGCTCACCCGGGCGCTCTACGAGATCGGCCAGAGCATCCCGGCGCCGCGCTACCTCAACGCCTGGACCCTCCTGCAGCAGGTGTCCCGCACGGTGGCCGGGTTCATGGAGACCTGGGACGTGCTCCTCACCCCCACCCTGGCCGAGCCGCCGGCGCCGCTCGGCACCTTCGATGCGCCGCCGGACAACCCCATGGCGCCCCTCTTCCGCGCCGCGGTCTACACCCCCTTCACGCCGATCTGCAACGTCACCGGGCAGCCGGCCATGTCGGTGCCGCTCTACTGGAACGCGGCCGGGCTGCCCATCGGCGCCCACTTCATCGGCCGCTTCGGCGACGAAGCCACGCTGTTCCGGCTGGCCGCCCAGCTCGAGGCGGCCCGCCCCTGGGCAGGACGGCGGCCCCCGGTGTGGGCGGGCTGAACGGCGCCTGTTCCTTTACGGCGTCCCGAGCTCGCGGCCGGGCTGGATCTCGGCCGAGGTGAGGTCGCCCATCCACTTCTGGAGCCCCGCCGGATCCTCGGGGAGGCGCTTGGTGTGGCTGACCGGCCACAGGCGGATCGTCTTGTCCACGCTGCAGGACACGAGCGTCCGTCCATCCGGCGAGAAGGCCACGTCCTCGACGTAGTTCTCGTGCCGGAAGAACCGCTGGCAGGTGCCGGTGCTGATGTCCCACAGCCGCACCGTGTGATCCACGCTGGCCGAGG
>DATAGU010000123.1:0-9122 GCA_036263495.1 Polyangia bacterium | reverse complement strand
ACACATCCTCCACTTGCGCGCGCTGGCGTTGAGCGATCGGTGGAATCCCGCGATGGAGCTACTCCTCAGCCCTCTGCGAAAGGACGTCACGGAGGCGGATTTTGTCCGGGATGTGGCGGCTTGAGCGCCTGATCAGGATGGCGACCAGACCCCCTCGGCCGTTGGATGGTCGATTCGTCCGTATCCGGATTGGCGAGAAGTCTATCCCAGTCCTCGGTCACGAGGCGCTCGTATGTATCCCACTCCAAGGCTGGGGGCGGATTCTTCTCAACTTGAAAGGTTATTTGCCCAGGGGTCACGGAGATGATGGTTGCATGTCCGGTCGCCGATTTCAAAAAAGGAGCATTTCCGAGGAGGACCCGCACCACCTCCACCACCTCGCGGCCCCATTCGCAGATCGCCTCCCAGGATGCAGCGGGCGCGGCCGGGGGCGTGAGTCGCGACCGATGTCTCTTCTCTCGTTACAGGCCAGTAGACGGGCGTCCGCGCGCCACCGGGACGCATGCGGGCGGGCGGGGATAAAGCGCCGATCAGGAGCGCCACCGCCACGACCTCCGCCGCTAGTGCCAGGACGGAACCTGGCGGACACGTACCGGCGCTCTCGACCGGGCCGTGCTCGTTGCCGACTTCACGGAGGCGGAGGGAGGTGATAGACATCGAGCTTCGCCGCGTCCAGGCCCGTCCCCGTGCTCGTGGCGGGGTTCTGGACGATGGTCCCCGATCGCTCCCAGGACATACCGATCCCGCCGAGTTCGTGGGCACGCACCGCATCTCCACCGCCTCGCGGCCCCGTTCGCCGATCCCCTCCCAGGATCCGCCATCGTCTGGAGCGCCACCGGGAGCGCGTACCTGCAGGGGATCTCGCCGAGCTGGTGGCCACACCCGGAGGAGACCACGAGGAGTCCCGCCCGAGCTGGTGGCGACCGTCCCCGGATGAAGCACCACCAGCGCGAGCAGGGCGCCGGGCTGGTGGTGCTCATCGAGCTGGGGAGCACCACGAGGAACAGGGGCGCGTGTCTGGATCGAGCATCTCGCCCGACCTGGTGGCCACCTCCACAGGAGGTACTACCAGGAGCACGAGATCAGGGGGATCGCAACCCGACAGCAGACGGCGCTCAGAGCCCCTGAAGGTGAGGTGCCGCCAGTGGGAAAATGGGAAACGAAATGCGTTTTCCCAGCCCCTTTCAGAAACAAAAAGCCCGCGCAAACATGAGTGTTTACGCGGGCTTCGGTGGAGCTGAAGGGGATCGAACCCTCGGCCTCTAGAGTGCGATTGTGCGGAAAGCGCGCTCTTTGGGCGCTCCATCAAGGACAATCCCGCCTGAACCGGGCAGATCGACCGGGTGGGAAGCGGACAAAAGAGGCCCAATGCAGACAGGAAAAGGACCCGCGGGGTCCTCACCTAGATGAGCTGCGGTCGGCACCACCGGCCACCGCCGGCCCCGTGGCGAGCCGCAGAGCTGAGCCCGGCAATGCCACCGCCTCGCTGCTCATCACGGGCCGCCGGCGATCAACGCCACCGCCGCCACCGCCACCGCCAGGAGCACGGCCCGGATGATCTCGCCGACCCGAGCTGGTGGCAGTGCATCGAGCATGAGCCCGGCTGCATGGCACCGCCTCGCCGCTGCATGATGACCCGATCCCACCGCCTCGCCATCTCACCAGGGGGCACCACCAGGAGCACGGCCCGAGACTCGCCGATCCGAGTTCATGGCGCCGCCTCGCCGCTACATGATGTCCTGATCCCCCTCCACCGCCTCGCAACCCGCAACCCGGAAGCACGGCCGGGAAGATCTGGCCCGAGCTGGTGGGCAGAGCACACGAGCATGAGCCCGGCTGCATGAGACCGCCTCCACGTCCACCGCTCCCACCTTGCAGCCCCCAGGAGGACGGCCGGGATGATCTCGCTCCGAGCTGGTGGCAGGCGGCAAGCATAAGCCTGGATCCGTCAATTCTGGATCTCGCCTGTCTGCCTCATCCAGGAGAGCGCCCCAGCGAAACAGGACCGAGCATCGAGCTGGTGGCAGACATCGAGCCGGCCGAACAAAAGCGCATTGGCCGCGCCGAGTCCGCTGCATGTTGTCTCTTCCCCCCTACCTCCAAGAGCAGATCTCTCCGGGGTCGCCTGGCCTCACAGGCGCAGACTCGAAATAGACCTATCTGACCACGATCCCAAGGTTTTCGGTCGATCCGTCGCATGCCCAAAGAAAATCCATCGACCGCTACATGTTCACAGGCATGCGAACACATGCCGATCGAACCCTCACAGCTCTCGACCAATTTCTCGCCCATGTAGGCGACACGCTCATTGAGCGCTGGCGTCCCGTCATCCGGGATGAGGTGCGCGCCGCCCTGGCCGAAGCGACCGAGCAGGACGCACCCGCGCCGCTGCACAAGATCCTTGGCACTACGGCCGACGCGGCGCGAAAGCGAGCGCAGCGGGACCCCGAGCTGGCGGGATTGGGCTACCGCGTCGGCAAGCGGTTCCTGTACCGCCCGAGCGACGTCAACGCCCTGCTTGCGCGGCGGCGCGTCGCCACACCCTCCTTGCGCGTCGTGGAGGGTGACCGATGAGGTCGCGACGTGAGTTGAGACAGCGGAAGATGGTCGCGGAGCGCGTCGAGGTGGACCCCGTCGCCCCTGTACGCAATGACCCGGGGCGCGTCGAGGTGGAGTCCATCGACACCGCACGGGGCGAAGTGAAGCCGGCCGAGCTGAGGCAGCGCGTCGAGGTGGAGCCCTCCCAGCAGCGCAGGGTGACTAGGTTCCGCCGTACGCGCGTCTCCTCCACACCCGAGCGGTCTAATTCTATAGGGTGCGATAATCGACATGCTGGCGAGCCCTGCAGGGGCGAGTTAGCAGCGATTAGAGGGAGCGGACAGCGGAGTGACCGGCAGGTGCCGGGAACGGGTGGACGGAGAGACGGGACAGTCTCTCGTGTCGCTCCACCTCCTGCTGTCCCTCCTGTCCTGCCTGTCGCTCCACCTCCTGCTGTAGCTACTCCCCTGATCTCTCCTATCCCCCCTGTCCCTCCTTCCCAGAGTCCTGCTGTCCCTCCTGTCCTGCGTGTCGCTCCACCTCCTGCTGTCCCCCCTGTCCCTCCTTCTCGGAGACCTGCTGTCTCTCCTGTCCCCCCTGTCGCTCCATCTCCTGCTGTCTCTCCTGTCCCTCCTTCTCGGAGTCCTGCCGTCCCTGCTTCCTGGTCTCCTGCTGTCTCTCCTGCAGCTGTTCCCGCTTGGGATGCGAGGGCACTTGCTGACGATGTGCAGCGGCGCACGAGCGCGGGGTTTCTGCGGCACTTCAGCAAGAGGGAAGGACCGACTGTCACAGAGCAGCTTGCGTCCAAGTTTGGAGAGCTGGCGTGGGAGGTGGAGAAGGGGAATCGGCGGCTCGCCGCGCTGTTCAGGAAGCTTGCCGATCGCATGAGGCGATGCGGAGAGGAGCGGCGCGGGTATCTGTGGCGGTGCAATAGCAGGTGCTGTCCGCGCTGCATGCGCCGAAAGGCGATGCGGGATCGGAGGGAGCTTGAGCGCCGTCTGAGGAAGGTGGCCTCTATGGAGCGCCTGCGGTTTGTGACGCTGATGGTCGATGCGAGCGATCTGTGGGAGGCGTGGCGCGTATTGGGAAAAGCGCTCTCGCTGCTACTGCGGCGGCGATTCTGGGTCCGGGCCGTCGTCGGTGCGTCGATTCACAGGGACCTGGTTCCATCCAAGGGGGAGCGGTGCGGGCCCAAAGAAAAAAGAATACGCACTGCAGGACGCCGCCGATCAGCCATAAAAAGTCTGCTTTAGCGGCCCGGACGCCCACCGCTCCGGCCGGCGCTTGGGTGCTCGCGGGGAAACTCGCATCGCTCCACCACCGCGAGGGGCCTACTGCATCGGCTCGATGCGCACCGGCGGGGTCGGGAGCTGGCGCGGCTCGATGGCCACCGGCTCCATCGCAACGCGATCGGGTGAGGCTGGCGCGGCTCGATGGCGCCGAGGGCGGGGCCGGCTGCTCCACCACCGCCGCCACGCGATCGGGTGAGGCTGTCCGCTCGATGCGCGCGAGGAGCTGGGGCACGGCTCGACGGCCACCGCCACCACCAGGGCGAAGAGCTGGACAGCGATTCCGGCCGCTCGGCTACCACCGCGACGGCCGAGGGCGAGGCCGCATCGTCTCGATGTCTGCCATCACCGGCTAGCCGTGATTCCGCCCCTAGAGCGCGCGCAGATGGCCACCGGCTCCACCGCGACAGCCGAGGGCGAGGCCGGTGCTCGATGCTCGCCAGCGTCCCCAGACTGCCACCGCAGATCGCGCAGAAATTCCATCTGGGCTCACTGCAGGGGCTGCATGTTGGATCCATGCGATCGAATCCAACGGGCTGCGATGGTATCGGAGCGCGACCCATGAACGGGTTGCGCCCCTTTGACCCACGCTCCCAGTCCACGCGCGTGGACTCGTTCATCTGGTCCGAACGCGGCGCTTGTGGTGTGGCCGGAAGGCGCCTGAAGGCATCTACCACCGTCGGTGATTGCACCTTGCGCGGCCCGTTGCGCTCTACCTCCGCCGTGATCGGCACGGTAGGTCCAAGGCCAAAAACAAGACGCATGTATTCTTTATTAGGACACCGCAATGGCAGACGCTGGATCTGTCCCTACGACGCAATGGCGAACGCTGAGTCTGTCCCTGCGCTGCGGCATAGAGGCAGCGCTTCGGCTGCTACTTTGGAGCATGATCGACCTGCGCCTGGGAGACTGCCTCGCCGCCGAAGGGTTACCGTCGATGCCTGACCGCAGCGTCGATGTAGTCCTGAGCGACCCGCCTTTTGATGCTCGTACACACCGCGCTGCCGTCGAGCTGGGGCCGCGCATCGAGGGCAAGCGGAGCGTTGCCGGGGCGCTGCCGTTCGCTCCGCTCGACGCGAACACGCTGCCCACGCTGGCGCGACACTTCGCCCGCGTGGCTCGACGCTGGATCGTGGTCTTCTCGGGCGAGCGGCAGATCGAAGCGTGGGCCGCTGCACTCGAATCGGCTGGCGCTCGTGTCGTGCGCGTCGGGCTGGCCCTGCGCACGAACCCACGGCCGCAGATGTCTGGGGATCGTCCTGCGCCCCCGGCGGACTTCCTCGTGATCGCCTATGCCTCGCCGGGCCGCATGAGCTGGAACGGGGGCGGCAAGGCAGGCGCATGGAGGTCTCCCCCGGCCAGATTCGACACCGACGGCGAGACGGTGCATCCGACGCAAAAGCCGATCGCGCTCATGCGGGAGCTGGTCGAGGATTTCACCGACCCGGGCGAGCTGGTGTGCGACCCGTTCGCCGGGAGCGGCTCGACGGCGATCGCCTGCAAGGAGATGGGGCGGCGCTTCATCGGGTGGGAAGTCTCGGACGCCTATCACGCCGTCGCATGCGCCCGCGTGCTGCGCGCCAAGGAACAGCTCAGGCTGTCCGCTCCGAAATCGTCCGCTGGGGGTGGCAACGGATAGGGGATCCGATGCGCGACCGACCATTCACGCTCGCGCATGGTCGATCGGCGCGGTCAGGCTGGCGGAGGCGACCTGACGATTTACAGTTATTTATTCTAGTAATTGATTGACATATAAAATGCGAATTGATAGATAAAGAGACATGAGCACGCGCGTGATCGGCTACGTACGGGTGAGCACGGATGAGCAGGCGACCGCGGGTGTGTCCCTCGCGGCTCAGGCGGAGAAGGTTCGCGCCTACTGCGCCCTGTACGACCTGACGCTGGTCGAGCTGGTCGAGGACCCCGGTGAATCGGCCAAGACGCTGGATCGCCCTGGCCTGCAGCGCGTCCTCACCATGCTCCGCAAGGGCCAGGCCGAGGGCATCGTGATCGCCAAGCTCGACCGGCTCACCCGCAGCGTGGCCGACATGGCGACCTTGATCGCTGACTACTTCGGCGAGCGGGCCGGCCGCTCTCTCTTCTCGGTCGCGGACAGCATCGACACGCGCACGGCGGCGGGCCGGATGGTGCTCAACATCCTGGTGTCGGTTTCGCAGTGGGAACGCGAGGCCATCGGCGAGCGCACGCGCGATGCCCTCCGCCACAAGCGCGCCAAGGGGGAGGTCTACAACCATGAGCCGCTCGGATTCGTGCGTTCCGGCGACCGTCTCGTCGAGGTAGAGGACGAACTTCAAACCGTGGCCGAGGTGCGCCGGCTCGCCGCCGAGGGGGTCTCCCTCCGCAACATCTGCGCCCAGATGACGGCGCACGGCCACCGCACCAAGAAGGGCGGCGCGTGGCGTCCATCGACGGTGCAAGCGATCCTGCGCCGGGCCGCGGGGTGATGAGGGAGGCCCCGGGCATGGGCACCGCTCATGAGGTGGGCCTACTCCTCGCGACGATCCCGGCCCTCTTGGACGCCGCGGTCAGGCTGGCCGATCACGTCGAGCGCCTGACTCTGCTCGATGGCCAAGTGGTGGTCACGGTGGCGGGCTGTCCCCAAGCGTTCCGAGCGCCTGCCGATGCCCTCGCGGTGGCGGAGCGATGCGCGGACGACCTGCGCATGCTCTGCCTGCAAGCCGGCCACGGCGCGGCCGGTGAAGCGCTGGCGGATCTCCTCGGCACGTTCCGCCCGTTCACTGCGGAGAGCTGCGGTGCGATCAAGGCAGAGCTTGCCCGGGTGCGCGAACTGGTCGCGATGGAGCGGGCCGAGGGCGCGGCGGCGGCATGAGGCCCCAGGAGCAGAGAGGGTGCTCGGAAGCATCGCGAGATCGAGAGCTGCGCGCCGAGGTGGTGGCGCTCCTCGGGGAGATCACGGTCGGGGGCGCGTTTCGTGATCGGGAAGCGCTGGCCGACATGGACGATCCGACCTGGGATGATCTGGTATCGGTGCGCCGGAAGCTGGTCGCGGTCGCTCACCACTCGCGCGAAGAGTGCCGCGCCATCTGCGAGCGCCTGGCCGAACCGACGCGGCGCCGGCTGGCCCTCCTCCTGCTGGATCGGGATTTCCTGCAGGCCGTGGCTCGCTCTGCCTTGAACCGGGCAGGCGGGGGCCGGGGTGGGCAGTAGCGCCATCGCAAACCATCCAGTCCACGCGCGTGGACTCGCTCAGGGTGGCGCCTAGGCTGGCGTGCGCGGGCATGGGGCGGACGGTAGGAGCTGGCCTAAGCCATTGAAGGCAGACCAGTTTCTGACACCGACTGACCGAGATCTGGCACTGGACCGACCAATTTTCAACACATCGGCCGAGTGCGCCGCAGGCAGGACAGCCCCCTTTCGCCTTGTGCCGCGGCCTGATGCAGCAATGCGGTCAAGGGGTTCGCGTGATCGGCAGGCCGTAAGGCCGGCGCTCCTGCAGCAACTAGACCAGCGCTCGGCATGCTTGGACCGACCGTTGCTGGGCGACCGGACCCGACCCCGACGCGGGGAAGGAGGAAGCCCATGCCCTACGCACACTCTACGAACATCGACCGACTCTTGGAGGCCCTCGACCAGCACCTCGGGCGCGTCCAGCACGCTTTCATTGCCCTGATCGCGCTGGTCTTCGCCGCCGACGACACCAGCTTTCACGACCCGGCGCTGTTCTCACCGGAGAGCGGGGCTCAGGCGGAGGGACGCGAGCGCCTTTTCTCCCTCATCCGCATGGCGCGCGACAAGGGCGAGGAGGTAGCGCGGGCGCTCGACGCCGCCCAGACAGCGCTAGCCGAACGCGGCGCCTACTACGGCAAGGTGATGGCCGAGGATGACCCGAATGCCAGGGTCGCGGAGGGGCTCGACGAAGCGGTCTTCGTCCTAGAGAGCGCGGGTGCTCAACCGATCGTCCTGCTCTTTGATGCCGAGGAGATGGAGCGCCTCGGGGAAAGGCCCCTGGCCCGGCTGGTGGCGCTGCAGGAACGCGCCGTCGAGCGGCTCAAGACGCGCACCATAGAGGAAGCCGGCGAGGCACATCAGGCCATGTGCGAGGCCCTGGCGCTGGCCAAGCTGCTGGCGGAGGGTGCGGAGTCGCGGGACTGGACCGACGACGATCAGGGCGGGGCTGGTGAGGGTGCGGGCGGCGCAGTCGGCGAGGTTGCGGCCGGCCAGGAGGGCGAGGGCGAGGCCGGCGAGGGCGAGGGCGCGGCAGGCCAGGGCGACCAAGGTGGAGAGGGTGCGGCCGGCGATGGCAGCGCGGGCGGGGAGGCATGAGGCCATGCCCACCGAACCGCCCGACGACCCCGAGGGCGACGACCCCGAGGAGGAGGAAGTCTATCCGCCCGACTTCATCTATGCCCTGATCGACTTCATGGAGGACGTGTGCCGCATCGAGGCGCACGTATGGGCCGCAGAGCAGGCGCTGCGCGACGCCAGGGTGATCGATGAGCGCCACCTCGCAGACGGTGGCCTAGAGGCCACGCTAGGGCGGGAGAGGGCCTACTTCCTCATGGACAGCGTGGCGGACGCGGCCGAGGAAGCGGCGGAGCGCGCCCACAAGCTGCGGCCCGAGCTGGTCGCCTACTGCGCGCGGCAGCGCATCGAGCTCTGGCGCAAGCTGGATGCGGAGGATGAGGCCAGGGAAGCCGGCCGCGGTGTTACGGGCGAAGCCGGCCAGGAGGGCAACGCCGGCGACGTGACCGAGGCCCCGCCCGGCCCCGCCGAGGTGGTGGAGCCCAGGCCCGAGGCCAGCGAGCCGAAGGACCCGGGCAGCAAGTCCGGGCGCAAGGCGCGCAGGAAGGGAGGGCGTGCGTAGTCACCACTCTCCGCCGCTCCTGCCGCTCGCATTCACCGAATGACTTCAAGGAGGCTTCCCATGACCGTCACCACTTGCGCCCCGACCGTGGAGGTCGATGTAGCCGACATCCAAGTCACCTACCGTGAGGTCGAGCTGCCCTCGGCCTGTCCGCGCTGCGATGCCGATCTCCGCAGGACCGAGGGCAACGCCGGCCTCGCGGTGGTCGAGCACCACTTCCGCCTTGTCCCGCGCCTCGGCCACCTCGCCCCCGGCCGCGGCTTCGTCCCCGAGGGGCGCGACGAATCCGAGGCCAGCGGCGAGATCCCCGGCCGGGACTACCGCTGCGGGACCTGCGGTGAGGTCCTCGCCCGAGGCATCTTCGAGGAAAACCGCACCGGCGAGCTGGACCTATGTAAGCCGCTCGAAGTGGTCAACCTCGGCGAGGCCGGCGTCACGCTCGGCGACCT
>DATAGU010000122.1:0-17530 GCA_036263495.1 Polyangia bacterium | reverse complement strand
TCTCTTTCAGACAGACGCCTCGGACTGAACGCGCTTATTCAGAGCGTGCAGAGGTTCTCAACTCCAGCCTGCGGGATCTATCAGTTCAGAGGGAGGGGAGAGAGAGAGAAGGGGAGGGGAGGAGGGGAGGAGGGGAGGAGGGGAGAGAGGGAGAGAGAGGAAGGAACTCGCGGGGAGGACTAGCGGCTCACCCTGGCCCTGGGCGGAACAAGGAAGCTCAGGCCCACGGTGACGAACAGATTGTTCGTGAACGTCTGGTCGGCGGCGGTGATCCGGCGCTGGGGATCGCCGTTGACATCGAAACCACCGGGGTTGGTGGAGGTGATGTAGTCGCGGATCTCGAAGTTGAGACCGAACCACTGCGTGAAATAGAGGTGCGCGCCACCGCCCACCATCAACCCCAGCTTGAGGCCGTCGTTATTGGGGTTGCAGCGATTCGGATCCCCACTCTCGCAGTTGGGGGTGGGATCGTTCGGATCGGCCCTCTGGGCATTGGCGTTCCAGCGGTTGGTGAGCACGAGCGCCCCCAGACCCGCAATCCCATAGAAGTCGTACCGCACGCTCCCGGCATTGAAGAACGCCAAACGGCCCGAGAAGGGCGTGACGCTGATGTAGGCCGAGAAGAGATAGCGGATGTCCCCCAGGTGATCACGGAACTGATCCTTGGAAGGCTGAAGCCCCCTCTGCCTGTCCGGCAGCGCATCGACGACACGCTGGGTCAGACCGGTATCGTAATTGATACCGTAGGCCCCCTGCACCGCGATCCCGAGCCAGTCGGTGATGTGGTAGTGCAGAGTCAGGCTGCCGCCCAGGAACTGGCGAAAGTCCTGGTTGAACGAGAACATGAAACCAGGCGTGATCTCGAAGCGGTTCTTGCGCAGCTCGAGGCGGCGCCGGATCGCCGGCTGCCCTTCGAGCGGATTGCGATACTCGGCGGCCTGCGCCACACCGCCCAGCAGGAGCAGCGCCGCCAGCGCCGCACCGAAGCCCGACGACCATAGTCGCCCGGCTCCACGCCTCCCGCGCAACCCGTAATGTACCGATGCGGCAGTCTGGTTGTGCTCGAGCATCATGCCTCCCGCCGATCCTTGCAGCTCATTGTGATGAACCCACACATTCGTCGCTCGCATCGCCATCCCTCGTCAGCGGGGGGTCCGGTACTCGAACCGAGGCGGCAGGAAGATGCTGAACCCGACGCCGAATGTGACATTGTAGGTGAGCTGGGAGACCGAATTCCTCCTGGCCTCCTCCGCCCCCTCATCACGACGACGGCCGACGTTCTCGAGCCGATCGGCGAAGAGGTAGTTCTTGAAATAGGCGTCGAGCCCCAGCCAGCGCGATAGCCACACGCGCATGCCGATGGACGGGAGCAACCCAGACAGGACGTAATTCGAGAAGGGCTGGCTGGCGGGATCGTTGGGGTTCACGTTGCGCGGGATGATCTCCGTCCGGAACACGCCGATGCCGCCGGAGACCCACAGCTCCCACTGCCCGATGAGCCGGTTGAAGAAGGCGAACTTCCCGCTGAGGGGGATGTACCCGAATTGCGCGAAGGCGGACCAGACGTACTGGTTCGCCGAGGGCACGAGGCCCTGATTGGCGCTGATGAGGTAGTACCGGTTGAGGATCTGCTCCGCGTAGTAGGTGCCCTCGACGCCCACGAACAGCGCCTCGGACAGATAGATGTTGACGATCCCCCCGAACCCGTGGTGCCGCACCAAGGGGTTGTTGATCGACAGGTTGTAGGTGGGGAGGATCTCGACGCGCTTGCGCTTCAGCACCGGGCGCCGCTGCACCGCGAAGATGTCGCGATAGTCCGTGGGAGGACGCAGCCTGACCGGCGGCGCCGCGGGGGCCTTCTGCTCGCCGGGGGGCTGTGCAGCCTCCCCTGGGGGCGTCGCGGGAGGCTGGGCAGGCTCGTCTCCCGGAGGCGCGGCGGGCTTGTCGCCGGGCTCGGTCGCTGGTGGGGACGCGGGTTTGTCCTGGGCCAGTGCGGTGCCACCCGTGGCGGCACACAACAGTCCTAGACACAGCCCGACCGCTGCTCTTCTCATGCTCACCTCGTCAGGGAATGGAGATCGCGCTTTGAAGCAAGCCGTGTCGACCTCGGGGTGGCGAATAAGTTCTATGCTTTCTAATTTTACGTTCAGTCAAGGGAGGCCAGTATTGTAACACGCCATGCTCTCTCAATCAAGCTGGCCGAGCGCTTGCGCGGCAGAGCCTCGTCCAGCGGGCAGACATCCTACCACCAACCCCTACGCCCCCCAACGACCCGGCACAGCCAGCGGCTGCCCGATGCTCATGCGGCCTGTGGCGAACCGTACAGGGCATCCACGAATTCATCGGCGTCGAACGGCCTGAGATCCACCGCCTTCTCGCCGATACCGATGAAGCGCACAGGCACCTTGAGCTCGTCCGAGATGCCCAGGATGACGCCGCCCTTGGCCGTACCGTCAAGCTTGGTGAGGACAATGCCGGTGATGTCCATCGTCTGCTTGAACATCTGCGCCTGTGCAATTGCATTCTGACCGTTGGTGGCGTCCAAGACAAGCCAGGTTTCGTGCGGCGCCGTAGGATCCGCCTTCTGCACGACGCGGCGCACCTTCTGCAACTCCTCCATGAGGTTGGACTTGGTGTGCAGGCGGCCGGCTGTGTCGGCGATGACGATGTCGATCTCCTCGGCCTTGGCGCGCTTGATGGCGTCGAAGATCACCGCCGAGGGATCGCCGCCCTCCTTGCCCTTGATCACCGGCGCCCCGACCCGCTCGCCCCAGATCTCCAATTGCTCGGCGGCGGCGGCGCGGAACGTGTCGCCGGCCGCGAGCAGCACCTTCTTGCCCTCGCCCCGCCAGCGCGCCGCCAGCTTGCCGATGGTCGTGGTCTTGCCCACGCCGTTGACTCCGATGGTGAGCAGGACCAGGGGCCGGGCCCGGCCCAGATCGAGCGCCGGGACGTCCAGCCGCAGGAGCTGGCGCGACTCCTCGCGGATCGCCGCCCACACGACGTCCGCGTCGGAGAGCTCGTTCCGCGACAGCCGGGTCCGTACGGCCTCGAACAGCTTCTGCGAGGTCTTGACGCCGATGTCCGCGGTGAGGAGCACCTCCTCCACCTGACCAAGCAGGGCGGCGTCGATCTTCTTCGACCCGAGGAGGCCTGCCAGGCGGGAGATGAACCCGCCGCGGGTCTTGGCCAGCCCTTCCTGGAGCGAGCGCTCCTCCTCGGCCCGGTGCCCTTCGGCGCGAGGGGCGGCCGCCTCCGCGGTGGTCGCCGGGGAGACCAGCTTGAGCCCGGGCCGGGCCGCCGGCTTCTCGCCCGGCGGGATGGGGCTCGGCTGGCCCGCCTCCGGCGCAGGCGCCACCACGTCACGCCGGCGCTTGGACAGCCGCCAGATGACGAAGACCGCCGCGAGGAGGATCACGGACAGAATCAGATAGAGGATGTAGCCCTGACCCATGGGACAGCGAACTATAGGGGCGCCGGTCGAGCCGACGCAAGGTTCACGTGGTCGTGCGTGGTGCCTGCGGGGCTCCCTTCACTTGCTCCGCCAGGTAGCGCGCCTCGCTGACCACCTCGGGAGCGGCGATGCGGGAGGAAAAGTAGGTCTCCTCGACCAGGAGTGTGAGCTGCGCGAGAGATCTCTCTTGCGCGGCGGTGAGCGCCTCTCCCACCCCGGCCGCCAGTTCCCGGGGCGTCCGCGCCTCGGGCTCGCTCTCCGGCAGCTCTTCCTCCGCCCCCAGGGCGCGGGTCGGGCTCTCGGGCAGGGCCACGGTCTCGCGGAACAGGCCCAAAACGACCGCACGGATCGGGGTCATACCGACGCGCACGTCCCTCGCCGACCCCCGCGCGGGCAGGGTGCATTCGAGCCGCTCTTCCAGATACCCGAGCGCCGTCACCCGCAGGGCATAGGCGCCTGGCGCGAGGTCCTCCGCTTGAAAGCGCCCCACGGCATCGCTCGTGAGGAGTCGCTCGTCCTGCGCTCCCGGACCGACCTGTGCGAGGGCCTGCACCCGGATCTCGGCCCCGGCCACCGGCTCATCGAGCACCGCATCCCACACCACCCCCGTGAGCCCTCCATCCCGGACATTCTGAGGTAGAGGGGATGCGTCCGGCACGACCCCTTCCTTCTTGACCAGCCGGCGTGCTTCCCCTGGAGCCCGCCTCTCGCTCGAACGGCGCAGGCGGCGCCACGGCGCACTCCACACGAACCAGGCACAGAGCAGCAGGAGCGACGTGAAGAGCAGGGGCGCCAGGTACCACGTGAGCGGGATGACACTCGCCTCCGGCTCGGCGGGAGCGCCCTCCGACGCGGGCGCGGCCGCCGCCGCCTCCGCCCCCTCCTGCGGCCCTCCCCCAGGCCGTTCGGGCGCGGCGCCAGGACTCATCTGCCCCTCGCCCTGACCCCGCCCCGGCCCGGATCGCCGCTCGCTCACCTCCCAGTCTTGCGGCGCCGCTGCCTGACAGTCCGTATCCCCTGGAAACTCCGCACGAAGACGGTACTCCCCCAGCGGCAGACGCCACTTCAGGCGAAACGCCCCCTGCGCGTCCGAGGTCGCCTGCTGCACCTCCTCCCCCGCCGGTCCCTGCGCCCGCAGCTGCACCTTGCGGCCCGCCAGCCCCTCGCCCGTCGCCTCATCGATCAGGCGCCCCGAGACAACAAGCCCCTCCTCGCGCCACTCCGCCCCTGTCCATTGGATCCGCGCCCGCGCCAGGACGTGCAGGCTCGCCTCCTGTCCATGCCCCACCCCCACCATAGCGGTGACCAGGAGCCCGAGACCCAAGAGGAACGCCCGCATCTCCCGGCAGCGTAGCACACGCCCGAGACGATCTCTCTGCAGGCGGTTGCTACCTCCCCACAAAGTCAAGAAATTTTGACCCCCGAGTCGAGGAGCGCTTTACTTGGCCTAGTGCCGATGCTAGGGTCGCTGCCGGTCGCCATACGTGGCCATACCTTACAGCGTGCATGACGAATCCATCAGCAGTCGTTCGTAGTCCCTGAGGACACCCTCTTCGCAGAGGAGCGGATGCGGATCAAGAAACTGGAAATTATCGGGTTCAAGTCGTTTTCAGACCGCATCGTGCTCCATTTCAAGGACCCCATCACGGGCGTCGTCGGCCCCAATGGCTGCGGCAAATCCAACGTGGTGGACGCCATCCGCTGGTGCATGGGCGAGCAATCGGCCAAGTTCTTGCGCGGCAAGGCGTTGGAGGACGTCATCTTCGCCGGCTCCGATGCCCGCGGGCCCGCGGGCATGGCCGAAGTCTCGCTCACCTTCGAGAACGACGGCCGCGTCCCCATCGAACTCCTGGCCTTCTCCGAGATCACCGTCACCCGCCGCCTCTACCGCGACGGCACGAGCGAGTACCTCCTCAACAACACCCAGTGCCGCCTGCGCGACATCACCGACTTCTTCCTCGGCACCGGCATCGGCACCAAGGCCTACTCCATCATCGAGCAGGGCAAGGTCGGCCTCATCGTCTCCTCCAAGCCCGAGGACCGACGCTTCTTCATCGAGGAGGCGGCCGGCATCACCAAGTACAAGCTCAAGAAGAAGGCCGCCGAGAAGAAGATGGACTCGGCGCGTCAGAACCTCCTCCGCGTCTCCGACGTCGTCGCCGAGATCGAGAAGCAGCTCGGCACGCTGCGGCGCCAGGCCCAGAAGGCCGAGCGCTACAAGCAGTACCGCGCCGAGGTGCGCGACCTCGAGCTGTGGTCGGCCGCGCAGCGCTGGCTCGGCCTCACCGTCGAGCTGCGGGTCATCACCCAGACCCTCGCCGACCAGTCCGCCCAGAAGGCCGCGGCCCAGACCGCGCTCGTCGCCCGCGAGGCCGAGATCGCGACCGCGCGGCTGACCCTCGCCGGCGAGGAGCGGCGCCTGGCCGGCCTCCAGGAGCGCCTCTACGAGCTCGACAACCGCATCAAGCTCGGCGAGGCCGAGAACGACCACCAGCAGCGCGAGGCCACCGATCTCGAGGAGCGCGAGCACGCCGAGCAGGCCGAGATCGAGTCGGTCCAGCGCCAGCTCGCCGACTCCACCGCCGAGCGCGAGCGCATCCTCACCGAGATCGAGGCCGTCCTCGCCGCCCGCGAGGACGAGCAGGAGGTGCTCGCCGAGCACGAGCAGCAGCACCGCACCATCAAGGAGGAGCTCGCCCGCGTGCAGCGCGAGCTCGACACCGAGAAGGCCGAGATCGCCAGGGCGCAGACCGACATCGCCCGCGCCGAGTCGGCCGAACGCTCCCTCGTGCGGCGCATCGAGGATCTCGACATGCGCATGGCCCGCCTGGCCGAGGAGGCCGGCCGGCTCGGCTCACGCGGCGAGGAGCTGCGGCAAGGCATCGCCGTGCACGAGGCCAAGCTGGTCGAGCTGCGCCGCGAGCAGGAGCGCCTCGACGAGCAGCGCGAGACCCACGAGGGTCGCCTCGATGAGCTCAAGACCCTGCTCAACCGGGGCGAGCCGGAGCTCGAGAAGGTGCGCGGCGAGCTCCAGCGGCGCCGCTCCCGGCACGCCTCCCTGGAGGAGATCCACAACCGCTACGAGGGTTTTGGGAAGGGCACGCGGGCCATCATGCAGCACTACCGCCAAGGCGCGCCGCCCCCGGGCGAGGCGACTGGCGAGGGCGAAGGCCAGACCGCCACCCAGCGCTGGGGTGTCCGCGGGCTCGTGGCCGACGTGGTCGAGGCCCCGCCCGGCTACGAGCTGGCGGTGGAAGCGGCGCTCGGCGAGCGCCTCGGCGCCGTGGTGGTCGACAGCCTCGAGGTCGGCATCGACGGCATCGAGTACCTCAAGTCCAAGGGGCAGGGACGCTCGAGCTTCGTGCCCCTGCGCGCCCGGCGGATCGCGTCCGAGGAGCCCGCCTCCGCCGAGCCGACGGAAGAAGGGGAGGCGCCCGCGGAGCGCCTCATCGACCGCGTGCGCTACGAGGAGGATTATCAGCCGCTCGCCGAGGCCCTCCTCGGCGACGTCCTCGTGGTGGAGGATCTCCTCGGCGGCGTCGATCGCTGGCGCGCCGGCGAGCGGCGGCGCATGGTGACGCGCGAGGGCGAGACCATCGATGCCACCGGCGTCGTGGCCGGCGGCTCGCGCGAGGTCAAGGGCGCGGGCGTCCTCGAGCAGAAGCGCGAGCTCCGCCAGCTCGAGGAGCTCATCGCCACGCTCGAGCAGGACCACGCCCAGCGCGCGAGCCAGATCACAGCCTGGCGCGAGGAGCGCCAGGAGCTCGAGACCCTGCTCGAAGGGATGCGCCGCGGCCGCCACCAGAGCGAGATGGCCATCCTCACGCACGAGAAGGATCTCCACCGGCTGCAGGACGAGCTCGGCCGCCTCGACGCCCGCGCCGGCGTCCTCGAGCGCGACCAGGAGGACCTCACGCGCCAGCGCGGCGAGGCCACGCGCGAGACCGAGGAGCTCACCCAGTCGGTCCAGGCCGTGCGCGAACGCATGCACGCGGCCGAGGATCGCCGCGACGCCCACGGCCGGACCGCGGTCACGCTCATCGACCGCCTGGAGGAGGCCGCGGCCGCGCTCACCGAGTTCAAGATCGTCGCCGCCAAGTCCGAGGAGAAGCGCTCCGCGCTCACCCAGGCGCGCAACCGCCTCGAGGGGCTCCTCCGCGACGGCGAGGCGCGGCGCCGGCGCCTCGAAAACTCGATCAAGGACGGCCGGGAGCGCCGCCAGCAGCTCCTCGCCCAGGTGGCGGCGCGCAAGACCGAGCTCGTCGAGCTCGTGGCCGCGCGGCAAGCCGCCCAGGAGGAGCTCACCGCCGGCCGCATCGCCTACGACGCGCGCCACGGAGCGCTTCTGCGGGCCGAGGCCGAGGTCAAGAGCCAGCGGGCGGCCCTCGACGCGCTCGTGCGCGACGTGGGCGAGCGCGAGCTCAAGCTGCGCGAGTTCGAGTGGAACCGCAACCACCTCGAGGAGCAGGTGGCGGACCGCTGGCGCGTGGCGCTCCAGGACGAGCTGCACCAACACCACCTCCGCCCGCCCTTCGGCGACGCCGACGAGAAGCGGCTCCGCGAGCTGCGCGAGCTCATCGACCGCATGGGCGAGATCAACCTCACCGCCATCGACGAGTACAACGCCCTCGAGGCGCGCCACCAGTTCCTGGTCTCGCAGAAGGCCGACCTCGAGGCCGCCCTCGGCCAGCTGGAGGAGGCCATCGCCCAGATCAACCGCGCCTCGCGGCAGCGGTTCCAGGAGGTCTTCGACCTCGTCAACGCCAAGTTCCAGGAGCTCTTCCCGCGCCTCTTCCGCGGCGGGCGGGCCTACCTCACGCTCACCCGGCCGGGTGCCGCGGCCAAGAAGGACCCCACGACCGGCGAGGTGGTGGGGCACGAGGGCGGGCCGGCCGAGGACGATCTCCTCGAGAGCGGGGTCGAGATCCTCGCCCAGCCGCCGGGCAAGAAGAACAGCACCATCGATCTCCTGTCCGGCGGCGAGAAGGCCCTCACCGCGGTGAGCCTCATCTTCGCCATCTTCCTCGTCAAGCCGTCGCCGTTCTGTCTCCTCGACGAGGTCGACGCGCCGCTCGACGAGGCCAACGTGGGCCGCTTCAACGACCTCGTGCGCGCCATGACCGACCGCTCGCAGTTCATCATCATCACCCACAACAAGCGCACGATGGAGATCGCCGATACGCTCTACGGCGTAACGATGGAGCAGCCCGGCATCTCCAAGCTGGTGTCGGTCAACCTCACCGAAGTGGGTCGCAAGGCGGCCTGATCCCCTCCTTCTCCTCCTCCCGCCCACACGCTTCGCGAGAAACTTCGCCAGTCGGCTGACAAAAGTCTATCGGATCGATAGAGCTTTCTATCGGATCGATAGATCTTTCTATCGGATCGACTGATTCATCTATCGGATCGATAGATTCATCTATCGGATCGATAGATCGGATCCATCGGATCGATAGATCTTTCTATCGGATCGAGTGAATATTCCCTCGGATCGACTGATTCATCTATCGGATCGATGGTTTCGATCCGTCGGATCGAGGGAATCTCCTGGACGGAGGATCAGTATCGCCCCTCGGATCGAGGGCATCTCCTGGACGAGGGATCAGTGGCGCCCCTCGGCCCGAGGGCATCGTCCCTCGGATCGGGGGGGCTTGGATACTGGGCGAGAGGATAGAGCGTTTGCTGGGCCGACCTGCAGGAGGCGCCGGGCCCAGGGCGTCGTCAGAAGCGGGTGCGTCAGGGCATTAGGGGGTGCTGGGATCGGCCAGGACAGGTCGAGCACTCCGCGGTCCATCCATGGTGATGATGCACTCCTGCGCCTGGTTGTCCGCGCAGTCGCCAGTCCAGGACTCGACCGGAACGCCCTCGATCGTGTTGCCGATCACAGTCAGACGCACCACGGTGCCGGCGGCGTACTGGACCTTACAGGTCTGACCGCAGTCCACGGCGCCCGGGTCCGAGATGACGCGGCCCGAACGGCCCGCGCGGTCTGCCGGCGGCGTCACTGTCAGGGTGTAGGTCGGCTGGCCGCAGCCGAAGAGTCCGGTCGTGGCCAAGAGCAGACCACCCCACAACGTCCGCACGAGCAGGTTCTTTTGACGTTCCCGCATTCTCCTCTCCTTTCTTTCTATGCGCCTCGGCGCGATGTCTGGGTGCCACGAAGTTCCCGCCTGCTGGTCGGGCAGGTGCCTCAGCTCCCCCTCCTGTCGAGCGTGCCGGCCCTGGCGGTCCGGCCGCCACGTACCCCATCGGCTCACATTCCGGTCGGGTGCGGCGCCATGCTGCTCTGGTGGCCGTGTGTCGTGGAGCATCCTTCTACATGTCCGGGGAGCGAAAGGGAACATATCACGATTCCTGGACGATCTGCGGGACAGCGAGGAGGGGAGGGTGCGAATCTCTGCTTAGTTCTTCGGCAGAGGCGGGCGGCTACTTGCGGGCGAGCGCCTCGGTGAGGTCACGCAGCAGCACCGCCGCCGGACGTCCCCCGGCGGTCGAGTGGAGCAAGCGGCCGTCGCTCGCGAGGTAGATGCACAGCGGGGTGGGCTCCTGCTTGGGGAGCGCGCCGATGAGCCGGGTGACCTCGTCGTCGGGGGCGCGGACGTCGCTGGCGACGCACTCGAAGTGCTCGCGCAGGACCTCGGCGATCTCGTCCTTGACGATGATCTTCTCGACGAGCGCCCGGCTGCCTTCGCAGCCCGGACGGCTATGGAGCACGAAGATGTGGCGCCTGGACGCGGCGGCGGCGGCGCGGGCCTCGTCGAGGCGGCTGTGCCAGGGCACGGCGTGGCGATCGAGGAAGAAGGGATGGCGACCTGCGGGCATGCTAGCGCTCCTCCACGGGACGCAGTGTACCCCATTGAATCTCGGGCGGGCCTACGTAGACTGGCCAGACCCTGAGAGGAAGCTCGGGGGGCGGCGAAGGCTGCAGAGCCCAACAAGGAGACGACGATGGCGGAAAAAGTCTACAAGCAGGTGGGTTGCCTCGACGTGGAGCCGAGCCTCCACTGCGCTTTCCAGACGCGCGCGGAGACGGAAGACGAGCTGCTCAAGCATGTGGCCAACCATGCCGGCCACGTGCACGGCCTGAACCCGGTGCCGCCCGAGCTCGCGGCCAAGGTGAAGAGCAAGATCAAGGACGTGAAGATCGACGTCTGATCCCGCCGTATCCGCTGGACCCGAACGCCCGGCAGGGGGCTCCTCTGCCGGGCGTTCTTTTTTCTCGGCGCTCCGCTGCGCGCTCCCGGAGGGAGAAGAGAGGCTTCTTCGAAGCTTCAAGAGGAACCTCCGAAGTAAATGGATAAGTGCATATGATGATTAGGTCTTCTGTTGATGCGGAAGAGCGCTGGAGGGAGCCTTGGGGGAGCGGTGGCTCCGGGCGGGAACGGGCCGAAGGCACACCGTTGGGGCGCAAAGCAAGGTATGCTCGGGCGCATAAAAAGGAGGTACGGCATGGACGATAGGGATGCACAGAAGCGAGCAGCAGCTGAGAAGGCGCTGACCTACGTGACGCCCGGCACGGTGGTGGGCGTGGGCTCGGGCTCCACGGTCAACGCGTTCGTCGATGCGCTCGGCCGCGCCGGGATCCCGGTCAAGGGCTACGTCGCCGCCAGCGTGGCGAGCGAGAAGCGCCTGCACGGCCTGGGCCTCAAGGTGCTGGATCTCAACGAGGTGACCGAGCTGCCGGTGTACGTGGACGGGGCCGATGAGATCGATCCGCGCTTCCGCATGATCAAGGGTGGCGGGGCGGCGCTGACGCGCGAGAAGATCATCGCCTCGGCGGCCGACCGGTTCGTGTGCATCGTCGACTCCACCAAGGAGAAGGACAAGCTCGGCGCCTACCCGCTGCCGGTGGAGGTGATCCCGTTCTCGCGCAACTTCGTGGCGCGCTGCCTCATGAAGCTCGGTGGCTCGCCCAAGCTGCGCGAGGGCGCGGTGACGGACAACGGCTGCCAGATCCTCGATACGACCGGGCTCGATCTGTCGGATCCCGAGCGGCTCGAGCGCGAGATCAACAGCATCCCCGGGGTGCTCGAGAACGGCGTCTTCGCGAAGCGGCGCGCGGACGTGCTGCTCATCGGCACGCCGCAGGGCGTGGTGGTGCGCGACGCCCCGAAGTAGCACGCCCGAGCAGGTCCCCCGCGCCTCCGCCTCGCCGCTCCTCTGTATCCCCACGAGTACGACCACGTTCAGTACCTGAACAGACGCTACCCCTACGGCCCGCGCCTGTCCGCGCCAGCCCGGAGTTCACGGGGCGCTTTTCTGGATGATGGTTAAGTTGGGAAAAGAAGGTCGATTTCAGGAGGGAGTGGAGATCTCTGGCAGCGGCACGCCCTTGACGAGCGGATGTGTTCAGTGTACTGAACAAGTGTCCAGAAACGGAGGTTTCTCATGAGCGCCCGGGAGCTGTCGCAACTGAGTCTGCCGCAGATTGCCTCCGCCGTGGCCACAGGGGAACTGGCCCTGGAGGAGGCGGAGGCCGAGCTGCGCCGCCGGCCGACCGAAGCGCCGCGCGAGCAGCGCAAGCGTCGCGCGCCGCCGTTGTCGCATCCGCGCCCGCCCCGCGAGGAGCTCGGGCAGCTGCTCGAGGAGACGCGCCGGGAGCTGCGGCAGACGGCGCGGCGGCTGACGCAGCTCGGCCGGCGGCTGGATGTGCTCACGCAGCTGGTGGGAGAGGACGAGGCGCCGTCGCTCGAAGAAGCGGCCTGAGCCGGCAGGGGTTCGGGGGCTATTGGCGGAAGTACAGGGCGGCGAGGCACCCGATGGCGCCCAGGATCACGGCGAGGAGCACGAAGATGCCCCAGGACCAGCCGCTCCGTTCGGTCGTCTGAGGCGTGAGCTGGGCCTCGATCTCGGCGCCGCCGTGCGGCGACGCGATGGTGGGGGCGTCGTGCCGGGAGACCGCGGCCGAGGGCGGGGCGGGAGACGGGACGGAGAGCGGGGCAGGGGACGGGGAATGATCCGCCGCCGGCGGGTTGGGGGACGGGGCCTCGGCTGGAGGTGAGCCCAGCGCTTCGAGGAGCGCGCGGCCGAGGGCCTGGATGCTCGGGCGGGCCGCCTGATCTTTGGCCAGGCAGGCGGCGACGGTCTCGGCCAGGGCCGATGGGACGCCGAGCAGGGGCGGCGGGAGCTCGAGCACGTGCTTGAGGGACAGCTCGGCCACGGTGCGGCCGGTGAAGGGCGGCTGCCCGGCCAGGAGTTCGTAGACGATGATGGCCAGGGCGTAGACATCGGTCGGGGGACCGATGTCGGCCAGGCCGCGGCACTGCTCGGGCGACATGTAGACGGGGGTGCCCATGAGCGAGCCGAGCTGGGTGAGCTTCTCCTGGGAGCCGAGGACCTTGGCGATGCCGAAGTCGAGGAGGATGGCGTCCTCGCGGCCGTCGCGCCGGGCGAGCATGATGTTCTCGGGTTTGAGGTCGCGATGGACGATGCCGGCGGCGTGGGCGGCGTGGAGGGCGTCGCATACGGGGGCGAGGAGCGCGGCCACGCGGGCGAGGGGTATGCGGCCGAGGCGGACGAGCTCGGCCTTGAGGGTGACGCCCTCGAGGTACTCCATGGCGATGTAGGGGGCGCCGTCGGCGGTGGCGGCGTAGTCGTAGACGCGGCAGATGTGGGGGTGGTGGACGCGGTCCGTGGCCATGGCCTCGCGGCGGAAGCGGGCCACGATCTCGGGCACCGAGGCCCATTGGGGGTGCAGGATCTTGAGGACCAGGGGGCGCCCGAGGGGCTCCTCGCAGCAGCGCCAGACGGTGCCGAAGGTGCCGGTGCCGAGCTGCTTCTCGACGCGGTATTTGCCGGCGATGAGCTGTCCGGTGCGATCTTCGATCTGGGGCTGCAGGGTCATGGGGGGTTCGTAGCTCCTTGGGCCGGAGATTGCCACGTCTCCGCTGCGGGTCGGGATTCATGATGCGTCCGGGAGTGAGTGGGTGCTGGGCAGGTGCTTGCCCGGGGGAGGTTTTTCATCTCAGATGGCGGGGTGATTCGGCGGTCATCGCTGGGGCGGTGGAGGTGCGGCTGGGGCCTCCTGGTCGCGCTGATGCTGGTCCGGGCCGCGGTCATGGCGGCGCCGCGGGAGGTGCTGGCGCCGCGAGACGAGGAGCGCCTCGTGCGGGAGATCGCGGAGCGGGGGCGCGCGGTGGCGGTCGTGCTGCTGAAGGACGATGCCCGCGAGGGGGAGACGGCGCCGGGGACGGCGGTGCGGCGCGGGGTCGTGGCGCTGCGGGCGCGCGCGTTCGCCGCGACGCTCGATCCGGCCCATGCGTGGGTGCGCCGTCCCTATCTGGGGGTCTCCGGAGCGGTGGTGGAGGTGGATGAGCGCGGTCTGGAGGCGCTCGCGCGTCATCCGGAGGTCGCGGCGCTCGTGCCGGACCGGCGGATCTGGCCGTTCCTCATGGAGTCGGTGCCGCTCGTGCGGGCCGATCGCCTGCAGGAGAGAGGGCTCACGGGGGCGGGGGTCGGCATCGCGATCCTGGATTCCGGGATCAACCGCGCGCATCGCGATCTGGCCCCGGCGCTGCTGGGCGCCGGCTTTCACGCGCTCGACCAGGGGAGGGACGTGGGCGAGGGCGGGATCGACGACGATACCGGGCACGGGACGAGCGTGGCGGCAGTAGCGGCGTCGCGAGGGGTGGTGGGGAAGGTGGGCGTGGCGCCGGGAGCCCGTGTGTTCGTGGCCAGGGTGTTGCGGCCGGCGGGCGGCTGGATCAGCGACTGGTCGCTGGCGATCGATTATGTAACGGCGCACCGCGACGACTTCGAGGTGCCGATCCGGGTGATCAACCTAAGCCTGGGGACGACGGAGCTGGACGCGGGCTGTCCCTGTGACGCGGCCATGCAGCCGTTTGCAGCGGCGGTGGCGGCGGCCCGGGCGGCGGGGCTGGTGGTGATCGCGGCGAGTGGGAATCAGGGGGTGACCGGGGCGTTGCCGTATCCGGCGTGCTTCTCGGCGGTGCTGGCGGTGGGGGCCATCTATGACGCGACGCTCGGGCGGTCGCCGGTGCGAGGGACGTATGCCGGTTTCTTCGGCGGGGAGTACGCGGAGTGTGCCGATGACGCCGCGCTGCGCGGGCTCGCGTGTTTCACCAATCGCAATGCCTGCATGCGGCTCCTGGCGCCTGGAGGGGCGATCACCGCGGCCGCGGTGGGCGGAGACGATGTGCTCGATACGTTCTGGGGGACCAGCCAGGCGGCGCCCCACGCCGCGGGCGTGGCGGCCCAGCTCCTCGGCGCCTATCCGCAGCTCACACCGGGCCAGGTGGAGCAGGCGCTCCTCACGTCTTGGACGCCGCGGGTCCTGGATCCGGCGCAACCGGGCGTGACGTATCCGGTGCTCGATGCGCTGGGGGCCGAGGCGGCGGTGCGTTGTGGGGTGGAGTGCGCGGCGCCGAGGGACTGCATGGTGGGGGACTGCGATGGGCAGGGGCGCTGCGCGCAGAGTCCGCTCCCTGCCGGCAGCCCCTGTGGTGTGCCGGCGTGTCAGGGAGGGCTCCTGAACGTCGGGGCGTGTGATGGGCAGGGGCGCTGCGGGGCGGGAGAGACCGTGAGTTGTGGGGGATTTGCCTGTGATGACGTGGGATCCGGGTGCCTCGCGAGCTGCCGCGGCGCGGCGGACTGCGCCGGAGGCGCGACCTGCGTGAAGGGCGTTTGCCGGGGGGGATCCTTGTGTACGGGGGAGCGCTGTAACGTGGGCTGCAGCTGCCACGTGGGGGCCCGGCCGGCCGGGCCGCCCTCTGCAGGGGGCTGGTGGCTGCTAGGAGGGTTCGCGATCTTTTGCCGGTCGAGAGGACGTCGCCGACGATGAGGACCAGCCGAGACGGTGCGCGGCGCTTCGAGATCGCGCAGGTGTGTGGAGGGGCGAGGGCGTTCATCGATTTTGCGCAGCGCCGTCAAGTGCCGCTCGCGCGGCTCACGCAGGGGATCGACGTCGACATCGGCCAGCTGTCCAACGCGAGCAAATGGATCCCGTATGCGGCGGTGCGGCGGCTGCTCATCAATTCGCGCCGCGTGTTCGGGGATCCTGAGGTGGCGTACCAGATCGGCCTCGAGTCCAGCCTGGGGGCGAGCTTCGGTGGGTTTCACGCGCTCTTTCAGTCCCAGGCGAGCATCCGCCAGGCGCTGCGCGAGATGGCCATGGGCATCCGGACGATGTCGAACTATGGCGAGATGGAGGTGCTCGGGACGCCGGGGGCGGATGTGCTCGCGCTGCTCATCCGCTATGGGCAGGGGCTCGATCCGCTCCTGGGCGATTGCCTCATCACACGGGGGGCGATCGCCGGCTGGTCGACGCAGTTCGGCATGGCGCCGAGCTCGGTGCGAGAGATCTTCTGCACGGTGGATCTCCGGACGATCCTGGTCGAGGAGTTTGGCGCGGCCCGGCCGGACGAACTCTGGTTCGAGGGGGGCTATCTGCGACTCCGGGGAGAGGTGATCGCCCAGCGCGTGCTGCTCCGTGAGGAGGAGCTGGAGGATCGACGGGAGACAGCGCTGCTCGATCGTCTGCGCCGGGTACAACCGATCGAGCTCCCCCAGATCTCGGCGGCCGTGCCGGGGAGGCCGGATCGTCGCCGGGTGGCGTCGTTCGAGCTGCTCGGGGTGCCCCCCGAGGACGTGGATCCGGAGGCGCTGGGGGCGGCGGTGCAGCTGGTGCGGGATGTGATCGCCGGAGAGTCGCCGGATTCGGTCGTCCTCCAGGCGGGGCGCATCTTCAACGCGCCGTACTGCCGCTGTGAGCTGCACCTGCCGGCCGAGAAATCGTGGGCCGAGCGCCTGGCGCTGTCGACGGTCCGGCGCTGGAAGGCACGGCGGGCGCTCCTGCAAGACGTCGCGATCCAGGTCGAGGAGAGCGCGCGCACGGCGGAGCGCATCTCGGCCCTGCATCGGGCCCTCGCGGCGCGTTATGAGGAGGTAGAGCGGGCACGGCAGGCGCTGCTGAGCATCAACGAACACCTGGAGCGGCAGCTCAACCGTCGCGGCGAGGCGCTGCAGCAAGTGCGCGAGGAGCTGGATCTGGGTAAGGAGCAACTCGAGAAGATGGTCCTCCAGCTGCGCCAGACCGAAGCCCAGCTGATCCATCAAGGCAAGATGGCCGGGCTCGGGCAGCTGGTGGCCGGCATCGCCCATGAGCTACGCGCGCCGATTGAGGACATCGTCAGTCACTCCAAGAATTTGACGACGGTGGTCGAGCACATCCAGAGAGATATCGAGGCGCTGCCCCAGGAGCTTGAGGCGAGCCTGGGCCAAGAGGCTGCCACGGAGGCGAACAGGCTCCTTCAAGGAGGCACAGTCGGTCGGCTATCGCGGCACCTGGTGTCGATCCCGCGGACGCTCGAGACCTGCGCAGGTCAGATCGAAGGTCTCATCAACAATTTGCGGTTGTTTTCGCAGGGCGACGAGCGCGTCCGGGTCTGGATCCAGCTCGGAAACCTGATCACCGACGCCTTGCGGATCGCCGACACGGCGCTGGGTCAGCGGGTCGATGTCGAGGTCGAACTGGCGCCGGAGCTGCCTGTATTTCATTGCTGTCCGAGTCAGATCACCCAGGTCATCCTGAACATGCTGGTCAACGCCGCACAGGCGGCCAAAGCCGGCGTGCGCGGGCATGTATGGATCCGGGCCCGGACCTTGAACCCGGAGTGGCTCCGGATCGAGATAGAAGATGACGGCATGGGGATCCCGGAGGAGTTCCGGCCCCGTATTTTCGAGCCATTCTTCACGACCAAGGCTCCACGCGAAGGGACTGGGCTGGGATTATCGATCTCGCATCGCATCATCTTCGATGAGCATGGCGGCCGCATCGAGGTCGAGAGCGAGCTCGGCCATGGAACCACGTTCATCATCGATCTTCCCATACAGGGCCGCAGTTCCCAATGAACGCTGGGTCGCCAGTCCAACCACCAGCCTCCCTCATGAGGAAAAATGTCCGATAATGCGTATTACAGTGCCTTCAATCGGGCGGGCCGGGCGTCCTCACCGACGGGGCGACGTGGCCGACCGGGCCTTTGCGCGATTGTCGGCGGCGTCGTTCGCGGAGCTTTCGCTCGTCTTCGGTGCGTAGCAAGTCTGCGATTCCAATCAGGTCCA
>DATAGU010000121.1:0-7559 GCA_036263495.1 Polyangia bacterium | reverse complement strand
GGCTCGCTCGATCACCTGACCGTCTTTGACCTCGCACAACGCGATCTGACGAACTCCCACATCAAGTGCTACGCTTCGCATGGCTGATCTCTCGGCAGCCCCCGGGTTTTGCGTCTCAGAACGCGTGGGGGTACTCGAAGCCATGTCTTTGAGTGAGAGATCAGCCTTTTTCAATCCACAAGCCTGTGGCTGCTGGGCAGCCGCCTCCTGGGGCGGCTGCGTAATCGCCTGCGGCCGGGGCCCCGCAGCCTCTGTCAAGGGGCGCTTGCGCCGAGCGAAGCGAGCTTGCCCTTGACTGAGGCGAGGACCCCGGCACCCCACCGCCGCCTCGCCCTCGGGTTCTTCGGCTTTCGCGGTGCCCTGGCCGGTTGCATTCGCATCGGCCGCTTCATCCCATCGGAGCGCGACTCCGCAGGCATCGACAACAGGAGTCAGCCCAAGGACATCAGCGTGAGCCGAGGACCCGGAGCGCGGAGCGGCCCTGCACATCACGGCCCTCGCGGTGCTCACATTCTTACTTGATGACGAAGGGCCGCGCTCAGGGAGTGCCGCGCGGGTAGCAGCCCGGGTCGAGCAGCTCCGGTCGATACTCGAAGTGCATGGTGTCGAAGTGGAACCAGCGCCCGCCCCAGATGAACCCCTCGGCCTCGAACGCATGGACCACGCTCGCGGGCACGCGGTTCTGCCAGCCGCCCTTTTCCCAGCGCCAGTAGTGCGACAGCGAGGGGTTGAGATCGATCGCGATGCCGTACGTGTGCGCGCTCGGCCGGTCGGTGCCCGCGATGTTGCGCGGGTTGTACGTCCCGCCGAGCGCGGTCACGAACGGATTCACCACCGCGTCCCCGGTCAGTCGCTTCTCCACGCTCCCGAGCGCCTCGGCCACCTTGGGCTGCACCCGCACCGGCCGGCCAAAGAACGTCGCCTTGACCAGCGCCCGCGCCGGATACGCCTGCCGGAACAGCGCGTCGAGCCGCGCCCGCCCCGGATCCTGGTGCTCGTCACGCACCGGCGCGATCGCCGCCGACGCCCCGGTCGGGTACGGCGGCGTGAACACGTCCTTGATGTCCGGGCGCTCGAGCCGCTCCTCCTCGGTCTTCCGGCCCGTGTCGTAGGCGATCGTGCTCCCGTCCGCGAGCCGCACCCCGTCCGCGAGCGGCTCCACGCCGTAGTAGCGCGCGAGACACATCGCCTCGGGCGGCGCCGCGGCGGCCACGCCGCCACCGAGGAGGAGCCCGACGAGCGGCAGATGACGTGCGAGGGCCATCGGCAGTACGATAACGAAATGGCCCGCTCACGTCAGCCTCTCCGGCCCTCGCGCACGAGCGCCCTCGCCCTCCTCATCCCCCTCGCCGTCGGCGCCACCGCCCGCGCCGACACCTACCAGCCGCCGCCCGCGGAGACCGTGACCCTCTACTCGGCCACCGTCCTGCCGTGCACCATCACCCGCGACGACTTCATCAACCGCTCGGTGGTGAAGTGCAAGGGCGACCTCCTCGAGAACAAGACCCTGCGCGAGCTCTCCATCCTGCGCAACACCATCTACGCCCGCTACGGCTGGGACGGCTACCGCAAGCCGTGGCTGCGTGACTACTTCCACGCGCAGCCCTGGTTCAAGCCCAACCCCAAGTTCACCTACAAGGTGCTCTCCGACGCCGACAAGAAGAACGCACACTTCATCGCCGTGCGCGAGCAATCGCTCACCGAGCGGCAGCTCGGCGCCCGGCGCGACGAGATCCTGGCGCGCCACGGCAAGGTCTGGAACGACAAGCCCGAGTGGCACCTCAAGAACGGCAAGACCGTGCGCGCGTGCAGCGAGCCCAAGGGCGTCGTCGACGAGGAGAAGGGCGCCTACGAGGGCGAGCTCGAGGCCGGCGGCGGGCGCGACTGCCGCTTCGCCAAGGAGACGTGGTACAAGCCCGACCCCCACTTCACCGAGGCCGCGCTCACGCCCGACGAGAAGATCGAGCTCGGCCTCATCGCGCGCTCCCTCGGCGAGTTCGCGCTCGACGCCGAGCAGCGCGAGAAGTCCGAGGCCTCGCTCGACCGCCTGCTCAAGCCCGAGGAGCTGCGCCAGCTGTCGCTGCGCGATCTTCGGCTCCTGCGCAACACCATCTACGCGCGCCGCGGTCGGCCGTTCAAATCCCAGATCCTGCAGGAGCACTTCTCGGGCCTCAGCTGGTACAAGCTCGACCCCGGCTACACCGACAAGCTCCTCACCGCCACCGACCAGCGCAACATCTCCCTCATCCGCTCGGTGGAGAACGAGTTCGGCGGCCCGCTCTCGGACGAAGACTGGCTCACCGAGCCGGCCCTCGACGGCGCCTGATGACGGCGCCACCGCCCGGTCGGGCGGCCCTTCGATGATCTACTCGGCGACCTACTCGATGACCAGCGCCTCCCCCTCGCGCCGCACCCGCGACCCGAGATCGGCCGAGAGCGTGGCGATGAGCTCGTAGAGCTCCGGATCGCTCGCCGGCGCCGCGGCCCGCCGCAACCCCGCCACCACCGGCCGCACCCGCACCGCCTCGGCGCGGCCCTGCCCATCCACGACAAAGCGCACCACGTAGGCGTCCGCCACCTCGGTGCAGCCGCACGCGAACGCCAGGTTGCCGAGCGAGTAGGCGATGATCCCGCGCCCGCGGCGCTCCACCCCCTGCAGCGTGTGTGGCCCGTGCCCCAGCACCGCCGTGGCCCCGGCGTCGATGAGGCGCGCCCCGAGCCGCCGCTGCGCCGCCGTCGGCAAGAGCGAGCCCGTGTGCCCCCAGTGCAGGGACACGAGCACCACCCCGCCCGCCGCCGCCCGCCGCGTCTCCTCCACGAGCGCGGTCTCGGCGTCGAGATCCGCGGCCGGGGCGAAGTCGCGCGCCAGCACGAGCACCCGCCGCCCCGCACGCACGAGCGTCGCCGGCCGACCGGGCAGGGCCGTGACGATCCCCACGGCCGCGAGCGCCCGCACCGTGTCGTCGCGCCCCGCCTCCCCCTGATCGAGCGCGTGGTTGTTGGCCAGCGAGACCACGTCGATGCGCCCCCGCAGCACGGCGGCGCGCTCGGGCGCGGCCCGGAAGCGCACGATCTCGCCCGGCCGCGACCGACCCTCGGCATCGAGCCCCGCCTCCTCGCCGCGCGCCGTGAGCGGCCCCTCCAGGTTCACGAGCCGCACCTCGCCCTCAAGGAGCCCCGCCGGCAGCGGCTCGGCGGGCGCTTCACCGAGCTGCAGATCCCCGGCCGCCGCCACCTCGAACGGTCGTATCGATCCGACCGGCGGTATCGATCCGACCGGCCGTACCGGCCCTGCCAGCCGCACGGACGGCGGCGCGCAGGCGGAGAAGATGACGAGCAGGAGGAGACAGCATCCGAGCGGCGCGGCGCCGGCTCGGATGCGCGGCGCCGGCTGGCTGGCCAGCGCCCTCACCGGCGCCGGGCGCGCCACCCTCACGGAGCCGTCCACCAGGCCTTCACGGGGTGCACCTCGAACCAGCCATGTCCGACGTCGAAGCGATAGGTGCCGAACACGACCACGTCGCCGAGCGGCGGAGCGCCCAGCGCCCCCTGCGGTCGCGCCGGATCGCGGTAGGGCGCGGTGGTCTCGGTGGGGGCCGCGACCAGCCACAGCGGCGGATCCGTCGCCGGGTACCGCAGCGGGTGGTCGATGATCATCTGCGCGTGGATGTCCCCATCCTCGACGGGAACTTGGATGAAGACGTGGCCGCGGATGCAGACCTCCTTGCCCTGCGTGTACCGCCCGCCGAGCAGATCGGCGACCGTATCGACGGCAGGGCAGAGGCTCTGTCGCGTCGCCGTCGGCTCGAGGGCGCACAGGTGGGATCCAACATCCTGCGGTCGGTGCCCGGGAGCATATGGGCCGCGCGAAGGGATGGTGTACCGGAGGTCGCAGAACTGTCCGAGCGGACAATCGCTGTCGGTGGCGCAGGCGCCGTTCAGGTTGTGCCAGTCGCTGTCCCAGGAGACCGGCTGCGGCGTCGGCGAGCAGCGCTCCGTATCGCGGGCGCAGATCAGGTTGTCGCGACACTCCATGTCCGCTCGGCAGCGCTCCCCGAGCGCGCGGCGGGGCGGCCGACCGTGGAGGACCGTGAGCTCGGTCACCTGTTCGAGCATGGGCAGGGTGTGCCCGTTCCACGATCCATAAACAAAGGTGCCGCTCGCACGGACGGTGTCGCCCACCTCGGGGAGATAGAAGTTGGGATCCGACGCGTCCGCGGCGGTGAGGTGGAGCGCGAGCCCCCATTCCTTGCGGAGGATGAGATCCGGATCGCCCAAGCGAGCTCCGCTGGGCCAGCGAAGCAGCAGGTAGCGATCCCCCAGCAGATCGAAATCCTCCCCCACCGGGCGATGGTCGAAGGTGACGGTCAGGACCGCGCTCTCCACGGTCAGAGGCGTGCCCGGCAGGGGGAGAGCGGCGTCTCCGGTGCAGGCGCACAGAGCCGACAACGCCACGCAGAGTCCAACACCGCGACGGGAGATACCACGCATGGCGGAGTTGTAGGCTTCATGAGGGCAGGCGCATCCTCCTGCAGCCTCCGGCGTGCCGGCAGCCGGAGAAGCGCCCGGGCGGCGCACGGAAGCGAACCCCCGGCCAGGGTGCGAAGGGGCGGGCGCCGGGGGCCTCCCCGGTCTGCGCGGCCGCGGCCTAGCAGCGGCGCGTCAGTCGCCCAGCCAGGCGCGCGCCAGCTCGAGCGTGCGGGCATTCTCCGCCACCTCCTCCAGGTAGCTGCGCCGCAGGGGCTCCTCCATCCGCTCGGCCAGCGTGAGGAGCCGCTCCCGGGCCATGCCGATCACCCGCCGCGCCCCCTCCTCATCCCCGGACGCCGCCAGCGCCTCGGCCAGGACGAGCGGCACGAGCTCCCCACCGTCCTCCAGCGTGGCGCCGAGGTGCATGAGCGCCACCCACGCCTCCTTGGCCGCCGCCAGCGCGGCCTCGCGCTGCCCGCGCCGCAAGAGCACCTGCGCGAGCATGGCCAGCGCGGCCGCATACTGCTCGCCCTCCGCCGCCTGCCGCGCCGCCGCCTCCGCCTCCGCGAGCCGCCCCATCTCGAGCAGGATGTGGGCGAGCACGTGGCGGGTCCGCGCCATGAACATGGAATTGCCGGTCGGCTCGAGCCCGGCCAGCGTCTCCACGATCTGGCGGTGGGCCTCCTCGAGCGCGCCGCTGCGCAAGAGCGACGAGCCCAGGATGTAACGCGCCCACACCACCAGCGAGTGGATGCCGAGGCGCAAGAAGCGCTCGATGGCCGTGTGCAGCTCCGCCTCGATCTCGCGATGCCGGCCGAGTCGGATGGCCACGAGCGCGGCCTGCAGGCGCATCTTGTCCGCGCGGACGGTGTCGCCGGCCCTCATGTAGCTGGCGATGCCGGCCTGGGCGGCGGCATGGGCGGCGGCCGGCTCCCCCATGATCGCGGCGTGGTAGCAGAGCGTGTCGTAGACGTATCCGGCGGCGAGCGGCTCGTTCATGACCGCCGTCCCGACCGCCGCCTCGATCTGCTGGACCAGCCGCCGGGTCGAGGCCAGGCGACCGCTGTAGAGGAGGTTCTTGGTCGCCGCCGCCACCGCCGCGAGCTGCGCGGGATCGGACGGCGTGCCCCGGAGGGCGCGCTCGAGCGCGTCGCTCAGCGCCGCGGCGCCCTCGACGTCGCCGCTCATGAACGCGATCTCGGCGGCCAGCGACACGGCGCGGAACCACGACAGGCTCGCCCGCGGGATGAGCCGCAGCGCCTCGTCGGCGTGGCGGGCCGCGGCGGCGTACTCGGCGCGCCAGTGCCGGGCCTCGGACTGGATGAGGCGCACCTCGCCGAGCAGCTCCCCGGTGGCCCCACACAGGGCGGCGCGCTCCCCGCGCTCGATCGCCGCCGTCAGATCGTTCGCCTGGTGGGCCTCGGCCGCGGCGCGGTGATAGAGCACCGCCGCCCGCTCGGCCTGCTTGCCGTACTCGAAGTGCACGGCCAGGACGAGCGCGTCCTGCTCGCCCGCCTGCTCGAGCCATTCACCGGCCAGGCGGTGGCCGAGCGCGCGATCGTTCTCCGTCAGCATGGCGTAGCCGGCCTCGCGCACGAACGCGTGGCGGAAGCGGTACTCGGCCTCGCCTGGGAAGCGCCCCTCGACGTTGGAGGTGATGAGCTCCTGGTTCGCCAGCGACTCGAGCTGCGCGTCGATGCTGGCGGTCGCGCGGCCCTGACCGAGCAGCACCGCCAGCCCGCCCCTCCAGAACGTCTCGCCGAAGATGCTGGCCGCGCGCACGAGGCGCCGCGCCTCGGACGGCAGCGCCTCGAGGCGCACCTGCACGGTGGCCAGCACGGTCTCGGGCAGCGCCCGCGCCTGCCCCTCGGCGATGGCGCGGATGAGCTCCTCGAGAAAGAAGGCGTTGCCCCCGGCCTGCCGGATCACCTGCTCCACGACCTGCTTCTCCACCCCCTCGCCGAGCACCTGCCGCACGAGGCGCTCGCTCGCCTTGCGCGGCAGCTGGCCGAGCCGGATCTCCTGCCGACCCCGCTCGAGCCACAGCTTGGGGAAGCGGTCGTGCACCTCGGGCCGCGCCAGCGCCAGCACGAGCAGCGGCCGCTCCTGCAAGTTGCGCAGCGCCACGTCGATCCACTGCACCGAGGGCATGTCGCCCCAGTGCAGGTCCTCGAGGACGATGATCACCGGGTGCAGGGCGGCCTCCGCGGCCAGCAGATCGCACCACGCCTGGCGCATCTGGTCGCGCATGAGCTGCGCGTCGCTGCGCGCCGCGTGCAGCTGCACGCTCTCCCCATCGTCGAAGGGCGTGCCCGCCATCTCGCCGACGAACTCGGTCACCCGCCGCTCCTCGGCGCCCAGCCCGAGCCGCGCCACGCGCGCCCGCAGCTTGTCCCGGCGCAGCTCGAGCGGCTCGCCTTCGCGCACCCCGGCCGCGCGCCGCAGGAGCTGCCCGATCATGCCGAGCGGCGAGCCGGCGCCGAGCGGGCTCCCCTGCGCGATCCAGATCTCCGCGTCGGCCGCCGCGCGCCGCGCCTCGTGCAGGAACTCGTACCCGAGGCGGGACTTGCCCACCCCCGGGTCCCCGGTCACCAGGATCGTGCGCGCCACCATCTCCTGCGTGCACTCCTGGAAGTAGGCGCCGAGCAGCGCCAGCTCCCGCTCCCGTCCCACGCAGGGGGTCGGCTTGCCGAGGAGGCGGCGCGCCCGCTCGCCCCGCTCCCCGTCGTCGGCCGCCTCGCGCTCGCCGCGGAGCTCGAGCCGACCCGCGGCGTCCTTCCCGATCTCGAAGCGGGCGTCGAGGAAGCCGGCGGTCACCGCATCGATACGGACCGGCCGGAGCCCCTGCCCCGATCCCTGCGTCTCCGGCGCGGGCGGCTGCTCCCCCGGCTGGGGCAGGAGGGCGATGGCGCGATCGATCACCTCGCCCACCGGCATCCGTCCCTCGGTCGACCCGCGCCCCGTGGCGAGGACCAGCGCGGCCTCGGGCAAGGCGGCGCGCATCGCCAGCGCGGTCCGCGCCGCGCGCATCGCCTGCTCCATCGCGCTCCCCTGCGCGACCAGCGTGGCCACCACCGAGCCATCGGGCA
>DATAGU010000120.1:0-6058 GCA_036263495.1 Polyangia bacterium | reverse complement strand
CACCGGGCCTCGCCGCGGAGCTCCCGGGGAACCTCCTTTCCACTCTTTCATGTGAGAGGTTGACCCGGAGCAACGCCACTCGGTAGCCTGGCCTACAGATGGGCACGCGGGAGCGCGTCTCCGGTAGCGATGCCGCCGGCGACCAGAGAACACTGGAAGAGCCAGCGCCCCAGCCGGTGTCGGCGACGGCCATCACCGCGCTCGATGGAGTGGCGTCCCCGCCCGCTCCGAAGACGACGCCCCCCCGGTCCCCACCCGACCTGACGCAGCTCGACCTCGTCGACGACGACAGCGAGCGGTACCTCGTGGAGGAGGAGCTGGCGCGCGGGGGGCTGGGCCGCGTGATGCGGGGACGCGACCGCCGGCTCGATCGGCCGGTCGCCATCAAGGAGCTCATCGCCACGAGCGAGCAGGCCGCCGCCCGCTTCACGCGCGAGGTCATGGTGAGCGCGCGCCTGCAACACCCCGCCATCGTCCCCATCTACGATGCGGCGCGCTGGCCCAACGGCGAGCCCTTCTACACGATGAAGATCATCTCCGGGCGCTCGCTCAAGGAGCTCATCGACGAGGCGCGCGGCCTCGATGGGCGCCTGGCCCTCCTGCCCCACATCCTGGCCGTGGCCGACGCCATGGCCTACGCGCACGAGCAGCGCATCATCCACCGCGACCTCAAGCCGACCAACATCCTGGTGGGCCACTTTGGCGAGACCGTGGTCATCGATTGGGGGCTGGCCAAGGACCTCTCGCGCCCGGAGGCCGAGACGGAGTCGGACCGAGCGGCCTGGAGCAGCCCGTACGAGGTGGTGGCGCACGATCTGACCCTGGTCGGCGCGGTGATGGGGACGCCGCAGTACATGCCGCCCGAGCAGGCGCGGGGCGAGCCGGTGGACGAGCGGGCGGACGTCTATGCGCTCGGGGTCATGCTCTATCACCTCCTCGCCGGGCGGCCCCCCTATCCGGGTGAGACCCCGACCGCCGTGATCGCCCAGGTGCAGGCCGGCCCGCCGCCCGCGCTCGAGCACCAGCAGCGCGGCATCCCCAAGGATCTGGCGACCATCGTGCGCAAGGCCATGGCGCGCGACCCGCAGGCGCGCTATCCGTCGGCGCGGGAGCTGGCCGAGGATCTGCGGCGCTTCCAGACCGGGCAGCTCGTGGGGGCGCACGAGTACTCGCGCCTGACGCTGGTGGGGCGCTGGCTGCAGCGCTACCGCGCGCCGGTCGCCGTGGCGGCCGTGTTCGTGGTCATGCTCTCCGTCCTCGGCAGCCTCGGCGTGCATCGCATCATCCAGGAGCGCAACCTGGCCCAGACGCGCAGCCAGGAGCTCGCCCGGATGCAGGTGCACAGCAATGAGCTCGTCCTCGCGCAGGCCCGCAGCTGGCTCGAGCGGGATCCCACGGCGGCCCTGGCCTCGCTCAAGGACTACCCCGCGGAGGGCCAGAACTGGGCCGAGGTCCGCAATATCGCCTACGACGCCCGGAGCCGGGGCCTGGCCCGGCACGTCATCCAAGGCGACGCGGGCCACTTCTGCTACGGCGCCTTCTCGTCCGACGGCAAGTGGTTCGCCGGCGCAGGCCCCGACAAGCGCCTGCGCCTGTGGAACGCGGCGAGCGGCCACAGCGAGTGGAGCCTCCCGCTCGAGAACGGGCCCGTCATCGTGCGCTTCTCCCCGACGGATCACCTCCTCGCCATCGCCGAGAACGGCAGCAGCGAGATCCGGCTCTGGGACTTCATCTCCGGCGCGAGCCGGATCCTCGGCGGACACGACAATCAGATCGCCTGGCTCACCTTCTCGGACGACGGGCGGCGCCTGCTGGCCCATACGCTCGGCTCGACGCTGCGTGTGTGGTCCCTGCCCGAGCTCGGCAGCGTGCCCCTGCCCTCCGGCGCGAACCCCGTCGAGGGCGCGCTCTCGGCCGATGGGAGGTGGGTCGCGCGATCGGACCAGGACCGGAGCATCCGGCTCCAGGACCTCGTCACCGGACAGACGCACACCTTGCGCGGGCACGAGACGCAGGTCATCGGGCTGGCCTTCTCCCCCCAGTCCGACGTGCTGGTCTCCGCCGGGCTCGAGGGCGTGATCCGGGTATGGTCCCTGGGCGGGCCCGCGCCCTCCGCCGGTCGCGTCCTGGGCTCGCTCGACGGGCGGCTCTCGGCGCTCGCCTTCTCCCCCGACGGCCGCTCCTTGGCCACCGGGGCACACAACCGGATCGTGAGGCTCTGGGACGTCGCGAGCGGCAAGGGCCGGATCCTCGATTGGCACCGGGGCACGATCGAGACGCTCGGCTTCTCTCCCGATGGCCAGCTGCTCGCCGTCGCGGGCAGCGACGCGCTCGTCTGGTTATGGAACCGCGGCACCGAGGAGGGTCGCACGCTGTCGGGGCACCGGGCGACGATCTATCAAGTGGCCTTCTCGCCCGACGGGCGCTTCCTGGCCTCGAGCGGCGACGACAAGACGACGCGGCTGTGGCCCATCGAGCGGCAGGGCGTGCGGCTGCTGCGCGGCCACGAGAGCGGCGTCATCGACACCATCGCCTTCTCGCCCGGGGGCGAGCGGGTGGCGACCGGCAGCCGCGACGGCACGGCGCGGCTCTGGGACAGCGCGACCGGTCGGTGCCAGCGGGTCCTGAACGGCAAGGGCGGCGGGGTCTCGATCGTGGCCTTCTCTCCCGATGGCCGGCAGCTGGCCTCGGGGAGCTGGGACGGGCACGTGCGGCTGTGGGACACGGACGGCGGCGGCGAGCGCGTCCTCCAGCGCCATGGAGGCGGGGTCTCGGCGCTCGCCTTCTCCCCCGACGGACGCCTGTTCGCGTCGGCGGGGGAGGACGGCACGGTGAGCTGGTGGGATCGCGAGCACAAGCTCGCCCGGTCCCCTACCGCGCTGAAGGGCGGGGTCCGGTCGCTCGCCTTCTCTCCCGATGGCCAGCGGCTCGCCGTCGCAGGGGAGGAGCACACCCTCTACGTGTGGTCGGTCGGCGCGGGGACAGGCCAGAGGCTCATCGGACACGAGGACGCGATCTTCTCCGTGGCCTTCTCGCATGACGGTCGCTTCCTCGCCAGCGCCGGCAGGGATCGGGCGGTCTACCTGTGGGAGCTGAGCTCGGGCCAGGGCCGGCGGATCGGGCAGCACGCCGGGCCGGTGCGGACGGTCCTGTTCTCGGCCGACGACTCGTTTCTTCTGTCCGGGGGAGATGACGGCCGCATCTGGCTCTGGCCGCGCGGGACGGGACCGGGTCGGGAGCTCGCGGCCCAGCCCCATCAGGTCCGCGACCTCATCCTCTCCCCCGGGGGCGATCTGGTGGCCGCCGGCAGCCCTGATGGGACGGTGCGCCTGTGGCAGCTGCCGAGCGGCGTCTTCCACAGCGTGTTTCACCTCGGCGCGACCGTGCAGAAGATGGCCTTTTCGCCCGACGGCAAGTGGCTCGCCGCGGCGGGCAAGGAGAACGTCGCCCGTCTCTGGCCCATCGAGAGAGGGGCCCTCTTGCCGAGCTCGCCGCAGGCGCTGCGCGCCTGGCTCGAGGCCAGCACCTCGGCCATCATTACCTCCGAGGGTGAGATCATCACGCCCTAGTCTAGGTCGGGCCCGAGGAGGCTCGGCGCTCGGCGGCTCGAAGGAAGGGTGCCGCAGCCCAAGAAAGGAGCTCCATGCGTGACGCGATCGTGCTCGTGACCATGCCCTGGGCCTACGTGAGATACCCGTCGATCGCCCTGGGCATCCTGTCGCGCCTCCTCGGCCACGCCGGCCTCACCCCCATCGTCCGCTCCTACAACCTCGCGTTCCTCGATCACGTCGCGCGGGCGCAGGCGGAGGCGCGGCTCCCCGAGCCCGAGCGGATCACGATCAAGGATTACCAGGAGCTCGCCAACATGGGCGGGGGCCTCGGGGACTGGGTCTTCGCCGTGCCGCCCTTCCGCGACATCGATCCCGAGCGGGACGAGGCCTACCTCGCCTGGCTCGCGCGCGAGGGCGCGTCGCCGAGGCGCATCGCCCTCGCGCGTGCCTTGCGAGCCCATGTCCCTTCCTTCATCACGGCCACGGTCGAGGAGCTCCTCGGCTACGGACCGGCGATGGTGGGCTTCACCAGCATGTTCTCCCAGAACGTGGCCTCGCTCCTCGTCGCGCACGAGCTCAAGCGGCGCGCGCCCCACGTCGCCATCGTCCTGGGGGGGGCCAACTGCGAGGCGCCGATGGGGCGGGCGCTGCACCGCGCCTTCCCCTGCATCGACGTCGTGGTCGAGGGGGAGGCGGAGAACCTCATCGTCGATCTGGCGAGGGACGTCGTGGCCGGACGCCGACCCGCGCCGCGGCCCGGCCTGTGCACGCGCGCCGCGGACGGCTCGACCCTGGTGGGCGAGGGCCGCCCCGCGCCGGTGATCATGGACCAGGTCCCCACGCCCGACTACGACTACTTCTTCGAGGATCTCGAGCGCTCCCCCTTCCGCGACGGGCTCCGCACGAGCTCGGTGCTCTCCATCGAGACCTCACGCGGCTGCTGGTGGGGCGAAAAGCAGCACTGCACCTTCTGCGGGCTCAACGGCAGCAACATGGCCTTTCGCAGCAAATCCCCCGAACGCGCCTTCGCCGACATCGTCGACCTCGCCACGCGCCATCGGCACCTCCGGTTCGCCGCGGTCGACAACATCATCTCCCTCGATCACGTCAAGCACGTCCTGCCGCGCCTCGGCCAGCTCGACGCCGACCTCTCGATCTTCTACGAGACCAAGTCCAACCTCACCAAGGAGCAGCTCATTCTCATGCGCGAGGCGGGCATCACCTCGATCCAGCCCGGCATCGAGAGCTTCTCCGATCCCATCCTCCGCCTCATGCGCAAGGGCGTGGCCGGTTGGCAGAACGTGCGGCTGCTCAAGTGGTGCGCGCAGCTCGGCATCCGCGCGCTCTGGAACATCATCTACGGCTTCCCGGGTGAGCCGCCCGAGGAATACGCTCGCATGGCGGCGCTCATCCCCGCGCTCATCCATCTGCCCCCCCCCGAACTCGTGCGGCTGCAGGTGCAGCGCTACAGCCCCTACCATCAATCGCCCGAGGCCTTCGGCATCACGCTCCGCGGGGCCGCGGCCTACTATCGTTTCATCTACCCCCTCGATGAAGAGACGCTCGCCGAGCTGGCCTACGACTTCGGCTATGCCTACGACGATGGCCGTGACCCCGAGGCCTACGTCGCCCCCCTGCGCGAGGCGATCGAACGCTGGCGGATCGACGCCAAGGCCCGCCAGAGCACCCTCGTCTACCACCGGGGGCCCGGCTTCCTGCGGATCGTGGATCGCCGCCAGGGCTTCGGCTACGAGAGTTACCTCCTCGAGAACAGCGAGGCGGCCATCTATCTGGCGTGCGATGGGGGGGCCACCGCCGAGGCCGTGCACCGCCAGGTGGTGGGCGCGGGCCATGGCGACGTCTCGCTCGACGACGTGCGTGGCTTCCTCAGCCAGCTCACCGAGGCCGGGCTCGTCTTCGCGGAGGCCGGGCGGTTCGTCTCGCTCGCGCTCCCCGCGCGCCCTGAGCGTGAGCTGGTACGGCGAGAGCGAGGAGAGTATGATGGCATACCTTCCCCGGGGAAACCCAGAGGGACGACATTGCCGATGTTGCCGTGACCGGGACTCCTCCGATCCGGAGAGGTTCCCGAACGGGTGACCGTTTTCGGATGGAGGTATCATGAAGAAGCCTACTGAGAAGCAGCCCCAGCAAGTGCCTACGCGCCTTGTGCTCAAGAAGGAGACGCTCCGCAAGCTCCGCCCCGAGGACCTCGAGGCCGCCGCCGGTGGTGGCGACGAGAACATCGCGACCTCCATCAACAAATAGGCCGGAACGCCACCGTTGGATGCCGTCGCTGGCTGCGCCCGAGCCGGCGACCATCCGCCACTTCTACATCGAGTCACGCCTGCGCCAGGCTCACTTGCGATCGCGGCGGAGCCCCTCGACCGGGCGCAGGCGCGCGGCCTGCAGCGCCGGGTAGAGGATGGCGAGCAGGGCGATGAACAGCGCCGCGGCGGCGACCGCGGCGATCTCGTACGGGTTGATCTCCACCGGCAGCTTCGAGATGT
>DATAGU010000119.1:0-14003 GCA_036263495.1 Polyangia bacterium | reverse complement strand
CGAGATCGACGTGCGGCGGCCCGAGCCGCATGACTGCACGAACTGCTGGTACGGGTGCCGGGGGGAGAACGAGGCCCCGGTGACGCTCAGCCGCATCCGCGAGCTGACCGCGCCGCTCCACTGGGAACTCGGGTAAAGGCGCCCGCGCCTTCCCAGGGAGCCTCGCTTGCCTCCCAGGGAGCCTCGCTTGCTTCCCAGGGAGCCTCGCTTGCTTCCCAGGGAGCCTCGCTTGCTTCCCAGGGAGCCTCGCTTGCTTCCCAGGGAGCCATCGTTGCTTCCCAGGGAGCCATCGTTGGCTGTCTGGGAGGCAATGAAGGCTGTCTGGGAAGCTCTTCGGCCTACGCGGCGCCGGCGCGCAGCGTGATGTGCGCGATCTCCGAGGTCGTGCCGAGCCGCATGGGCGGGCCCCAGTAACCCGTCCCCGGGCTGATATAGAGCTGCGTCGCACCATGCTGCACGAGCCCGACCACGTACGGCTGCTGGAGCCGCACCATATACCCCCACGGCCAGATCTGGCCCCCGTGCGTGTGCCCTGAAAGCTGAAGCCCCACGCCCCGTTGCGCCGCTTCGAGCACCTGGCGCGGCTGGTGCGCGAGCAGCACCAGCTCGCGCCGCTCGTCCCGACCCGCCAGGGCCGCCTCGAGATCCGGCCCATGCCCGATCGCACGCGCGGTCCAGTCGTCCACGCCCGCCAGGTCGAAGCTGCCCTCGCCCTGACCGATGCTCACCCGCTGATTGCGCAGGGTCCGGATCCCCAGCCGGCCGAGCTCGCTGATCCACGACTCCACGCCGGCCGTGCTGTCGCGGCCCACGTAGTACTCGTGGTTGCCGGTCACGAAGTACACGCCGTGACGGGCGCGCAGCCCGGCGAGCGGGGCCACGATCTCGCGCAGCTCCGCCACCGTGCCGTCTACGAGGTCGCCGGTGATGGCCACCAGATCCGGCTCGAGCTCGTTGGTGCGGCGCACGATCTCCTCGGCGAACTCGCGCCGCAGGGTGGGGCCGAAGTGGACGTCCGTGAGGTGCGCGATCGTGAAACCATCGAGCGCGGGCGGGAGCCGCCCGAGCCGGACGTCGAGCCGGCGCACCGTCGGTCCGGCGAGCACGGTGTGCAGCGCCCGCGTGCTCAGCACCGCGGTCACCATCGCCGCCGCCCCGCCGAGGACCCGCGCGAACAGGAGACGCCGCTCCGGGTTCTCCACCCCGCCGCCGTCGGCGCCGAGGAGCCCGGCGATCGCCACCCGCACGAGGTCGCCGATGCCGAGCACCATCACCAGGATGAACAGGACCCCCATCCAGATGTACACCGGCCAGAGCAGCAGCCGGATCGCCTCCCGCCCGCCGGGCAGGAAGCGGTAGAGGATGAAGGACAGCGGTATGCTGAGCCACAGCGACACGAGCACCCACCGCCCCACGGTCGGCCAGGGGGGCGCCAGGGCGGTGTCGCGGAACAGGCGGGCCCAGGCATAGTGGTGCGCGCCACCCACCAGGGTCATGGCCAGGGTGATGAACAGCAGGGCCGGCAGCATCCGCATGATGTGCCATATACAGTAGTCGGCCCCGACCCGGTAGCGGCGAGGCGCGGGCGGGTGAGCGGATGCGGGTGCGCGGGGTGGCGGTCGGGAGGGGGGTTTACGCGGGCCAGGCCGCCCAGGCCCGCGCCAGCTTCAGCGTGCGGGCATGGACCGCCACCTGCTCGAGGAAGCTCTGCCGGGTGGGCAGGGTGGGGATCTTGTCGGCCCGGGCGAGGGTGCGCCGGCATCCCTGGGCGATGGCCTGGCGCGCGCCATCCAGATCCCCGGCCGCATGACGCGCCAGCGCCAGCGCCAGCAGGACGTCCACGTCGCGCCAGCACGTCCCGCCGATCATCCCGAGCACCGTGTGCGCCTCTTCGGCCAGCTCGCGCGCCTCCTTCACGCGCCGCTGCTTGAGCAGGACCTGGCTCAGCAGGGCGCAGTGATAGGGCCGGCGCAGCGGCACGGTGCCGAGGAGGTCCAGCGACTCGCGCGCCTTTCGCTCCGCGGCGTGCAGCTCGCCCTGCTGCACCAGGATCCGGGCCAGCACCCCGTGCGCCAGCCCGCGCCACAGGGGCGAGTCGCGCTCCTCCGCGAGCACGTTCTCGGCCAGCATGCGCGCCACCTCGTGGTACGCCGCCTCGTCCCGCTCGGCCAGCTCGAGCGAGGCGTAGCTCTGGATGGTGCGCCGGATGAGCGCCTCCTTCTCGAAGTCCACGGCCGCCAGCGCGCGCTCGAGGGCGACCAACGCCTGCTCCCAGTCGCCGAAGATCATGTGGCCGATGGCGGTGTAGCCCTGGGCCAGGCCGAGGAGGCGCTGATCCCCGGCATCGGTGAAGGCCATGGCCGCGGCCTGGATGGCCACCCAGAACTCCCAGCCATCCCCATCGAGGAAGAGCCGGCACCAACCCTTGGTGAGCTCGATCGTGCCGCGGGCGCGCGCCTCGTTGCCGCCCAGCCTGGCGTTGATCCTCTCCATGCGCTGCAGGAACTCCTCCGCCCCCTCGCGCATCCCGGCCAGACCGGTCACCACCACCGCCGTGGCCGCCGGCTCGATGAACGCCGCCTGGGCGCCCTCGAGCGGCTCGACCGTGCGCAGCCGCTGGATGAGCTCCACCATCTTGTCGTGGCGCCCGATCGTGGCCGCGGTCCCGAGCGCAGCCCCGACCGCGCGGCACCACTGCTCGGTGCCCTCGTGCAGGAGCTCGAGCCCCTCGATCGCCGACGTGAAGGCCCGGGTCTGATCGTCGCAGGTCCAGATGCGCGCCCAGGCGTCCACGCTGCGCAGCGTCCCCAGCACCTCGCCCGTGGCCCCATCGGCCACGCCGCGCGCGGCGTGGGCGATCGCGCCGGCGAAGTCGCCGTTGTCGAGCGCCTGGGTGGCGGCCAGGGCCATCCAGCACGACGCGTTCTCGCCGCCGCCGCTGCGCCGATCGTGCTCCGCCAGCACGAGGGGGTCGGCCTCGCCCATCCACTCGAGGTAGTTGCCCGCCCGCCGGTGCCCGGCGCGCTGATCCTCGTCCGTGAGCAGGCTGTAGGCGGCGTCCCGCAAGAGGGCGTGCCGGAACGCGTACTGCACCTCGCCCGAGAAGCGGCTCTCGTCGTGCCGCACGATCACCTCGGCGTCGACCAGGATGCGCAGCCAGCGATCCACCTCGTCCGCGGTGCGCGGCTCCGCCCCGAGCAGCTCGATGAGCCCGCCGCGCCAGAACGTCTCGCCGAAGATGCTGGCCGCCCGCAGGATGCGCCGCGCCCCGGGTTCGAGACGGAGGAAGCGGGCCTGCAGCATGGCCAGCATGGTCCCCGGCAGCTCCCCCCCGTCGCCCTCCATCACCGCCCGGATGAGCTCCTCGAGGAACAGCGCGTTGCCGCCGGCCTGGCGGACGATGTGCTCGACCACCGCGGGGTCGATCGAGTCGCCGAGCACCTCGGTCGCCAGGCGCTCGGCGGCCTTGCGGCCGAGACCGCCGAGCCGCAGCTCCTGCACCGAGCGCTCCTCCCACAGCTTGGGGTACTGCTCCTTGATCTCCGGCCGCGCCAGCGCCAGCACGAAGAACGACTCGCCGCTGAGCTCGCGCAGCGCCCGATCCACCAGGCGCACCGTCGCCAGATCGCCCCAGTGCAGATCCTCGAGCACGAGCAGCACCGGCTGCTCCTTGCACTCGGCCTGCAGGAAGGCCACGAGCGCGCGCCCGATCTGCTCGCTCATGATCCGCGGGTCCTGCCGCGCCGCCCGCAGGAGCGCGCTGTTCTCGTCGATGAACGGCACCCCGCACAGCTCGCCGAGGAACTCCACCACGCGGTGCCGCTCCTCCTCGTCCTGGAGGTGACGCCCCACCCGCTCGGTGAGCCGCGCGCGCCGCACGCCCGTGTCCACCACGTCGGCGAGCCCGCACAGGCGGCGCAGCGTCTGGCCGAGGAGCCCGTAGGCGGTGCCGGTGTGCATGGGATCGCCGCGCCCGAGGAGCACCTCGACCGTCTCCCCGCGCGAGGTCAGGCGGCGCACGAACTCGTGGCGCAGCCGGGACTTGCCCACCCCGGCCGGGGCCGTCACCAGCACCACCCGCGCCGTCTCTTCGTCCACGCAGGTGGCGAACAGCATGTCGAGGAGCCGCAGCTCCTGCTCCCGCCCCACGCAGGGCGTCGGCTTGCCGAGGAGCAGGCGGGTGTCGTCGAGGTTCACCCGCTCCTGCTCGAGCATGTAGAGCCCGGTCTCGGCGCGGCTGACGCCGTAGCGGGTGTCGAGCAGCCCTGCGGTCAGCTCGTCGAGCCACACGGGGGAGGCGGAGATCCCCGAGCGATCCTGCACGAACCGCAAGCTGGTCTGGAGCAGCCCCACGGCCCGCTCCACCGACTCCCCGACCGGCAGCTCGCCCGAGAGCATGCCGCGCCCCATGGTGAGCGCCACGACGGCGCCCGGCATGTTCTCCTTGATGAGGGCCGCGCAGCGGGCCGCCTGCACCGCCTGATCCGTGGCGCCGTGGCCGACCTGCGACAGCGTGGCCACGATGGCCCCGACCGCCAACTGGTCGACGCGCGCGCCGTAGGGCTCGAGCAGGTAGCGCAGGACCGCGAGCGCCACCGGCCGCTCGTCCGTCTCCTCGAGGCCCACGGACGCCTCTTGCGGGGACACGAACTCGGGCGGCAGGGCCAGCACCACGCTCACGAGGCGCTGCTCCTCGCCGAGCAGCGACCCGGCCGCCGCGGTCTCGGGGAGGGCGCCGGACTCGAAGGCCTCGGACGCGGGCAGGAGCAGCGACTCGAGCGCCTCGCAGAGCGCGCCGCCGTCGGCGTAGCGCGCGGCCGGGTCCTTGGCCAGCATGCGGTCGAGCAGCGCCTCGAGCGCCTCCGGCATGTCCGGACGGACCCGCCGCAGCGGCACCGCGTCCTCGCACAGGATGCGCGCCAGCACCACGGCCGCGTGCTCGCCCACGAACGGCGGCGCGCCGGTCAGGCACTCGTAGAGCACGCAGCCGAGCGAGAAGATGTCGGCGCTCGGCCCGAGCTTGCGCTCGCCGCGCGCCCGTTCGGGGGCCAGGTACTCGAGCGTCCCCACCACCTCGCCGGTGCGCGTGAGCACGCGCGCGCCGAGACCGGCGAGCGCGATGCCGAAGTCGAGCAGCGTCACGCGATCGATGCGGCCGCCGCGCAGGAACAGGTTGCTCGGCTTGATGTCGCGGTGGACGATGCCGCGCCGGTGCACCGCCGCCAGGGCCTCGGCGACCCCGCGCACCAGCACCAGACTCTCCGCCACGTCGAGCCGCTTGTGCGCGAGGCGGTGCCCGAGATCCTCGCCCTCGAGCCACTCCATGGCCAGGAAGAATTGTCCTCCCGGCGTCCGCCCGTGGGCCACGTAGGCGGCCACCCCCGGATGGCGCAGCTCGGCCAGCAGCTGCGCCTCGCGCAGGAAACGTTCGAGGTTGGCGGAGTCCTCCTCCACCGGGCGCAGCATCTTGAGCGCCACCGGCGTCCCCGTGTGCCGATCATGGGCGCGATAGACGAGCCCCATGCCGCCACTGCCGGTCAAGGCCTGGATCTCGAAACGCTCCGCCACCAGCGCCCCGGGAACCATTTCCATGGAATTCATTACTCCTCCCGGCCTCTCCGGAGGTGGACTGCCGCCTAGACTACGCTGAATCGTTCGGTCGGAGAGGGGTATTTAAGCACCGCGCAGGGCAAGGCAAGCCTCCGCGGACATCCCCCCGCTCCCGCCGCCGCTGCCGCCCCTGCTGGTACCCTGCTCCCGCCCCGCCCTGCTCCCGCTCATGCCCCGCTCCGCCCTCGAAGGAGCCACGGATGCCGATGGGTCGCGACCGCTCACCGGTGTGCTGGTGAAGCTGGCGACGGGTCGCGGCGAGCGATCTCTGGAGGGGGAGCGGGGGCGGCCTGGTGGCTCGGTCTGGGCCGGCGCATTTTTTTTTAGCGCTCGAACGCCCTGCCAGGCCGTGGTGTTACGCCGGACCCGGAGGCGTGGAGTGGCTCCGACAGCGTGACTCCGTGCGCGAGTTGGTGAGCCCAATCGCCAACTCGTGGCCGCGTGGGGTGGGATCGATGCGTGGGAACGGTCGTCAGGTGGGCGTGAGGCGCCTGCCAAAGCGCAGTCCGGGCTGCGCGCGGAGGGTGGCCTTGAGCTTGTTCATGTCCACCTTGCAGAGCACCGTGCGCGCCTGGGCGGTCGCCGCCTTGAGCTGCTGGTGATCCGTCGGGGCGAGCTGACCCGAGGCATGGGCCGCGTCCATCAGCTCGTCGAGGCGCTGCAGGATGCCGGTGAACGACAGATCGATGTTGATCTTGGGCACGTCGACCGTGCGATGCACCGGGTCGTTGTCGACGCGGGCCTTGATGGTTTCAAACGTCTCGTTGGGCATGGTGTCACTCCTTCCGGGGACCGGGATGATTCACAGATTGATGTTGTTCGCCGCGACCTGGCTGAGGCCGAGCTTCTGCAGGCCGATCCCCTGCACGTCGATCGGCACACGCACGTTCTCGATGGCCACGCTGCCGACGCGCGCCGACAGCGCCAGGTTCTGCATGCGCATGGCGTTGATGTGCATGTGGGCGATGGGCAGGATGCGGATCTTGATGCCGAAGACCCCGGCGTTGGCCGAGAGCGAGCGCTCTTGCGACACGGCGTCCATGCCGAAGGCGGCGCTCGCCACCCCGGGCACGCTGGTCGACGGGATGTCGACCCCGGAGACGGTGGCGCCGGGGAGCACGATCTGCTGCGTCGGCTTGAAGCGGTCGATGCGCACCTGCTCGCTCTGCACGTCGGGGATGCTCATGCTGTTGAGCGAGAGCGCCCCGAGGCCGAGGCCGTTGAGGACGAAGCCCTGCACGGGCAGCGCCGTGCCCTTGACCTTGAGGCCGGTGAAGCTCGACGAGCCGAGCTTGAGGTTCGTGAGCGGCGGCATCTGCGCCCGCACGTTGCTCACGGTCACCGTGGGGATGTTCATCTTGATGTCGCTCAGCGACGGGATCGTGATGTTGCCGACGTTGAGGCCGATCCACATGGACCCGAGGTCCCAGGTGCCGCTGTCGTCGTAGATGCCGATGTCGTACCACCAGTCGACCTTGAACTGCAGCTCGAGGTTCACGCTCACGCCCTCGAGGTAGGCGCTGCCCGCGTGGAGCGTGGCGGTGGTGTTGTTCACCCGGATGTTGTCCACGCTGGCGTCGCCGAGGAGCACCTTGTCGATGGTGACCTCGCCCACCGAGCCCGAGGCGGCGAGGAGCTCGTCGAGGTGGATCTGGCGCGAGAGCGCGGCGAAGATGCCTGGCACCCGGTCGCGGATCTCGGTGAGGACCTCGTTCAGGTTGCGGTCGCGGAGGGCGGCGGCGAGCGCGTCGCCGGGGGTCGGGATCGCGGGGTCGGAAGGCCGGCGGATGACGGTCGGATCGGGCATGGGATCACTCCAAGTTCGAAGAGGCGGTGGACATGGCCTGCGTGCGCCGTGGCCTTGCCACCGATCTCGTCGGCGCGCAGGCACTGGCCAGGCTGCCGTCGCCGCCAGCCCCACCCGGCTGTGCGCGACATCTCCTGTCTAAGCAGCCTGCGTGCCATGTCCGAAACGTCCTGGGCCGCAGCCACTTGGCGAATCGGACCCGCCGGCAAGTGCGCATCTCTTGCGGCTCCGTCCGACGCTGGGGGCGATCCTTGCGCGGAGGCGCTGCGTCCCTGTCCCCGTAGAGGCCGCGCTTGACGAGGCCGAAGGTGGCGCTCCATGCTGCGCCCGCCTGCAAGGCAAGGAGGTATCGATCATGAGCCCATGGCGAATCGGCGCTGCGGCGCTGCTCGGGATGCTGGGCGTGGCGGCGTGCAAGAAGACGCCGCCTCCGGCCGCGGGGGACGCGGCCAGCACAACCGGCGCTGCCGCCACCTCGGCCCCACCCCAGGTCGTCGGCATGGAGGATCCCTTCGCCCGCCCGAACGCCGAGGCCGCGCGCGCCCTCAACGCGGGCTATCGTGCCCTGCGCGCCCGCAAGTACGACGAGGCGCGCGCCGCCTTCGCCAGCGTGGTGCGCGCCGCCCCCGACCACACCGCGGCGCGCTTCCAGGAGGTGCGCGCCGCGATCCTCGGCAATCACTTCGGGGACGTGCCCGATTTATGGAAGGAGCTGCTCGCGCGGGACTTCGTCGCCTACGCCGGCCGCCTCGCCCGCCCCAAGGAGTTCGTGGCCCTCCGCGCCGCGCCCGAGTGGGCGCGGGTGCAAGCGCTCGAGGGCGGCGTGCGCCCCGCCTACGCCGCGGACCTCGGCCGCGGCCTCTTCTTCGTGGCCCGCACGCGCGACCCCGGCCCGCCCCACTTCGGCGCCGACGGCGAGGCCAAGCTCGAGCTCTCCCAGGAGGTCTATCACTACGACCCGACGAGCGGGCGCTACCGCCGCCTGACCGAGACCGGCGGGCACGTGTGGGCCATCGGCCTGTCCCCCGACAGGAAGCTCCTCACCTTCCTCGTCACCCCCCGCCTCACGCAGGAGGCGGCCACGGGCAAGACCGACTTCACCGAGCCGCAGGGCGGGATGGTGGATCTCGCCACGCTCGAGACCGTCGGGCCGTTCAAGCTGCCCGGGCCCGCCCACGCGGTGACCCTCGGCTTCAGCGCGAACGGCGAGCCGCTGTGGCGCACGGACAGCGGCGCCTACACCTTCGACGCCACCCGCACCGCCCTGGTCCCGATCGCCCAGGCCGATAGCCCGGCCCAGGCGGCGGCCGACCCGGCCGGCGGCGCTCCACACACGACGCGCGCCACGCCCGAGTCGGTCAGCCACCTCGGCGCCCCGCTCGCCGGGGCCCAGCGGAGCGACGACGGCCGGGCCGTGATCCTCGACGGCGGCGACAAGCCGCTGCGGGCGGCCCGCGAGATCGCCCCCGAGTCGCTCGCGTGGTCCCCCGGCAAGAAGCGCCTCGTCTATGCCGGCGTGCTCGACGCCTGCAAGGTGCTCGCGGCGGGGGGCAAGGGCGACAAGAACGAGCTCTTCCTGTGGGACACCGACAAGAAGCTGGCCGTGCGCGTGGCCAGCGCCATCTCCGCCTTCGCCACCCACTGGCTCGACGAGGATCACCTGGTCTACGAGGGCGGCGTGGGCAAGGACGGCAAGCTGCACGTCTACGAGGTGCCCACGCGCAAGGACACCGTGCTCAAGCCGCGCTACGGGGCGGGCCTCTATGGCTACCCCTCGCTCGCCTGCGCCCCGGCCCCGAGCGAGCCCGCCGAGCCATCCGATATCGACGTCGAAGGGGAGGAGCCGGCCGATGCGCCCGCTGGGCCGGCCGACCCCGCCGGGCCGCCTGCGGGTGGGACGCCCGGCCACTGAGCTGAGCTCGGCTCTCCTGGCTCTCGGCTGCCGGATCACCCCGTTGCCCGCGCCACCTCCCTCGGCATAGTCTCGACCCCCGCGCGGGCGAATCACCCGCCCCGCCGCGACATCCATCTGCAGGAGAGCCACACCATGCGAATCCTCGCCCTCGCCCTCGCCCTCTGCCTCCTCCCCGGCGCCGCCGGCGCCGACACCGCGGCCTCCGCGCTCGTGCCCTTCGCCTCGCCCGAGTCGATCCAGCGGCTCGCGCGGTCGCAGCACAAGGTCGACTTCTTCCACCTCGCCAATCACTTCGAGAGCCAGAGCAACAAGGCCTTCTGCGGCCCGACCAGCTCGGTCATCGTGCTCAACGCCCTGCGCAGCGACAACGACCGCATCGCCAAGCCCGAGGATCCCAGCCTGCTCGGCGACGACGTGAAGAAGCTCGTGCCGCCCGGCTTCGACCCGCTGTTCCACCGCTACACCCAGAACGACTTCTTTACGCCCGAGGTGGAGCAGGTGAAGAGCCGGCTCGAGGTCTTTGGCAAGCCGCGCGCGCCCAAGGGGAACGGCGCGCCCGGCGGGGCGGTCCGGCCCGACCCGGGCATCCAGCTGCGCCAGCTCGCCGCCATGCTGACGGCGCATGGTCTCGAGGTCGCTGCCCGCGTGGTCGACGATCGCCTCGAGGAGGCCACGATCCGCCGCGAGCTCACGGACAACCTCGGCACCGAAGGCAACTACGTCATCATCAACTACCACCGCCCGGCCCTCGGGCAGGCCGGCGGCGGCCACATCTCGCCGCTCGCCGCCTACGATCAGGCCTCGGACTCGTTCCTCATCCTCGACGTCAATCCCAATGGTCAGACCTGGGTCTGGGCGCCCGCCGCGGCGCTCATCAAGGCCATGCGCACCAAGGACGTGGTCGAGAACCGCGGCTATCTCCTGATCAAGGAGGCGTCCCGGTAGGACCTCGCGCCGGCCACCCGAAACCTTCCGCCATGTCGGGCGTAATCCCGATAGAGACCCCACTCACCCTCACTTACAAGGAGCAGGCCCATGAAAAAGCGCACCCCCAAGCTCGTCCTCAACACCGAGACCGTCCGCGTCCTCACCGCCCAGGAGACCCAGGCCGTCGTGGCCGGCAAGACCACCGCCGTCACCTGCACCTGCCCGACGACGCTGACCCTCTAATCCCTCCCCGCTGAGCCCCGCTCACCCGTCCCCGTCGCGGGACCTCCCCCCCAGCCGGACCAGGAAGTCGTAGATCACCAGCTCCTGCGCGAGCGCGCTCGTCCGTAGGAGGCGGTTGGCGAACATGTGCACGTAGCTCATGGCCAGCCTGGTCACGGGGTGGGTCAGCCGGCCGGCGCGGGCGAGCTCGTGCAACTCGGCCGCGGCCAGCGCGATCGCCGCGCTCCGGCGCGCGAGCAGGGCCAGCCCGGGGGCGAGGGGGTGCGCTTCGTCGATCGGCGCGTGCTCGGCGCTCGTGGCGAGGAGCCGCTCCAGGGCCGGCCGCACCTGGCGATAGCGCTGGCCGAGCTGCCGCACGAGCCGCGGATCGGCCTGGAACCGGCCCGCGAAGTCACGCCGCAGCTCGTGGAGGAGCGTGAGCCACTCCTCCGGCCCGAGGCCCAGATCCCCGAGCAGGCGGACGATGCCCAGCATGGCCAGCTGCCAGCGGGCCTGGGCGCCCTCATCGCCCGTCAGGGTATCGACGATGCCCAGCACCGCCTCGCTGTCGGCGTGGAAGATGCGCTCCGCCAGCAGGATCCCCTCGGAGCCGCCATAGCGGTCGATCTCGCGGCCGTAGGTATCGAGCTCGACCCGGTGCACGCGACCGGCCGAGAGGAGCGGCGCGAGCGCGGCCACGAGGTGCCGCCGCACCTCGCCGAAGAGCGCCTCCGGCTCGCCGTGGAAGCGCACGCGCAGGTGCCAGGCCGAGTCGACGTAGCGCACGAAGAACCAGCGCCGGAGGGCCTGCGAGCCCGCGGCCGCCGTCACCACCGGCGCCACCACCTCCCGCAGCACCTCGTCCACGCCCGCGGTGCCGGTGTAGATCTTCACCCCCAGCCAGTCCGAGCCCGGCAGAAGGAGGCGCGGCACGGTGAGCACGGCTGGCGTCGTGCGCGGGGGCCGCTCGCTCTCTGCGAGCCCCGGGGCCGCCTGCGCGGTGAAGGGCACGATCAACCGATGTGCGAAGCGCCCCTCGGGGCCGCTGGTGCAGAGCGCCTCGACCGGCGGCCAGGGCTCCAGCACGGTGGCCACGCCGCCCGGCGGATGGCGCAGGCGCGCCGCCAGGCTCTCGACCGAGAGCGCGTTGTCGAGATCCACGAGCAACTCGCCCCCCGCCTCCCTGAGCGCCACGTGACGGGGCCAGCCATGCTCCGCGCGCAGCGCCTGCACCGCCCGGTAGCGCTCGTCCGGGCTCCGGGCGAACAGCGCCCGCTGCCGCGCACCCTCTAGCCGCCAGCGAGCGCGGGCCAGCACCAGGCGGCCCGAGACCACGCGCGGCAAGAACGGCATCGCGGCGAGCGGTCCCCAGTCGAACGACAGCGTGCCGGCCACCCCCTGCTGTTCGAGGGCGCACAGGAAACGGTACAGCCCGAGGTGGCGGACCGCCGCGCCGACGGTTCTACCGTGCCCTGCGGTCAGACGAGGGAGCACCTCACGTCCGAGCCGCCGCGAGCGCAGCACCACACGCTCGCCCAGCATCGACACGTAGAGGTCCGCGAGCGGGATCTGCCGCTCGGGCGGCGCGCCCGAGGCGCCGAGGAGCGGGATCTCGTAGCCGCGCAGGAGCGGGCGCACCATGTGCCCCGCGGGCCCGCCGTCGGCCCCGCCGTCCGGTAGATGCACCACCTCGGCATAGACCGCGTCGGGCCGGCCAGCCTCTTCGAGCCGAAGATGTCGCTCCACCGCGGCCGCCAGCGCTCGGTCCGCATGGCATAGCCGGCCGAGCCGCCGCGCGCCCGAGGGCCCGCTCACCTCCTCCAGGTGGACCTGGAAGCGCCCCGCTGTGAGCGCCTCTTCCGAGGGGGCCGCCAGCGTGGCCAGCACCGCAAAGGCAGCCGGCAGGGGCACCGGGTTGCGGTTCGCCAGCCGCGCGAAGTCCTTGCTCCCGGGCTCGGGCAGCTCAAGGACCCGCTCCCCGCGCCCGAGCGCCGCGCCCACCTTCTCCAGCAAGAGGGCGTGACGCGGGGTGAAGCGCTGGCCTTGCGTCGCCCCCGTGCCCGACGACGTAAACTGCAGGCCGGCGATCAAGGGTTCGCCCCCGGCCTCCGATGCGTCCGGGGCCTCGAAGCCGATGCCCGCCTCCTCGTCGAGCGCCGCGAGGAGCGGCACCTCCTCGTCACCGTAGCGCAGGACGAAGCGTTCGCGGAAGCGCCCGAGCCCCTCGTCAGAAGAGGACGGACCGAAGCGGCGCAAAAGGTCCACCCCGCGCCGGATCTCATCGAGCGGCCCGCGTCCGAGACGCAGGTCCTCGCCTGGCTTGACGAGGTCCACCCGGATCCAGGGCTGCGGCGCCGGCGAGGGAGGCTGTCCCATATGCACGGCCAGCGCCGCGATCCCCCGGGACAGCGCCTCCGCGTCTGCCGGCGCCGCCTGCAACCCTCCCGCGTCGATGGCACCGAGCGTGGATGCCACGGCCCGCAGCTCCGCCGCCACGGCCTCGGTCGCTGAGTGGCGGCCGAGCAGCTCCCCGAGCGCTACCTGCGGCTCCGCCCCGGTCACGGGAGGCGCCAGGTCGGCCACCAGCAGCTGCGCGTCCACCAGCGCGCCCACGTACCCGGCCGCCTCCTCGGGCGAGATCTCCTCGTCCATCGCCACCAGCGCGGCCACCAGATCCCGACGGCGCGCCCCGGCGCGCGCCCGCTCCAGCGTGGCCACGAGATAGTCGGTGCGCTCGGTGGCCAGGAGCCGGTAGCTGCGCTGCCCCCCCTCGCGCCCCACCACGGCGCAGCGCACTTGGGTAGGGCCGATGTGGAGCGTGTCGTTGCAGCGGTAGATCAGCTCGTCTTGCAGCGCGGCCGAGCGACCGAGCGCATCCGCCAGCGCGCACAGAAATTCGATCTCCAGGCGACTATGGCGGCGGTACGTCGCCCGCTCCCGGAGACGCAGGCACGTCTCCTTGCCCCCGGTCGTCTGTCCCAGCGAGGAGCCGCCGAGCAGCCCGCGCGCCTCGGGTTGCGCGCACAGGCGGGCGAAGTACCGCACGAGCGCCCGCTCCACCTTCTGCCCCCGCCGGCCTTCGGGCTCGCGGCGCCAGTGCACGAGCGCCGCATGAAGATCCGGCGCCGCCAGCCTGAGCGCCTCCGCCACCTCGGGCCGGGCGAACGCCGCCGCCAGCTGCTCACGCAGCCGTACCCGATCGCGACGCAGGGCCTCCGCCAGCGCGTCCCCGGCCGCCTGCGGCGCCGCCAGGTCCTGGCCCCAGGTCATGAACTCATCGAGCGGGAGGAGCGGCGTCAGGAGGACGAAGAAGTCCGCGGGAGCGATCTTGGTGCGGGCCACGGGCGAACGCAGCGGATCCGGCAGGATGGCCATGGGGCGTGGTCGTGTAAAGTATTTTGTGTCCGGCCGCTCGTTGTCAGTTCAGTAGCTCCCTGGTCACGGCATCCAGGTGAGCGCTGGGATGAGCCCGCCGAGTCGGTGCCAGGTACAGGTTTGCCAGCTTGGCCGAGCTGATAGGGG
>DATAGU010000118.1:0-22814 GCA_036263495.1 Polyangia bacterium | reverse complement strand
GGAAGCAGCCGCCGTAATGGCGGAAGCAACCACCGTAATGGCGGAAGCAACCACCGTAATGGCGGAAGCGACCACCGTAATGGCGGAAGCAGCCCCGTAATGGCGGAAGCAGCCCCGTAATGGTGGAAGCAACCCCGTAATGGTGGGAGCAACTACCGGATCGGCCGCTTGGTCTCCGCGATCGGCTCCCAGTCCGCGCACGGCGAGCGCGCCGCATACAGATACCAGGCCCGCTCGAGCGCATAGACCGCGCGACACCCCACCATCGCCGCCCGGAACACCCCGAACAGCCGCCGCTCCTCCGGCGTCGCCCGCCCGAGCCGCTCCGGATCCGTGCGCCGCGTCCCGAACCGCTCGTGCACCCCGCGCGTCTCCGGGAACAGCCGGTCCATCCGCTCGAGCTCCATGCGCATGCGCCGGTAATAGCGGTACATCCCGCGCAGCGTCTCCGGCGCCCGGAAATACACGGCCCCCTCCCCGACCTCGCGGATCGCGCCCGGCCCGTGCCCGAGCAGCACCATCCGCGACAGATACACGTCGTCCACCCGCATCCCGCGATGCCACTGATAGAAGCGGTCGTGCCGCCACCCCGCGAGCCGCGGCCCCAGCGCCTCCCGCGTCGGCACGTGCCAGCGCCGGATGGCGAACAGCTTGCCGCTGAACCACGTCCGCTGCGCGCTGAACCCGCGATGCCGGTTGTACACGTGGAGCGCCCGCGCCAGCACATCCCCCCGCTCCGGCGGCAGCGGCACCCGCGGCGGACACGCCACCTCCACCTCCGGGCAATCGCGCATCACCCTCACCAGGGCCGCCAGCGTCTCGCGCGCCACCACGATGTCCGCATCCGAGAACACGTGATACGGCGCCCCCGCCACGAGCCCGCGGCGCTGCGCCTCCACCTTCCCGCCCGAGCTCACGAGCGTGCGCACCCCCCGCGCCCGCGCCACCGCCTCCGTCCCATCGCTGCAATCATCCAGCACCACCACCGGATCGAAGCGCACCCCGCACCGCGCCTCCGCCAGCGCCGACGCCTCCGCCAGCGAATCGAGGCACGGACCGAGCGACCGCTCCTCGTTCTTCGCCGCCACGACGAGAGGGATCACCTCACCCGCCGCGCCCACCCTCGCCCCTCACTCCGGCAGCTCGATGATCACCCGCATCCCCCCGCGGCGACGATTCACCAGCCGGATGCGCCCGCGGTGTTGATCGATGATCTGCTTGGACACCGCCAGCCCGAGCCCCGTGCCCCGGGCCTTGGTCGAGAAGAACGGGTCGAACGCGCGCCGCCGCGCCTCGGCCGAGAGCCCCGGCCCCGTGTCCGAGATCTCCACCACCACCCGCCCCTTGTCGCGCCGCACCGCGCACTCCACCCTCGCCTCCGCGCCATCCGCCCCGGCCGCCCCGGCCGCCCCGGCCGGCGACGCCTCGATCGCGTTCAGCAGCACGTTCCACAGCACCTGCCGCACCGCATCGCCGTCGCAGCGCGCGCGCAGCGGCGGCTCCCCCCGCACCTCCAGCGAGAGCCGCACCCCCCCCGCCTTCACACGCACCATCTCCAGCGTCTCCGCCAGGATCCGATCCACCGCCACCGGCTCGCGCGCCGCCCGGCGCGGCCGCGCAAAGCGCAGAAAGTCCGAGACGATGCCGTCCAGCCGCCGCACCTCGCGCGAGATCGCGCGCACGTCATCGAGCACCGGGCTGTCGGGCGGCAGCTCCTCCTCCACCAGCTGCGCCGCCGCGCTGATCGACACCAGCGGGTTGCGCACCTCGTGGGCGATCCGCGCCGCCATCTCCCCGAGCGCCGACAGCCGCTCCGACTGCAGGAGCCGCGCGCGCAGCTGCCGGCGCTCCGCGTTGCCGCGGCGCCGCTCCGTGAGATCGCGCACCCGCCACACCGCCCCCGTCGGCTGCCCGAGATCGTCGGCCAGCGCCAGCGCCGACACCGCCGCCGGCAACACCGCCCCGCTCTTGTGCCGGAACCGCAGCTCCGCCTCGGCAAAACCATCCGACGCCACGCGCCGCGCCATCTCCTGCACGCGCCGTCGTCCCCGCCCATCCGCGAGCAGCTCCCCGAGCGGGCGTCCGAGCAGCTCCGCCGGCGCCCGGCCGAAGATACTGCGCACCGCCGCGTTGCTCGCCACGATCACCCCCCCCACGTCCACCGTGAAGATCGCCTCGTCGAGCGACGACAGCACCTTCGTCAGGTGATCGCGCGCCCGCGCCACCGCCCGTCCCAGCCGCTCCGGCCAGCCCGTCGTCTCGCACATCGCCACCAGACCGCCCGCCCCGAGCCCCCGCAGCGTCACCCGCAGCGCCCGCCCCTCGCGGGCCTCCACCCGCAGCGTCACCGCCTTCCCCGTCTCCACCGCGCGCCCGGCCGCCTCCACCAGCGCCGGCCGCGCAGACCCCGCGTCCAGCATCTCGGCCAGCTCGCGGTCCTTGCCGTCGCCCCGGACCCCGTCGCCCCTCCCCGCCTCGCTCCCCTCGACATCCATCACCAGCAGCCGTCCCTCCCCGAGGCGATGGTCGAGGCGACACTCCCAGAGCGCCGGCGGCGCCCCCAGATCCCCGAGCGACTCCAGCGCCGCCACGTCCTCGGTGAACGCCTGCGCCTCGATCTCCGCCCCCACGCGGTCGGCGTAGGCCACGAGCAAGTCGCGGTCCGGCGGCGCAAAGCCCGCGTCCCCCGGCTTCTCGAAGAGGAGCACCCCCACCGCCCCCGAGCGACCGAGCACCGGCACCGCCGCGTAGGTGTGCTCCCCGATCATCCCCTCCACGCTGCGCACGAGCTCCTCGGACAGGAGACCCGCCGCCAGCTCGCCGAAGCGCCCGGTGACGATCAGCTGCCCTTCGCGCACCGCGCGCACGAGCAGGCTCTGCTCCGCCGTGAGCGGGATGGTCAGGCCGTCGGGAGAGAAGCCGAGCACCGACTCCACCGCGAGCAGGCGCGGCACGTCCTGATTGGCCACCGTCACCCGCAGCACCAGGTTCTGCTGCTCCTCGTCGAAGAGCGCCATCTGCGCCCCGGCGCAGCCGAGCACGCGCGCCGCGGCGTGCAGGATCTGCCGCAGCGTGGCCAGCGAGCGTTCGGTCATCTCAGGGTGACGGTATTAAAAAAACCGAGTTTCTCCTAGCCTCGGCCGGAGAAACTCGAGCCCTCGGGGCGCGACAGGGAGCGTGCGGAGCAGGATCCCCGCTTGGAACGGCTCAGAACGTGACCGGGAGCGTCAAGAGCCCGCGCGTGTGCGGGTTGCCACGCCAGCGCAGGGTCTCGGGGAGCACGGCCAGACGCAGGTTCGGCAACCGCTTGAGCAGCGTGTCGAGCGCGATCTGCATCTCCAGACGCGCCAGCGGCGCCCCCAGGCAGAAGTGAATGCCCTGACCAAAGGTGATGTGTTTGTTCTCGGCGCGGGCGATGTCGAAGTCCTCCGGGCGCTCGAACGCCGTCTCGTCCCGGTTGGCGGCGGCGAGCGACACGAGCACCACCTCGCCCTTTTTGATGAGCTGCCCGCCGAGCTCCACGTCCTCGGTCGCGTACCGCGGGCCGGGCCCGGTCACCGACCCGTGGAACCGCAGGATCTCCTCGACCGCCGCGGGGATGAGCGTGGGATCCTGGCGCAGCCGGGCGAGCTCCTCGGGGTGGGTGAACAGCGCCACCATCCCGTTGCCGATGAGGTTCACGGTCGTCTCGTGGCCGGCGAAGATGAGCAGCGCGATCATCGCCACCAGCTCCTCATCGGACAGGCGGGAGCCGTTCTCTTCCACCTGCACGAGCTGGCTGATGAGATCCTGGCGCGGCTCCGCCCGCTTGCGCTTGAACATGTTCATCGTATAGACGCCAAACTCCTGCAGCTTGTCGGCGCATGCCCGGCTCGTATCGCCCGCCAGGGCATCGAAGATGGCCTTGGACCATTGCCGGATCGCGTGGTGATGCTCGGTCGGGACGCCGAGCATCTCGGCGATGACAATGACCGGCAGGATCGAGGCGAAGTCGTCGATGAGGTCCATCTGGCCACGCCCCTCGACGTCATCGATCAAGCGGTCGGCGATCTCCTGGATGCGCGGCCGCAGGTCCTCGACGAAGCGCGCGGTGAAGGCCTTGGAGACCAGGCCGCGCAGCCGCGTGTGGGCCGGCGGATCCGAGGCCACCATGCTGCCGTTGAACAGCAGCATGAAGGGCAGGTCCGTGTTCGCGGCCTTGAGCCCCGGGCGCTGCGGCTCGACCGAGAAGCGAGGATCCTTGAGCACCTGGAGGGCATCCTCGTAGCGGGTCACGAACCACACCTCCCCCCCCAGGGGGAAGGGGATCCGGCTGACCGGGGCGGTGGTGCGATGATGCGTCAGCGCCGGGAATGGGTTGGCGTGAAACTCCGGGCTGATCAGATCGACTTGCAGGTGGGCTCCCGCGGGGCAGGTCTTGGACGCCATGGTTCCTCCTCATACCGGCAGCTTGGAATGGACGCGCCGACGTTCTCCGGATCCGGCGACAGCCCGGAGGCTCACCACGACCAGGGCGTGGCTGTGGTGATGGGACAGCAGCATGCGGTTCCGGGGCTCAGCGGACCATCGTCAACGATCCGGTCGGCAGAAGGAAGAGCGAAGGCCAAGCGAGGTGACGGTATGAAAAAACCCAAGTTCCCCCTGCCGGCGAGGCCAGGAGAAACTTGGGTTTTCAATACCGTCCCGGCGTTGGCTCAGCGGGCCGCGAAGATCCCCGTGCCCGTCTCCTTCTCCACCCGCTTGCGCGCGTTGTGGTCGAGGATGCGCTTGCGCAGCCGGATGCTCTTCGGCGTCACCTCCACCAGCTCGTCGTTGTTGATGAACTCGAGCGCCTCCTCGAGCGACAGCTGGCGCGGCGGGGTGAGGAACAGCTTCTCGTCGGCCGCGGTGGTGCGGATGTTGGTGAGCTTCTTGGCCTTGGACGGGTTGACGATGAGGTCGTTGTCGCGCGAGTGGAGGCCCACGATCTGCCCGGGGTACACCTTGATCCCCGGCCCGAGGAACAGCGCCCCCCGCTCCTGCAGGTAGAACAGCCCATAGGTGTTGGTCTCGCCCAGGTCCTGGACCACCAGCACGCCGTTGACCCGCGACTTCATCGCCCCCGCATGCGGCCCGTACTCGCGGAAGCTGTGGTTGAGGATGCCCGTGCCGCGCGTGTCGGTCAGGAACTCCGAGCGATACCCGATGAGGCCGCGCGACGGGAGGATGTACTCCATCCGCACCCGCCCGGCCTCGGCCGGCGACATCTCCGTCATGCGCCCGCCGCGCCCCCCGAGCTTCTCGATCACCGCCCCGGTGTATGCCTCGTCCACGTCGATGAGCACATCCTCGTAGGGCTCGAGCCGCTCGCCGCTCGGCCCGTCTTTGAAGATCACCGCCGGCTGCGACACGCACAGCTCGTAGCCCTCGCGGCGCATGGTCTCGATGAGCACCGACAGGTGCAGCTCGCCGCGCCCCGACACCTTGAACACGTCCGGCTGGTCGGTCTCCTCCACCCGTAGGGCGACGTTCGACTTCAGCTCCTTGAACAGCCGCTCGCGCAGCGCGCGGGTGGTGACGTACTTGCCCTCCTGACCGACGAACGGGCCGTTGTTGGCGATGAACTGCATCGAGATCGTAGGCTCGTCGATCGTCAGGAGCGGCAGGATGTTCGGCTGCGCGATGTCGGTGATGGTCTCGCCCACGTACAGCTCGGACATGCCCGTGGCGGCGATGATGTCCCCCGCCACCCCCTCGGCGATCTCGAAGCGCTTGAGCCCCTGCGAGGCGAGCAGCTTCTGCACCCGGAACTCCTCGCGGTTGCCGTCGCGGTGGGCGAGGAGCACGCGGTCGCCCGTGCGCACCTGCCCCGACTGGATGCGGCCGATGGCCACGTAGCCGAGGTAGTCGTCGTAATCGAGCGTGGCCACCTGCATGCAGAGCGGCGCCTCGATGTCCACCTCGGGCGGCGGCACCTGCTCGACGATGAGATCGAGCAGCGGCACGAGGTCCTTCTTCTCGTCGCCAAGGTGGCGCACCGCATAGCCCTGGCGGCCGGCGGCGTAGATCACCGGAAAGTCGAGCTGCTTATCGGTCGCGCCGAGCGAGCAGAAGAGATCGAAGACCCCGTCCACCGTCCCGTCCGGATCGCAGCCCTCGCGGTCGATCTTGTTCACCACCACGATGGGCCGGAGCCCGAGGGCGAGCGCCTTGCGGGTGACAAAGCGCGTCTGCGGCATGGGCCCCTCGAACGCATCGACCAGGAGCAAGACCGAATCCACCATGCGGAGGACCCGCTCCACCTCGCCACCGAAGTCGGCGTGGCCCGGGGTATCGACGATGTTGATGCGTGTGCCAGTCCAGGTGATGGCCGTGTTCTTGGCGAGGATGGTGATGCCGCGTTCGCGCTCGAGCGGGTTCGAGTCGAGGGCGCACTCGGCCACGACCTCACCCCGCCGGAAGGCGCCGGCCTGGCGTAGGAGGCCGTCGACCAGCGTGGTCTTGCCGTGGTCAACGTGGGCGATGATAGCGATGTTGCGGACGTCCGGGCGTCGGATGAGGGCCATGGCTTCCTTGGATCCTGATGGACTACAGTCTTGTGCAGCGAGCGGGCTTAGATAGCGTGAATCGCCGCGTCCAGCAAGACAGGAGCGGCATTTACCGCGTTCCTGCTGAAGTGTGTAGTGTGGGAGATGGGGATGGGGGAGCGTGCCGCGATCAGAGCTTGTTGAGGAACAGCGCGATCTTGCTGCCGCCGGCCAGCGCGACATCCGGTCGCCCGTCGTTGTTGGCGTCGAACACGGCCATCGACTCGATGGTCGCCTGACCGACCTCGGAGCGGCCGAGCACCACCGGCGCGAGGAACCCGCTGTCGGGACGGCGAGGCAGGACCGTCAACGTCCCCTGGCCGTTCGTCCCCCGGCTCAGCACCACCAGATCCGCCAGCCCTCCCCGGTTGAGATCCGCGGCGATCAGCTGGATGGCCGTCCCCCCATCGGGGTCGCTGGTGTAGCTCTCGCCCACGGTGAAGGTGGCGTCGCCCCGGCCGATCAGGACATCCACCTTGCCGGCCTCCCCCGTCACCGCCAGATCGAGCCCCCGATCGCCCGCGAAGTCGCCGACCGCCAAGGCCCGGATCTCTCCGGCGCCCAGCGTGTAGATCTCCCCCTGCTGCCACGCAGCGCCCCCGACCGCCTTCAAGATCACCACCCGCCGCGTGGACTGGGACGAATCACCCACCGCGATATCGAACAGGCCATCCCCGTTGAAGTCCGCGACCGTCACGGCCGTGGGGAGGTTGACCGGATACGCCCGAGCTGTCGGAAGCTCCGACGGGCTGGAGAACAGGGCCGCCGCCACCCCCTGCGTCGTGAGGCTGCCGCCGCCGACTGCCGCCAGGTCCACGGCCCCGTCGCGATTGAAGTCCACCGGCTGGGCCGCCACCGTGTCGAAGTTGGCCGACAGCGCCGCCACGAGGTTCCCCGTGCCGTTGCCGTAATAGATGTCGATCGTCCGGGTGAAGAGCGCCAGGTCCGTGGCGGTGTCCCCATTGAAGTCGGCCGCGATCAGGGTCCGGATCGGATTGCTGGCCGCGTGGCCGAGTTCGGCGAAGCGGCCATTGCCCCCGCCGAGGAGGATGGCGAAGTCACCGTCATCGTTCCCCACCGCGAGATCGACCGCCCCATCGCGCGTGAAGTCGGCGGCGGTCAACATGTTGACCGAGATCGACGCGCTCACCTCCCGGGCGGCGTCAAAAGACACCTCCCCCTCATGGCCCGGGCTCAGGCAACCGGACGCCGTCATCATTAGACCCAACGCTGCCCCGATGCGGAAAACGTGCATGCCCTTCCTCCCTTTCTGCATATCCGGCACTCTACTCAACTACGCGTCGTTTCCCAACCACCTGCACGCTCCCTGCGCCATGGTGCGCCGCGTCTTGATCGCCCCGCCCCCGACTGTCTGCACCCCGCGGCGACGTACCTTCTTCGTTGACGTGTATATTCCCCCATGCTAAGAGCGCCGCGGCGCTCGACGGAGCAGCATGAGCATCAACAGCGAAACCAGAGGCTTGATGGGCAAGGAGGCGCGAAGCATGTGGCTCGCCGCCTCGAGGGTGAGCTACATCGGCATCTTCTTTGGGGTCGCCATCTGCGTCGGCTTCTTCTTCGGCCGTTGGCTCGATGCCCGGTGGCACACGGCGCCGTGGCTGTCGGTCGTGGGCCTCCTCGTGGGCATCGCCTCCGGCTTCCGCGAGCTCATCCGGATCGCCGCCCGCTTCCAGCGCGAGCAGGGGGGAGGTGAGGAATGACGACCCCCACGTCCATCCCCCCGCCCCCGGCGTCCCCCATGTCTTATGGCGACCAGCGCATGAGCTCGCTCGAACGCTGGACCCTCATCCTCGCGGCCGTGGTCATCGGCGTCTCGTTCCTCACGCTGCCCCAGCGCATCACGCTCGGCGTGTCGATCGGCGCCGGCCTCATGTGCCTCAACGCCTGGGCGCTGCGCCGCATCGGCCTGCGCGCCGTGCGCACCGCCGATCGGCCGGGCCTCTCGCTCCTCTTGTTCCTCGTCAAGATGACGCTGCTGCTCGGCGTCCTGTATCTGGTCCTGCGGTACTTGCCGGTCGACGCCATCGGTTTCATCATCGGCGTCTCGGTCTTCCCGGTCGCTGCCCTGATCTCCGCCCTGCGCTCCGGCTTGGACGCAGCCGGCGAGGTCCCTACCGACTCCGCACCATCCGCTCCGTCTGGAGATCGCTGAAACATGGGTGAAGAAACCACCATCTTCGACTTTCTTCCCGGGCTCTCGAACCTCCAGGCCGCGCTCGCCCACTCCCTGGGCCGCGTGGAGGAGGGGCAGGGCTTCTACTTCCGCTGGCAGATGTTCGGCGACTCGCACTTCACGATGTCGCACGTCTACGGCGCCTCGCTCGTCCTCCTGTTCGCCCTGATCGGCGGCCTCGCCTACCGCGGCGCCGTCTCGCGCGGCGGCCTCGAGGCCATCGTGCCCCCGCCGCGCTTCAATCTGCGCAACCTGTTCGAGATGTTCACCGACGCCGTGATGTCCGTGGCCGAGGGCGTCATGGGCAAGCACAACGCCGAGCGCTTCCTGCCGCTCATCGGCACGCTCGCCGTCTTCATCTTCTTCTCCAACGTGCTCGCCCTCATCCCCGGCTTCATCCCGCCGACCTCGACGCTCAAGACCAACCTGGCGCTGGCCGTGTCGGTCTTCTTCCTCACCCACTTCTTCGGCGTCAGGGAGCACGGCCTCGCCTACTTCAAGCACTTCCTCGGCCCCATGCCGCTCCTGGCCCCGCTCATGCTCCCCATCGAGCTGGTCAGCCACGTGGCCCGGCCGGTGTCGCTGTCCTTGCGTCTCCTTGGCAACATCGCGGCCGATCACAAGGTCGTGTCGGCCTTCTTCGTCCTCGTGCCGCTCCTGTTGCCGATCCCCTTTCTCATCCTCGGCGTCCTGGTGGCGATCGTTCAGACCCTGGTCTTCTGCCTACTGACCATGGTCTATATCCAGGGCGCCGTGGCCCACGAAGAACACTGATACACAGACCCAGAGGAGGAGTTCCATGATCGTCCGTAGAATGAAGGTTCTGGTTGGCATGCTGTCGGGCCTAGTGACGATGCTCATCGCCAGCCGGGCGTTTGCGCAGGCGGCCGAGACGGCCTCGGCGTTCAATGATCGTGACAAGTGGATCGCCATCACGGCGGGCTTCGGCATCGCCGTGGCCGCGTTCGGCGGCGCCATGGGCCAGGGCCGCACCGCGTCCACCGCCCTCGATGGCATCGCCCGCAACCCCGGGGCGGCCCCCAAGCTGTTCACGCCCATGATTCTGGGTCTGGCGCTCATCGAGTCGCTCGTCATCTACTCGCTCATCATCTCGATCCTCCTCCTCGGCAAGATCCACTAAGCCGGTCCCCTGGCCGCGCCCTCGCGGCCATTCGTTTCCCAGCCGGACGAATCATCGCCAAGGCGCGGGCTCCCGCGCGCCGGGGTTTCTCGGCGCCACGTCCTCCCGTTCGGAATTGAAGAAGAGACTCGCGCCTTCCTGTTATAGGAAGAGGCCATGAAGCCTGTCGTCTACCTCGTGCGGGCCCTGCCCGGGGATCCGTTTGTCGGCATGGAAGGACTCATCGAGCTGCGGGGCGGCGGCGCGCAGCCCGAGGGACGCGCGGCGCAGATCCTGGCGGCGCGCGATGCCGCGGTCTATGTGCCCACCTACATCGATCGGGTCGATGACGGCCTGCTCGCGGCATTGCCGGCCCTGCGGCTGGTGGCGTCCTACGGCGTGGGGGTGGACCACATCGACCTGGCCGCGTGCCGGGCGCGCGGGATCGCGGTCACCAACACACCCGGGGTGCTGGTGGAAGCCACGGCCGACCACACCTTCGCGCTGCTCCTGACCGTGGCGCGACGGGTGTGCGAGGCCGACCGCTTCGTCCGCGCCGGGCGCTGGCAGGCCATCGAGCCGGCGCAGCTCCTCGGCACGGACGTGCATGGCAAGACGCTCGGGATCATCGGGTTCGGACACATCGGGCAGGCCGTGGCGCGCCGTGCGCTCGGCTTCTCCATGAAGGTGCTGTACGCGAGCCCGAACGAGGTGTCCTTTCCAGCCCCCGGGATCAGCCGTGTGACGCTCGACGTGCTCCTGGCAGAGAGCGACTTCGTGTCCCTCCACTGCCCCCTCACCCCGACCACGCGCGGGCTCATCGGCCGCGAACAGCTGCGCGCCATGAAACGCGGCGCCATCCTGGTGAACACCGCGCGCGGCGCCGTGGTGGATGAAGCGGCGCTGGTGCGAGCGCTGCGCGAGGGACCCCTGGGCGGCGCCGGGCTCGATGTGTTCGCCGATGAGCCCAGGGTGCTCGAAGATCTGCGGGCGCAGGAGAACGTGGTCCTGACCCCGCACATCGGTTCGGGTTCGCAGGAGTCGCGCGGCGCGATGGCGCGCCTGGTGGCCGAAGAGGTGGCGCGTCTCGCCACCGGCCAGCCGCTCGTGCACCGGATGGTGTGAAACCCTGCGGGTTCCCTGCGCTCGATCCAGCGCCGCCGCCTTGCAGCGGCCACCCGCAATGACTAGCCTCTTGTCCATGGCCACGGGCTGGCAGCGGCACCTCCGAGCGCTCTTCCGCGTGCTCGCCGCCACGCTGGCCCTCGCGGTCACGCTCGGGGCCGTGCCCGAGCGGCCCGAGGTCGTGGTCATCCTCGGCCCGCCGCCCGCCGCCGCAGCGAGCGTTGAGAACACCCGAGCGCCCGCGACTCCGCGGGTCGAGGCGCCGCGCCGCCGCCGCGCGTCGACGCACGCCTCGGTCGTAAGATTCGCCTCCCACGCCCTGCATGGAGGCCGCCTGGTCCGCCTGGATCCCCCAGGCCTGCCTCCGCATAGATCGGGCCCCCCCGTCTACCTCGCCCATCTCCGCATCCTCTGCTGAGCCGGGGCCAGTCGTTCGATTGGCTTCAGGACCCCGTCCGAAAACCAGCTCAAAACGAGGTAGAACATGCGCAAGAAGCAAGCGGGCGTACGCTCGCCCTGGGCGATCGTGACCTATCCCCTCCGCGTCGTAGGCCGCACCCTGTCCATCGCGCTCACCGCGCTCTTCATCGGCCTGGCCGCCGCGTTCGGCGGCCGTATCCGCATCGAGAAACCCTTACCGGAGAACCGCGCGACCGACGTCATCAAGAAGGACGTGTGACCCTCAATCGGCGAAGCGGCGCCAGACGTCGCTCTTGTGACCTTCCTCGGTGAGCCGATCGATCCGCGCCGCGATCTGGCTCTGGCGCTCCAGATAGTGCGACAGCGGCTTGTCGTAGAGCGCCGCGTTGTCGTCCCCGTGCTCCTGGAAGTCGCCGACGATGAACTCGACGGCCGCTTGCATACACTCGAGCACCGCCAGCGCGTCGGCCGCGTTCGGCAGGAGCTGTTCGCCTCGTTCGAGGACCTCTTCATAACGCCCCTGCTCGAAGGCCTTGTAGAGCGTGCGCAGCCGCGGATCGCGCGGCAGCCGGTCGACGAGCGCGAGGAAGCCGGGATCCTGGCGGAACGCGGTGAAGTCCGGATCGCGGCTGGCCGCCCCCGCGTAATCGGCGTAATCGGCCCGGCCGAGCGTGATCGCGCGCGTGAGGGCCTCGAGCATGTCCTCGCGCCGTCCGAGGAGCGCGCGGACACAGGCGAGGTTGTACCACGCCGAGGCATAGCCGGGCCGGAGCTGGATGGCGCGCTCGAGGAGCGGCAGCGCACCCTTGGCATCCCCCGCGTTGGTGCGCAGGACCGCGATCACCTTGAGCGCCCGCGGATGCTCGAACCCGACCCGCTCGGTGAGGAAGGTCGCGGTCGCGGCGGCCCCGTCCTCGCCGGCGGCCTCGAAGAGCTCGCTGCCCAGGGCGAACAGCTGCTCCTCACAGCGGGCGCGGGCCTCCTCACCGGTCGCGGCCGCGCGCGCCCGGTCGATGGACTCCCTGGCGCGCTGGAGCACCGCCACGGCATCGCCGTGACGCCCCTTGCGATAGAGCGCCGCCGCCAGGAAGTGCATCGCCTTCAACGAATCCGGGTTGGCGGTGAGGGCTGCCCTGGCACGCTCGATCGCCCGGTCGTCGTTCCCGCCCAGGTAAGCCCTCTCCGCCTCGTACGCATCATCGGCCATCGTGCCCTCCTTCGCGACCCGACGAGCATACATACTACCCGGCCAACCCGCAGAAACCATCACTTGGCGCGCCGACGGACCTCCCGGACCCGCCTGGGGACGACCTCGTGTTCGCGCCTGCGGCGCCGAGGTGCTTCACGTCCGGGGGGCGGCGGCGGCGGCCTCGCCTCCGGCAGAAAGCGTGGCACATCGAGGCGATCGCTGGCCTTGACGTCGAACACCGGCCGCCGCGCCGCTGCGCCGCCATCCGGGGCCGGCCTCCAGGCGAGCCGTTCGATGGAGCCCTGGATCCCCCACGCCACGGCGGCGAAGCTCACCCCGGCGCGTAGCCCCTCCGGGAGCGCGCTCCCCGCCTGCGCCTGCCGCGCCGCCGCCGAGAGACGGAAGCTGCGGCGCTCGCCGCTCAGCCTTCCCTGACCCCGCGCGGACCGGTGCTGTGCACCTCGGTCCCGCTCGTCGAGGAGCCAGTTCCCGAGCAGGAGCTCCAGCACCGCCGGTTCGAGCACGAAACGGCGCGACTCGCGCGTGGGCGTTGGCCCCGGTCCGGACCTCGCCTGCTGCAGCGCCCCCTCGGGCACGAGCAAGCCGAGCAGCTCGAAGATGAGCTCTGGATACCCCTTGCAGAGCGCCAGCAAGGCGCTCGTCGCGAGCGGCACATGAACGCAGTCCGGCTTCCCCTCCGCGATCCGGTCCCAGAGCCACCGCGGCGGCGCCGGGCCACCCGGGAGCCGCAGCAGGTTGTGCCGCCGCTGCTCGTCGAGTTCGAAACACTCCTCACAGCGCACCGGGGACGCAAACCGCTTGGGGTCGCGCGCCGCCATCAGGTTCTCGAAGCGCCGACGCAGCTTCCTCAAGGCATGGGCGCAGCCATCGTCCATCCCCTTCGCCTGCGCCGCCGCCTGCGCCCCCGACACCTCCGCGCCCGCGAGCACCAGCTCGGGATGCGCCAGGAGCCCGTGCTCGACCAGGAGCGACCGCCAGACCCCCGGCCCGGCCCGATCCCGCGGGTCGCTGAACGGCTTCCCCGAGTCGCGCGCCGTCAGCCAGTCCTTCAGGGCAAAGCACACCTTGTCGACCCGGATCGAACGAGAACACCCCTCGGGAATGTATTGAGCGGCCGCCTCGGGCGCGAGCTCGAGCTCGAGCCTCGCCTGCGCGAGCCGCGGATCCGGCGAGGCGCGCCGGAGCACCGCCGTGCCCCAGGGCTGCTTCTCCGTGTACCAGGGCTGCGGCCGGTGCAAGGACACCCCGGCCGCTCGCCGCTCCGCCTCTTTGAATGTGTCTCCCTCGCTCATCAGAACCCCCCTTCTGCGTCGGCGGCATCGGTGAACTCGGCGTCCTCGCCCGGCTCCCCGGCGTCGACCACCGCGAGCGACAAGAACTCCCGCAGCGCGGCGTCGTCCATCTCGGTGAGCCAGGACTCGCCGCTCTGCGCCAGCACCTCCGCCGCCAGGTTGCGCTTCTGCTCGATCACCTCCAGCACGCGCTCCTCGAGCGTGCCACGGGTGACCAGTTTGTAGACATTGACCCGCGCCTTCTGCCCGATGCGATGCGCGCGGTCCGTGGCCTGGTCCTCGACCGCCGGGTTCCACCAGCGGTCATAATGGATGACCGCCGAGGCGCGCGTCAGGTTGAGGCCGCTCCCGCCCGCGCGCAGCGACACGAGCAGCACGGGCGGCCCCGCAGGCGACTGGAACTCGGTGACGATCGCCTCGCGCTGCCGGGCATCGAGCCCCCCATGGTAGAACGGCACGGTCAGCGCGAACCGCTCCGCCAGGGCGCGCTGCAGGAGCAGCCCCATCTCCGTGAACTGGGTGAAGACGAGCGTGGCCTGCTCCTCGTCGAGCAGCTCGGCCAGGAGCTCCCTCAGGCGATCGAGCTTGCCCGAGCGCCCCCACAGCCGCTCCGGCGTCTCGACGGCGAAGTGCTCCGGGTGGTTGCAGATCTGTTTCAGCCGGGTGAGCGCGCCGAGGATGTGCGCCTTGCGCTCCATGCCGCGCTTGTCCCGCAGCCCGCCGAACGTGGCCTCGACCATCGCGCGATAGAGCGCCACCTGCTCCCGGCTCAGCTCGCAATACACGTCTTGCTCCTGCTTCTCCGGCAGCTCCTCGGCGATCCCCGGGTCGCGCTTGCTGCGCCGCAGGAGGAACGGCGCGATGCGCCGCCGCAGGCGCTCGAGCGCCCCCGCGTCGTTCCGACCGATCGGCGAGAGGAAACAGCGGGCAAAGCGGGTCGGCCCCCCGAGCAGCCCGGGCAGCACGAAGTCGAAGAGGGACCAGAGATCGCGCAGCCGGTTCTCCACCGGGGTCCCGGTGAGCGCGAGGCGGCGCTGCGCCGCCAGCTCCTTGAGCGCCCGCGTCTGCAGCGCCTCCGGGTTCTTGATGTTCTGCGCCTCATCGGCCACGACCAGATCCCAGGGGAGCGCCGCGAACAGCTCGCCGTCGCGCCGGAGGAGCGGGTAGCTCGTGAGCACCAGATCGCTCATGGCCACGCGCTCGCGGAAGCGAGCCCCATCGCGCACCCGCTCCGGTCCCTGGTGGACGTAGACGCGCAGCTCCGGCGTGAAGCGGCGCGCCTCCTTGGCCCAGTTGATCACCACCGACGTCGGACACACGACGAGGTGCGGCGTCCCTCCCGCCGCCTCCCGGGCGCCTCCCGAAGCCGCCTGCTCTCTCGCGCTGCGCACCAGAGCCCAGACGAGCGCCAGCACCTGGATCGTCTTCCCGAGCCCCATGTCATCGGCCAGGCAGCCGCCGAACCCATGATCGAGGAGGAACCGCAGCCACGACAGACCGCGCTCCTGATAGGGCCGGAGCGTGCCGCCAAAGCCGGGCGGGGCCGTGCACTGCGGCACCCCCGCCCCCTCGCGCATCCGGCCGAGGAACTGCTCCCAGGCCGCGGCGAACTGCGACTCCCACAGCGCCGACACGTCCTCGCTGCACCACTCGTCGTCGACCTCGACCACCTTGGACCACGGGAGGCCCTGCGCCGCGTCGAGACGGGCCAGGACCTTCTGCCGTGCCCGCCACAGATCGAGCGCCTCGAGGAGCGCGATGCGCGGTACCACACACCCCCGATGCTCGAGGAAGTTCGCCTTCGACTGCGCGAGCAGCGCCTGGGCCTCCGCCTCCGCGATCTCGTGGTCGCCGATGGTCATCGTGAGGCTGGGACGAAAGCGGTAGCGCAGGAGCGCGCTCCCGCCCGCGACGTGCTCGGGCGGCTCCCCCACGAGGTTCCAGCACACCCGCAGCCGCACCCCGTGGGCGTCGGTGGGCGCGGCCGTGAAGACGGTGAACGGCTTGCGCCGCCGCGAGGACCGCCGCCCCGCCGCCTCGCCCAGGAATTCTTCGAGCTCCCAGCCCGTCCCCCGCACCGTGCCGAGCGCCAGGGTCTCCATCGCCTCCTCGGCCTCGATCTCGGTGCGGCCCGCGGCGAGGAGCTCGGGGCGCGCCAGGATCCGAGGGACCTGCTGCGCCGCCAGCTTCCAGTCGAGGTGGAGCAGCGCCGCGGGCCGGAACCAGGCCTGACCGTCATGCTCCAGCACGGGGTGGCGGAGCGCCCCTTCCGCGACCAGGCGAGAGAGCGGCAGCCAATGCTCCTGGTCGCGCAGCCCGAGCTCGAGCGACCAGGGAGGAGAGACGGGAGACGGCGCCACCTCCTCGCCCCCGGCCGCGCCCGCCTCCCCCGCCTCGCCCGCCTCTTCTGGCGAGGCCATCGGCGGCTGGATCGCCGCGTGGAGGTGATGCGCCGGCACCTCCGGCGCGTGGAACAGCGAGTGATGAGGATGGAGACAGCTCCCGTGGGCGGCGTGGAGCGGCGCGATCTCGCCGCGGACCAGCGCGCCGAGCAGCACCGCCTCGTCCACGCGCGCCTCCTCCTTCTTCCCCGGACTCCGCGCCGCCGCCGCCCCGAGCACCTCGATGACGAAGCGCGCCAGGCGCAGCGGAAAGCGCTCCGCGAACCGCTCCTGCGCCCGGCGCTCGTCGTACCAGGCGACCTCCGGCCCGGGCAGCGCAAAGAGCCGCGGCGCCTGCGAGAGCGACTCGTGCAGCCGGAAGAACTCGGTCAGCGGGACCGGCGGCACCCAGGCCAGCCGGAACGTCTCGAGCCGCCGCTCGGGCGGCTCCTCCGGCACCTCCCGCTGCCAGGCATCGGTCGGCAGCGACAGGGTCGGCAGGAGCGGCCCCTCCTTGAGGAACGCGCGCAGCGCATCGATAAACTCGACCAGCCGCTCGGCCTGCGGCGCCACGAAGCCGGCGCCATGCGCCTCCATCCACGAGACGAGGAGACCGCGCAGCGGCAGGAGCGACCACCCGGGCGGCACCACCCAGCCCGGCACGGTGAAGCTGTCCTCGACGACCGAACGGCCCTGGGGCTTGAACCCCTCCAGATCCCAGGCCGCGATCGGCCCGGGCAGCGGGATCGGATAGCCATTGCCGAGCCGCGGCAACCGCACCTCGACGTCGAGGCGCGGCATCCTCTTCAGGGTCGAGAGCCAGGGCGGCGCGGTCCGGCAGGCCGCGGGATGAAGCGGCGGCGGATGGGGCCACGAGCGGCGCAGCGCCTTCTGGGCCCGGTGGATCCCCGGCTCCTGCTGCGCCTCGAGCCAGAGGACCACGCGGAGGGTCGGCCCCGTCGGAACCAGGTGCACATGGAGCCCGAGCGGGAGATCTTCCGGCGATGTATTGCTAGGCACAACGGCCAGCTTAGCGCAAAATCATGCAGATGGTAGCGCGTTGCAGAACCGGAGCGAACAGGCACGGGCCCACCCCGCCGCGCGCCCAGATCGCACCGGCGCGGGGCGGAACGAAAACGCTGCCATGTCCGAAAATGGCCAGACGCCACCCAGCGCGCGCGGTAGAGAAGGTGTCGTGAGCCTCGATGCCGACACCTGCTACCGCGCCCTCTGCGCCCGCGACGGGCGCTTCGACGGCGTCTTCTTCGTCGCGGTGAAGACCACCGGCATCTACTGCCGTCCGGTGTGCCGCGCCCGCACCCCCGCGCCGGACCGCTGCGTCTTCTACCGCACCCCGGTCGAGGCCGAGCGCGACGGTTTCCGCGCCTGCTTCCGGTGCCGCCCCGAGCTCGCCCCAGGCAACGGCCCGGTCGATTCGGTCCCGCGCCTGGTCGAGCAGGCGGTCGCGCGCATCGACGCCGGGTTCCTCAACGAAGGCTCGCTCGACGAGCTCGCCGAGGCGCTCGGCGTGACCGGCCGCCACCTGCGCCGCGCCATCCGCACCGAGCTCGGCGTCAGCCCGGTCGCGCTCGCCCAGTCGCGCCGGCTCGCGCTCGCCAAGCAGCTCTTGCAAGACACCGCGCTGCCGCTCGCCGAGGTGGCCTTCGCCAGCGGCTTCGCCAGCGTGCGACGCTTCAACGCCCTCTTCCAGGCCCGCTTCGGTCGCCCCCCTTCGGCGCTGCGGCGCGAGCACGCGGCCGACGGCGCCCCGGCCGCCCTCGTCCTGCGCCTCGACTATCGCGCGCCGCTCGACTGGGACGCGCTGCTCGGTTTCCTGGCCGGCCGCGCCATCCCCGGCGCCGAAGAGGTGGCCACCGGGATCTACCGGCGCACGGTCCGGCTCGCGGGCGCGAGCGGCTGGATCGAGGTCCAGCGCGATCCATCCCCGCAGGAGACCCTCCGGGCCACGGTCTCGCTGTCCCTCGCGAGCGTCCTCATGCAGGTGGTGGCGCGGCTGCGTGGCCTCTTCGATCTCGACGCCCACCCGGCCGCGATCTGCGCCCACCTCGCCCGCGATCCCGCCCTGGCCCCGCTCCTCGAGCGCCACCCCGGCCTGCGCGTGCCCGGCGCCTTCGACGGCTTCGAGACCGCCGTGCGCGGCATCCTCGGCCAGCAGGTGTCGGTGCGCGCCGCGACCACGCTGAGCGGCCGCCTCATCGAGCGCTTCGGCGAGCCGCTCGAGACCCCGCACCCGGGCCTCCGGCGCCTCTTCCCGCGCCCCGACGTCCTCGCCCGCGCGAGCGAAGACGACGTCGCCGGCCTCGGCATGCCGGGCGCGCGGGCGCGCACCGTGATCGCCCTCGCCCGCGCCGTGGCGGGCAGCGAGCTGCGCCTCGATCGCGTCGGCCGCGCCGGCCCCACCGACGTCGTCCGCGAGCGCCTGCAGGCCCTCCCCGGCGTCGGCGACTGGACCGCGCAGTACATCGCCATGCGCGTGCTCGGCTGGCCCGACGCCTTCCCCGCGAGCGATCTCGGCCTGCGCCACGCGCTCGGCGGCCTCTCGGCGCGCGAGATCGAGCGCCAGGCCGAACCCTGGCGCCCCTGGCGCGCCTACGCCGCCATGCACCTTTGGACCAGCCTCACGCCAGCCGTTTCACGGCGGTCCGACAGAGAGACACCTCCTGCGACGGGAGGCCAGGGCCGGTAACGCTCACTCGATCCGACCGATAGCGCCTCCCGTCGTAGGACGTGCCGATGGTGTGGCGCCGTGAAACAGCGAACGAAGAAAGGAGAAGGGGGATGACCTACTATGATCTCTGGTTCCGCGGCCCGCTCGGCCACATGCGCCTCATCGCCACCGAGGCTGCCCTGGCCGGCATGTACCTGTCCGATCACGAGGGCGGCCCCGAGCCCGAAGCAGAACCGGGCCGCGACCACCCGGTCCTCCTCGCGACGCGCGCCCAACTCGACGAATACTTCACCGGGCGCCGCACCACCTTCGACTTGCCGCTCGATCCCCTGGGGACCGAGTTCCAGCGCGCCGTGTGGCGGGCCCTGTGCGAGATCCCCTTTGGCGAGACCCGCTCCTACAAGGCGCTCGCCACCAGCATCGGCCGCCCCCAGGCCATGCGCGCCGTCGGCGCCGCCAACGGGCGCAACCCGATCTCCATCATCGTCCCCTGCCACCGCGTGATCGGCGCCGACGGCTCCCTCGTCGGCTATGCCGCCGGCACCGAGCGCAAGAAGTGGCTCCTGCACCACGAGCAGGCCGTGCTCTCCCGGGAGCTCTTCCCGCCCGCGCCCTATCGCGGCGAGTGAGCCGCGGGGCCCGGGCGGGCCGATGGCGGAGGGACTACTTGTTGCTGCTGGCGAGGTATTCGATGAGGTCGATCTTGGTGATGACTCCGACGAGATCGTCGCGGTCGAGCACCAACACGAGCTTGGCGTCGTTGAACACGGTGCGCAGGAGCTTCACCTTGGTCTGCGGCGTCACCGTGGCGTAGTCGGCCTCGACCAGGCTGTCGATGGGCTGGTCGAGCTTGCCCGGGTTCTGGATGAGGAAGTTGAGGAGATCGATCTCCGAGACCAGACCCTCCATGCGCCCCTTGTCGAGCACCGGCAGCTGCGAGATGCCGTGCTCCTTGAGGAGCCCGATGGTCTCGCGGATCGTGCTGCCCTTCTGGATCGAGACGATGGGCCGGCGCGGCCGCGAGCGCAGGAGATCGGTCACCGTTCCGAGCGGGTCCGGCTCCTCGAGGAAGCCGTTCTCCGCCATCCACTTGTCGTCGAAGATCTTGGACAGGTACTTCTGCGCCGAGTCGGGCAGGAGCACGAGGATGTTCTTCTTCTGATCGCCGAGCTTCTCGGCGTACCGGATGGCCCCGGCCACCGCCGCGCCCGCCGAGCCGCCGCAGAAGATGCCCTCGTCGCGCACGAGCGCGCGCGTCAGGAGGAAGCACTCCTTGTCGTCGACCCGGACGATCTCGTCGATGATCTTGAGGTTCATGGTCGAGGGCAAAAAGTCCTCGCCGATGCCCTCGACATAGTAGGAGAAGGGCTTGGTGAGGCGCCCGGTCTTCACGTAGTCGTAGTAGAGCGAGCCGATCGGGTCCACGCCCACGACCTGGAAGCCCGGCTTGCGCTCCTTGAAGTACCGGCCGCAGCCCGAGATCGTGCCGCCCGTGCCCATGCCGGCCACGAACACGTCGAGCTCACCCCCCGTCTGCTCCCAGATCTCGGGCGCGGTCGAGACGTAGTGCGCCTCGGGGTTGGCGGGGTTGTGGTACTGGTTGGCGTGGAAGGCGCCCGGGGTCTCGGCGACGATGCGCTTGGTGACCTCGTAGTAGCTGCGCGGATCGCTCGGCTCCACGGCCGTCGGGCAGATGACCACCTTGGCGCCGAAGGCCCGCAGCGTGGCGATCTTCTCGTGCGACATCTTGTCGGGCATGACGAAGATGCACTTGTAGCCCTTGATCGCCGAGGCGAGCGCCAGCCCCGCGCCGGTGTTGCCCGAGGTGGCCTCGACGATCGTGCCGCCCGGCTGGAGGAGCCCGCGGCGCTCGGCATCATGGATGATGTTGAGCGCCACGCGGTCCTTCATGGAGCCGCCCGGGTTCAGGTACTCGAGCTTGACGTAGATGTCCGACTTGACGTGCGCGGCCACCTTGTTGAGCCGCACGATGGGCGTGCCGCCGATGGCCTCGACGATGTTCGCCTTGGCGCCTTTCATCATGATCAGTTGGCCTCGTCCCAGATGATGTGTCCGTCCCGGTCCTGGCGCGCGCCGAGAAGATGCCCGAGCGCCGCCTCCTCGAGGACGTCTTGCATGCGCTGACCGCCGAACGCGGCCACGATCCGGTCGTCGTAGCTGTCGGCGATGACCGCGATGTCGTGCACCGTGGCCGTGAGCTCCGCGGGGTCGAGGTGCGGCCCCCCCAGGATGGTGTGGGTGAACAGGACCAGGCTCCCCTCGGGCACGTAGGCGAAGGCGCCAAACCGCATGCGTCCGTTGATGACGAGGAGCTGGCGGAACAGGGCCGGCTCCGGCGCCACGCCGGCCACCACCTGGGCGTAGATCCGGACCAGCGGCTGCTCGGGCTTGCGCGGCAAGGGCATCACGCAGACCGTGACGTAGGCCGAGCCCTGCTTGACGACGTAGAGGTTGTCCTCCACCTTGCGGAAGGCCTGGCTACGGCCGAGCGTCTTCTCAATGATCTCGCAGGTCTTGTGAACCGCGTGGGTGCTCATCGCCGCCTCCTCGGTCTAGGTCGGCTACGATTAACACAGGAGCGCGACGGCGGGCAAGGCGTGATGCCGTCGGAGATGGGGGCTCGGAGGGAGAGCGGAGAGAGGGTGCGGCGTCAACGGGCGTCAGCGGGCGTCAGCGGGCGTCAGCGAACCAGGCCCGAGTCGCGCAGCGATTCGGCCGTGATGAAGTGCCGATAGATCGTGATGCGGACGCGCTGGAGGTAGAGGCGGTAACTGGCGTCGTCCTCGGGGCTGGCGAGGATGTTGTCGATGAGCCCGAGCATGCGGCTGTGGCCGAGCATGGCGGCGTCGAGGTAGGCGCGGTCGAACTCCTTGCGCGCCGACTTGTCGAGGCGGATCTCGTCGCCGTCGCTCTCGTCCTGGATCTCCTGGAGGAGCGGGCTCCAGCCCGGCGCCGGGCCGATCTGGCGCATGAGCGTGGCGAGCTGCTCGGCGGCCTTGGTGTGCTCCTCCACCTCTCGCGCCGCGAAGGCGAGCACCTCGGCGTTGCCGCCCCGCTCCTTGGCCATGAGGCCCTGCTCGATCTGACTCGTGTGTGTGATCTGGACGGCCTGGGCCGTCTCCTGGCTGGGCAGCCCGGTGACGACAATGTCGGCGAAGCCGTTCGTGGGCGGCTCCGGCAGACACCCGGTCAGAGCGGCCGCAAGGAGCACGGGCCCTCCTAAAGCCAGGGCGGGGACCAACGGACGACGATGGATGGAGACGCTGCTACGCATGTGCACCTCGCTTGTCCTACACATAGATCCGTCGGTCCGAGGGGAGCCCGATCAAGCCGGCGTCGCATGAAGAGGCCGGCGTCTCTCGTGATGGCGCTCGCTCATCGTCCAGGCCACAGGAGGAGCGGCTCCTCAGGAACGTCAGCGAGACGGCGGAGGAACTCGCGGAGACGCCTCAAGCCTCCAGATCAACGGAAGTTTTTGTCACAGCGAGGGAAGAGCGTGTCCCTGCGAGGGAAGGCTCTGTCCAAGCGGCGGATGGATCTGTCGTGGCGACGGATCATCCGTCCGAACGACGTGCGCAAGTCACAGGACGACGTGCGCAAGTCACAGAACGACGTGCGCAAGTCACAGAACGACGTGCGCAAGTCACAGAATGACGGGTCGTGTAAAGTATTTTGTGTCCGGCCGCTCGTTGTCAGTTCAGTAGCTCCCTGGTCACGGCATCCAGGTGAGCGCTGGGATGAGCCCGCCGAGTCGGTGCCAGGTACAGGTTTGCCAGCTTGGCCGAGCTGATAGGGG
>DATAGU010000117.1:0-4500 GCA_036263495.1 Polyangia bacterium | reverse complement strand
CCCCTATCAGCTCGGCCAAGCTGGCAAACCTGTACCTGGCACCGACTCGGCGGGCTCATCCCAGCGCTCACCTGGATGCCGTGACCAGGGAGCTACTGAACTGACAACGAGCGGCCGGACACAAAATACTTTACACGACCTGGTCACGGTGGCAGACCGACCCATGCGTTCCGATCGCCTGCTGATGCCTCGCGTTGGCGGAGCGATGCGCAGACGACCTGCGCATGATCTGCGAGCAGGCCGGCCACGGCGCGGCCGGCGGTGCGCTGGCGGACCTCCTTGGCACGTTCCGCCCGTTCACAGTGGAGAACTGCGGCGCGATCAAGGTGGCCCTGGCCCGAGTGCAAGCGCTCGCCATGCAGGCGCGGAGGGGAAGCGAGGAGGCCGCGGCGTGAGGGGCATGAGGCCCCAGGGGGGAGAGTAACGGCAGCGTCACCGGATGACGCACTGCGTAGTGTGCTCGGGCAAGACGCCACCGGATGACGCACTGCGTCGCGTGCTCGGGCAAGACGCCACCGGATGACGCGCTGCGTAGTGCGCTCGCGCTATGGTCCAAGTCCTTGAAGATCGACCAGTTTTTGACACCGACCGACCAAAATTTACCAATGGACCGACCAATTTCCAACACATCGGCCGGCCGCGCACCTCGGCAAGGCAGCACTTCCCCCGCTTGCGCCCTGGCAATTCTCGCAATGCGGTCAAGGGGATCGGCCGACCGCAAGGCCATGAGGCCGGCGCTCCTGCAGCAAGTGGACCAACAGATGGACCGACCGTTGCTTGGCCGACCGACCCGACCCCAACGGGGAAGGAGGAACGCCATGCAATACGCTCACTCTACGAACATCGACAAACTTTTAGAGGCCATCGACCAGCACCTCGGGCGCGTCCAGCACGCGTTCATCGCTCTTATCGCGCTGGTCTTCGCGGCCGACGACACCAGCTTTCACGATCCGGCCCTGTTCTCACCTGAGAGCGGGGCTCAGGCGGAGGGGCGGGAGCGCCTCTTCTCCCTCATCCGCATGGCTCGCGACAAGGGCGAGGAGGTGGCTCGGGCGCTCGACGCCGCCCAGACGGCGCTAGCCGACCGCGGCGCCTACTACGGCAAGGTGATGGCCGAGGACACCCCGAACGCCAGGGTCGCGGAGGGGCTCGACGAAGCGGTCTTCGTCCTGGAGAGCGCGGGGGCTCAGCCCATCGTCCTGCTCTTTGACGCCGAGGAGATGGCGCGCCTCGGAGAGAAGCCCCTGGCCCGGCTGGTGGCGCTGCAGGAACGCGCCGTCGAGCGGCTCAAGACGCGCACCATAGAGGAAGCCGGCGAGGCGCATCAGGCCATGTCTGAGGCCCTGGCGTTGGCCAAGCTGCTGGCCGAGGGCGCGGAGCCGCGGGACTGGACCGACGACGACCAGGAGGGCGGGAGCGGCGGGGCCGGCGAGGGCGGCGAGGCGGGCGGGGAGGGCACGGAGGGCGAGGCCGGTCAGGAGGGCGAGGGCGAGGCCGGCCAGGGTGCGGCCGGCGAGGGCACCGCCGGCGAGGGCACCGCGGACGGGGAGGCGTGAGCCATGACAACCCCACCACCCGACGATCCAGGACGTTACGACCGCGAGGACGACGACCCCGAGGAGGAGGAGGTCTACCCGCCCGACTTCATCATCGAACTGATCGATTTCATGGAGGACGTGTGCCGTCTCGAGGCGCACGTGTGGGCTGCAGAGCAGGCGCTGCGCGACGCCAACCGACGATCGCGCCATGCTCGGTGGCGATGATCTCCGCCGCATGGTCTCGCATCGAGATCGGGAACTGTCGCCACAGCTCGACGACGATCATGCGGCGGTAGATTGCACGCGAGGCATCCGGCATGGCGGGCAGCTCGTTCGCGGCCATGAACCAGCCTGCGGCGGGACGGATGGTGATCAGGTCTTGGCGCTTGCGCTCTACCGGCATCGGATCGCCGGTGAGCGCTGTATTCGCCCGCTTGATGTCAGGCAAATCGCGAGACGGCATTTCGGGGCAGATCACGAGGCGCACGCCGATAAGGGCGGCGCTCCGGAATCGCTCGGCGAGATCGTGCAACGTCAACGCCGTCTGCCCCTCCGGCGGCACCAGCGACGAGACGATGGCGAGTAGGGTGCTCTTGCCACAATTCGGTGGGCCGACGAGCAGCAGGTGGCGCGCGTCTCGCGTAGCGCCCCGCCCGATGAGCGCGAGCCCGATCGTCTCGCCGAGCGCGGTCACAATCTCCTCGGTGCCTTCGCGGGGGGCGCCGCGCTCATCGGCCAGCACGTCGCGCAGTAGGGCGAGCCATTGCACCGGCTCCGCATCGATAGCGCCCGGCTCCGCTTCGATCCGCCAACGGGCGCGATGCTCAGCGCGTAGCGGTTCGCGCCGTAGCCCGTCGGATCCAACCGTGATCCACTCGTCACCGACAGCGATCCCGTCCGCCGCGGCGGAGAAAAAATCATCGATGCGGTCGAGATCGGTCGCCAGCCTGACGAGCCCGAGGATGCGCTTCGACGTGAGATTTATGGTGCTATCCCCCCCAACGGGCAGCCCATCGAGCGCCACGATCGCCCTGTGCAGCTCTGGATCGGGCACTCGCTGCCAGAGCACGCCATCGAGCCGCCAGAGCGCCCCCTCGGCCGCTGCCACATCGCCGAGCGCCGCCCGTGCCGCCCGCGCAAGCTGCACATCGGACTTGGGGCGCGTGATCCCGGTCGCTAGCATGTTGTGCTTCGCCTCAATCCATTCCATGAGCCGCCGTACCTCATCGGCTGGCTTGGGTTCGGCAAACTCTCCATTTGCGGCCTTGAGCGCTGCGCTGATGACAGCCGGCGGCTCGCCCATTCGCGCGAGCCGGACTCCGAGATTGAGCAGTTCGACGTGCCGCTTGCCCTGGGGGGCGCCGTCCGCACTGCCGGGCGCTACGCCATTAGCGCGGGGGGGCTTGCCACTGCCAGCCGGCGAGCGCCGTGCGGGCGCGCAGGCGGTCAGCTCCTCGGCGGTGTATGGCTGCTCCCTGAGCATGATCACCTCCGCCTCACGCTGCACGCCGTCCACCTTCGCGCGCGGCGTCCACAGCATCCGTGCCCGGTCGCACGAGGCGGCCACGTCGAGCGTGTACCCGTCTCGTTGTGGGTCACCTGGATCACCGCTCGCGGCGAGCCTCGCCTCGGCGAGCCAGCGCTCCACCAGTGCGCACGCGCCACGCGCCGCCGACTGCCAGACCGCCCCGTCGCTCTCCTGGCGTGCGAGTGCGAACACGATGCGCAGCCCGCGCGGCGTTACGTGGTAGATGCTGCCGGGGAGTTCGCCCACGCGAGCGGCCTTCTCAATGCACGCGGCGATCGCAGGGGGCACGGCCGCGTGCTCGCCGGCGCCGTCGTGATAGTCGGCGTCCACGCCGACCAGCATCGAGCCGCGCCATCGCTTACCAGCGCGATAGTCGCCATCGAACACGCCGGGCGCCCACCACTGCTCCGCCAGCCCAGGCGGCATCCGGCGCAGGGCCTCCGCGAGCTGCACGGCGAGCGGGGCTGCCCCATCGAGTGCTAACCGTCGCCCCTGCGGGCGGCGCTTTCCCGCGCCGACGGTGATCGCAGGCAGATCGAGCGGGGGTAGCCCCTTGGTCGGCTGGGCGCTCATGGCCGCTCTCCTTTCTGCCGGCGGCGGCGCTCAGCGATGCGCTTCTCTGACCGTGCGATCGTCTCGGCTACGTCACGGGCGATCGGCCCGATCTTCCGCGGCTCGGCCGCGATCTGCTGCACGAGTAGCCGGCCGGTCGGACGGCACAGCTTGGGCTGCAGCCTGGCGAGCAGCGCATGCGCGTCGATCGGCGGTGGCGGTGGCGACGGCGGTGGGGACGGCGGCGGTGGTGGTGGTCTACCGTCGCCGTCGCTGCTACCTGCAGAGGCGGAGGCGGGCGCGCGGGCCACTGCCCGGTGAGCCCGACGTGCTCGACAGCTAGGACGGCGAGCGGCTACGCGGGGGAGACGCACGATGGTGGTGAGACGGACCTGCGGCGGACGGCGGCCAGCCTTGAGTTTGGCGCGGAGTTTGTCTCGCTCCGCGTCCTGCTCACGCAACCTCCGGTCCAACTCGTCGAACATCTCCTCAGCATCGCGCAGCATTCGTACGATTCGCTGCTCCCGTCGCAGGAGCTTCATGAGCCCTGGGACGGTGGGGTGATCGTCCGGCAGTTCGGCTAGCTTGGAGGTGATTTGTCGCTGCCGCTCCTCGGAGGCGGCAACCTCGGCGTCGAGCCGGGCGCGCACCTCCACCCCCCTGCGTTTGTACTCCCTGCGCAGGTGCGCGGCCTCCTGCTCGGCGGCGTGCGCCTCGTCGTCGAGCTGCGCTTGCTCGGCATCGAACCGCGCCATAGCCGCGGCCTCGGCCTGGGCTAGCTTAGCCTCCCATTCGGATACACCGGCCACCGAGCTAGCTCCTGCCCGCGGCGGCTTGTCGAACTCGGCTGAATTGGGAACGTTGCTCTTTTGGGCCATGTCC
>DATAGU010000116.1:0-147633 GCA_036263495.1 Polyangia bacterium | reverse complement strand
TGATTGTGATCACTCGCGGTCTCCTACGCATCGAATCCCTGGTAGCTTTGCTTTCCAGTGGAACAAATGCTTTCCTTCGGCTCTGCGAAGCGGTCCCTATCCTACTTTCCGACGGTGCAGACATGTGATCAATGGTCAGGGAGAAGACCCGGGTGCTGCAGTTGGGGCGATACGCCCGCGAGAGGCGCGAACGGGAGGGGGCTAGGTAAGCCGGAGACGTTCGACTTTCTCGGGTTCACCCATATCGTCGGGACAACGCGACGAGGGGCGTTCCAGCTGCATCGCCAGACCTCGCGCAAGAAGAGACGGGCGAAGTTGGCTCGTCTTGCGGAAGAGTGCCGAGAACGACGCCACTTACCGGTTGCGGAACAGCACCGTTGGCTGTGCTTGGTGCTTAACGGCACCTACCGGTACTACGCCGTGCCGACCAAATTACGGGGCGCTTGCGAGCTTTCGGCGGGCGGTGACCGAAATCTGGTACCGCACGCTGCAGAGACGCGAGTCCTTGCGAAGCTGACAGAAGTCGCAAACCACCGGGGGCGGTGGACGGTGGAGAAGCTTCGTGCGTTCGAGCGGCGCTTCCCGCTCCCCAGACCCCATATTCTGCATGACTGGCCAACTGACCGCTTTGCTCGCCGCTGACCCAAGGTGGGAGCCCGGTGCGGGAAAACCGCTCGCCCGGTTCTGTCCGGGGGGCGGCCCGAAAGGGCCGTTCCTACCGGGACGGCAACCGTTGGTTCCCTCTCGCATGGGGGGCCAGGGGGCCCCGTCCCCGGATCGGCCCTCCGCCGGCACAGACGTGCCGACGCACACATCTCCATAGACCGCCAAGCGGTTTTTTTGCCCCCGATCCCCGCCGGTGCTAGTTCTGGGCGGAGCGTCGCCAACCCGACGCCGACCCGACGATGCCCACCCTCCGCGAATGCCCAGCCCTCCTGCTCCTCCTCGCCGCCGTCCTCGGCGCAGGGCTCCTGCTCCTGCACGTCCATGTGCACCTCCAGCTCATCCAGGTCGGCTACGAGCTCTCCCGCGAGACCAAGGTCCGCCACGACCTCGAAGAGCAGCACCAGCGCCTGCGCCTCGAGCTCGACGTCCGCGAGAACCCCACCCTGGTCGACGAGCGCGCCCACAAGGAGCTCGGTATGGCGCCCCCCGACCCGACCCTGATCCACGTCCTCAACCTCCCCCGCCCGGAAAGCGGGTCCACACCCGCGCCCGCCGCGGCCCCCGAACCCGAAAGGCAGGCCAGACCATGACCGGCTGGGCAGCCCTCCAGCCCTGGGTGCGCGCGCGGCTCTACCTCACCGCCGTGTCCCTCACCTCGGCCTTCCTGCTCCTCGGCTACAAGGCCTACACCCTGCAAGTGCGCGAGGCCGGCCGCCTCCGTGATCTGGCCGAGGACCAGTACCTCCGCGACATCGAGCTCCCGGCCCGCCGCGGCCGCATCCTCGACCGCAACGGCCGCGAGCTCGCCGCCTCGGTCGAGGTGGACTCGGTCTACGCCAACCCGCGCCAGGTGGAGGCCGGCCCCGGCAGCGAGGCCGCGGCCACCGCCCTCGCCCGCACCCTCGGCATGGAGAAGAAGGAGCTCCTCAGCCGCCTGCGCTCGCGGCGCTACTTCGCCTGGCTCAAGCGACACATCCTGCCCGAGGAGGCCCGCGCCGTCCGCGCCCTCGGCCTCCCCGGCGTCTACCTCACCAAGGAGCCGCGCCGCTACTACCCCGGCCGCGCCCTCGCCGGCCTCGTGGTCGGCTGGGCCGGGCTCGATGGCCACGGCCTCGAGGGCCTCGAGCTGCGCTACGACAAGGACCTGCGCGGCTCGCCCGCCGAGGTGCAGGGCCTGCGCGACGCGCTCGGCCGCGAGGTGCTGCCGCTCGGCCTTGGCGACGCCACGGCACAGTCGGGCCACGACCTCGTCACCACCATCGACAGCTTCATCCAATATCGCCTCGAGCGGGCCCTCGAGGATGGGGTCACGCAGCACCGCGCCCGCGCCGGCTCGGCCATCGCGCTCGACGTCCAGACCGGCGAGATCCTGGCCCTCGCCAGCGTGCCCGCGGTGGATCCCAACCATCCCAAGAGCCCGACCTCTCACCCCGACGCCAAGGGCCAGGGCACGCGCAACCGCCCGGTCACCGACCCCTACGAGCCGGGCTCGACCATGAAGACCTTCACCATGGCCGGCGCGCTCGAGGCCCACGTGGTGACGCCCGACGACCACTGGTTCTGCGAGAACGGCAAGTTCCAGATCGGCCCGGCCGTCATCCACGACGCCGAGCGCATCGGCAACGCCACCACCACCCAGGTGCTGGCGCAGTCGTCCAACATCTGCACGGCCAAGATCGCGCGCCGCCTCGGGCGCGAGCGCCTCGACGCGGTGCTGCGCCGCTTCGGCTTCGCCGCGCCCACGGGCGTGGATCTGCCGGGTGAGCGCGCGGGCCTGCTGCGCCCGGTGCGGCGCTGGGGCGAGGTCGAGCTCGCGACCATCTCCTTTGGTCAGGGCATGACCGCCACGCAGCTCCAGATCGCCGCCGGCTACGCGGCGCTCGCCAACGGCGGCGTCTGGGTGCGCCCGCACGTCGTGCGCCGGGTGGTCGATGAGCGCGGGAGCGTGGTGGAGACGCCGCTCGAGAAGCACCGGGTGATCGAGGAGCGCACCGCGCACACGGTGCGCGAGATGCTGCACGCGGTCACGCTCAAGGGCGGCACCGGCCAGAAGCTCGCCATCCCCGGCTACCCCGCCGCCGGCAAGACCGGCACGGCGCAGAAGGTGGACCCGGTGACGCGCCGCTACTCGGCGGAGAAGTGGGTGTCGTCGTTCGTCGGCTTCGCGCCCTACCAGGCGCCGCGCCTCCTCATCATGGTGACGGTCGAGGAGCCGGCGGATACGCACCTCGGCGGCGCGGTGGCGGGGCCGATCTGGCACGACGTGATGGTCGATGCGCTGCGCTATCTCGGGGTCACGCCGACCGAGGAGCTCAAGCCCGTCGCCGGATCGACGTCCACGCCGGTCATGGCCGTCGCGGGAGCACGATCCGGGGACGCCGCGCGGCCGCCGACGGGGACGGCGGCCATCGAGGCCGTGGCCTCGGCCGCGGACGGGGACGAAGGGCCGCGCGAGGGCGGGGCCATCGACGAGGACGCGGGCGGCGAGGCCGGGCGGGAGATCCCGGACTTCACCGGCATGTCCATCGGGGAGGCGCTCGAGCTGGCGCGGCGGCTGCGGCTGCCCGTCGAGGTGAGCGGCTCGGGGCGTGCCATCAGTCAATCGCCGGGCCCGGGCCCGGCCGAGGAGGGCGTTTCATGCCAAATCCATTTCGCGCCCTCGGGATGAGCGGCGATTGGCTCCAGGCGCGCTTTCCTCTCTTGATGCAGCGCTCGGCGGCAGATACGAGGCTGCTCACGAGGAGGGCGGCGCTCCACGAGCACGCTCGTGGTTGTTGCGGGTGGACACCCTCGCCGGAATGGTCCAGAAAGAGGCTGCGAGGAAGGCGCCCGATGAAGCTACGAGACTATCTGCGTGACCTCTCTCTGGAGGGGCCTCCGGCGGCGAGCAGCGGCTCGCTCGACTGCGAGGTGCGCGAGGTGTGTGACGATTCGCGCGCGGTCCAGCCGGGCGATCTGTTCGTGGCCGTGCGCGGGGCGACGTCGGATGGCCACGATCACCTGCGCGAGGCGATGGAGCGCGGGGCTGTGGCGGCCGTGGTCGAGTCCGAGGCCCACGTCGAGGGCCTGTCGTTCCCGGGCGGGATCGTGCGGGTCGCGTCGACGCGTGCGGCGCTCGGTCAGCTCGCGGCGATGCGCTACGGCGAGCCGGCGCGCGCGCTGCGGCTCATCGGGGTGACGGGCACGAACGGCAAGACCACGACGACCTTCCTCATCGAGTCCATGCTGCAGGCGGCGGGGCGGAAGGTGGGGGTGCTCGGCACGGTGAATTACCGCTGGGGCGACGAGCCGCAGGTGGTGCGGCCGGCGCCGTACACTACGCCCGGGCCGCTCGAGCTGCACCGCACGCTCGCAGAGATGCGCACCGCGGGCTGCACTCACGCGATCATGGAGGTGTCGTCGCACGCCCTGACGCAGGAGCGGCTCGCGGGCGTGCGGTTCCGCGTGGGGGCGTTCACCAACCTCACGCAGGACCATCTCGACTTCCACGGCACGATGGACGCGTACTTCCACGCCAAGGCGCGGCTTATGCGTCACCTCCTGTCCTCGCCCGACGGGGTGGGCGTCATCTTCATGGATGGCGGCTACGGCAAGCGCATGGCCGGGAGCGTGGTGGGCGAGCGGCTGCTCGTGTCGCTGGTAGACGAGGGGGCGGACGTCTCACCCAAGCGCTACCGCTGCACGATCGACGGCATCGAGGCGGAGCTGTCCTCGCCGCTCGGGGCGATCGAGCTGCGCTCGCCCCTGGTCGGCCGCTACAACCTGGCCAACATCGTGGTGGCGACCGGCGTGGCGATCGCGCTCGGCGTGGACGTGTCGGCGATCCGCAAGGGGGTGGCGGAGCTCGCGGGCGTGCCGGGGCGCATGGAGCGGGTGCCAAGCTCGCTCGGCTTCTCGGTGCTGGTCGACTACGCCCACAGCCCCGACGCGCTCGAGAACGTGATCGGGACGCTGCGCCCGCTCATCAAACCGGACGGACGGCTCCTGTGCGTGTTCGGCTGCGGCGGCGATCGCGACCGCGCGAAGCGGCCGCAGATGGGGGAGGTGGTGGCGCGCGGGGCGGACCTGGCGATCGTGACCTCGGACAACCCTCGCACCGAGGAGCCGCGGGCGATCGTGGACATGATCCTCGAAGGCATGCGCAAGGCGGACATGCCGCTCCTCGAAGAGGCGGCGGCGCTCGGCGTGGCACTGCGCGGCTTCCACGTGGAGGTGGATCGGCGGCGCGCCATCCAGGCCGCCATAACGGCGGCGCGGCCCGACGACGTGGTGCTGATCGCCGGCAAGGGGCATGAGGACTATCAGATCATCGGTCACACCAAGCACCCCTTCGACGATCGCGCGGTGGCCCGCGAGGCGCTGGCCGAGCGAGCCCCCGCGTGAATCCCCGTGAGCGTGAGCGGGGACGTAAGGTGAGGACCAGGATTCAACCCATCGTTCAGTTTCAGTGGTTAGGCAGTGGCGGCCGATGACGGCTCGCAACGAGGTGCGGGGAGCGTGAAGCAGTCCGGGATATCAATCGACATGTTGCTCGGTGCTACAGGCGGCAAGGCCTGGCGCACCGGGGTGCAGCAGTTCACCGGGGCCGCCATCGACGGCCGCAGGGTGCCGCGCGGCGGCCTGTGGTTCGCCATCCGTGGCGAGCGTCACGACGGCCATGACTTCGCCGCGCAGGCCGTGGAGCACGGCGCGGCCGGCCTGGTCGTGGAACGCGGTCGGGCGGCGCAGCTCGAGCTGCCCGAGTCCACGACCGACGCCCTGACCCTCGTGGAGGTGGATGATACCATCCAGGCGCTCGGCCACCTCGCCCGCGCGTACCGGCTCAGCCTGCGCGAGCTCACGGTCGTGGGTGTGACCGGCTCGAACGGCAAGACCACCACCAAGGAGATGGTGGCGTCCATCCTCAGCGAGGCCGCCGGCGCCGCGGCCGTGCACAAGACCTCGGGCAATTTCAATAATCACCTCGGTCTGCCGCTCACCCTGCTCGCGCTGCACGAGGGGCATCGCTACGCGGTGATCGAGATGGGCATGTCGGGCCTCGGCGAGATCGCCTACCTGGCCGAGCTGGCCCGGCCGCGCGTGGGCATCATCGTGAACGTCGGCCCGGTGCACCTCGAGCAGCTCGGCAGCCTCGACAACATCGCGCGCGCCACGGGCGAGCTGTTCGCCGCCCTGCCGCCCGACGGCGTGGCCGTGTTCCCCGCCGGGGACGAGCGCATCGCCGCGCAGGCGCGGGCCTCAGCCGCGGTGTGTCAGCTGCGCTTCGGCGCGCAGCCGGGGGTGGCGGTACGGCGCCTCTCGTCTCACGTGGAAGGCGATGGCACCGTGGTGGCGCTGCGGCTGCCCGATGGGGCGCATATCCAGGCCAAGCTGCACGCCCTCGGGGAGCACAATGCACACAATGCGGCGGCCGCCGCGGCCGTGGGCTATGCCCTCGGCGTCCCCCCCGCCGCGATCGCCGCCGGCCTGACCGCTGCCACGACCGAGAAGCATCGCTCGTCGTTGGTGGCGATCGGCGGCCGGCGCATCCTCGACGACTGCTACAACGCGAGCCCGCTGTCCATGCCCGCGGGCATCGACACCCTGGTATCGCTGCGGGCCCGGCCCGCTCGCGCCGTGGCCGTGCTCGGCGACATGCTCGAACTCGGGCCTGAGTCCGCGACGCTCCACCGCCAGGTCGGCGAGCACGCCGCGCGCGTCGGCGTGGATCTCCTGCTCGCCACGGGCCCGCACGCCGGCGACATGGTGGCCGGCGCGCGGGACGCCGGCCTCGCCGCGGCGCGGGTCGTCGGCGACCTGGACGCGCTCGCCGCCGCGGTCCTCGACGAGACCGCCCCGGGCGACGCGGTGCTGGTCAAGGCCTCGCGCGGCATGCACCTCGAACACGTGATCGACTCCCTGCGGGCCGCGCTCGAGCCGGCCGCGCGGCAGGCGGGCGGGGAGCGCTGATGTTCTTCCACCTCCTCTATCCGCTCCATCGCATCCCGGCGCTGAGCTGGCTCAACGTGCTGCGCTACGTGTCGACGCGCACCCTGCTCGGCATGCTGACCGCGCTCGGCATCGCGCTCCTCGCCGGCCCGTGGTTCATCCGCCGCCTCAAGGCCATGCAGATCGGCGAGAAGGTGCGCGAGGACGGCCCGGCCTCGCACAAGAAGAAGGCCGGCACGCCGACCATGGGCGGCTCGCTGGTGCTGTTCGCCGTGGTGATGGGCACGCTCCTCTGGTGCGACCTCACGAGCCCCTTTGTCTGGCCCACCCTGCTCGTCACCGTGTGCTTCGGCGGCGTCGGCTTCCTCGACGATTATTACAAGCTCACGCGCACCAAGAAGGGCCTGTCTGGGCGCATCCGGCTGGCGGTGGAGTTCGGCGTGGCGGCGGTGGCGCTCGGCTACCTCTTCCTGTCGCACGCCTACCCCGACGACATGCGCTACCGCATCGCGTTGCCGCTCGTGGACTTCTACCGCCACCCCCTCACGCTCGGCTGGAACGCGTGGTCCTCGCTCATCCTCTACATCATCCTCGGGATGATCGTGGTCGTGGGCACCTCGAACGCGGTCAACCTGACCGATGGCCTCGACGGGCTCGCCATCGGCCCGGTGATCATCGCCTCGGGCGCATTCCTCATCCTGACCTACGGGGCGGGGGCCGTGATCAAGGGCTTCAACCTGGCCGAGTACCTCAAGATCCCGTACATCCCGGGCTCGGGCGAGCTGGCCATCTTCTGCGGCGCGCTGGTCGGCGCGGGGGTGGGCTTCCTCTGGTACAACGCCCACCCCGCCGAGGTGTTCATGGGCGACGTGGGCGCCCTGTCGCTCGGCGGCGCGCTCGGCATGCTGGCGGTGACGACCAAGAACGAGTTCACCCTGGTCATCCTGGGCGGCGTGTTCTTCATCGAGACGCTGTCGGTCATCCTCCAGGTGGCCTACTTCAAGTACTCGGGCGGCAAACGCATCTTCCTCATGACCCCGATCCACCATCACTTCGAGAAGAAGGGGTGGGCCGAGACCAAGGTGGTGGTGCGCTTCTGGATCGTCGCCTTTGCGCTGGCGCTCATCGCCCTGGCCACGCTCAAGGTGCGCTGATGGAACCGATGATGGAGCCGAGGCTCGAAGGACGGCGGGTGGTCGTCGTAGGGGCGGGGCGGACGGGCGTGGCGGTGGCGCGCTTTGCCACGGAGCGCGGGGCGCGCGCGGTCCTGACCGACGTGCGCGCCGAGTCGGCGCTCGCCGGGGCGCTGGCGGGCCTGCCGGCCGCGGTCGAGCTCGAGCTCGGCGGCCACCGCGAAGCGAGCTTTCGCGCCGCCGACCTCATCGTGATCTCCCCCGGCGTGCCGCCGTCCTTGCCAGAGCTGCGGGCCGCGCGCGACGCCGGCATCCCCGTGCTCGGCGAGGTGGAGCTCGCCTCGCGCTACGTGAAGGCGCCGATCGTGGCGGTGACCGGCACCAACGGCAAGTCGACCGTGACCTCGCTGTGCGGCGAGATCGCGGTCGCGACCGGGCGGCCGGCCTTCGTGGGCGGCAACCTCGGCACCCCGCTCATCACCGCCGTGGGCACGCCCGCGGCCGAGGTGGGCGGCATCGTCGTGTGCGAGGTCTCGTCGTTCCAGCTCGAGACCTGCGAGACCTTCCACCCGCGGGCCGCGGTGCTGCTCAACATCACGCCCGATCACCTCGACCGCCACGGCTCCATGACCGCCTATGCCGACGCCAAGATGCGCGTCGTGCGCAACCTCGGCGAGGGCGACGTGTTCGTGTGGAACGAGGACGATCCGGTGTCGGCCGAGGCGTACGGCCGCCACGCTGGCGGCTGGCTGCCGACGCTCACCTACTCGACGCGCGGCCGGCCGCAGCACCGCTGGGTGCGCGACCTCGGCGACGGCGTGGTGTCCTTCGAGGTGGGCGGCTATCTCGACGGCGAGACGCTGGTGCTGCGGCTCCCGCCGCCGGCCGCACAGGAGGAGGAGCGCTACCCGGCGAGCGAGCTGGCGCTCGTGGGGCGTCACAACCTCGGCAACGCGCTGGCCGCGTTCCTGGCCATGCGCGGGTCGGGCGTGGCGACCGCGGCCGAGGTGCGCGAGGGCGCGCGGCGCTTCCGCCCGCTGCCGCACCGCATGGAGCTCGTGGGCGAGTGGCACGGCGTGCGCTTCTACGACGACTCGAAAGGCACAAACGTGGCCGCGGTGGTGGCCTCGCTCGACGGTTTCCCGAAGCCGTTCCTGCTCATCGCCGGCGGCCGCGACAAGGGCGGCTCCTACGCCCCGCTGCGCGAGGTGCTGGGGCGCAACATGGCGCGCGGCGCGATCCTCATCGGTGAGGCCGCGGACAAGATCGCCTCGGCGCTCGAAGGGGTGGTGCCGATCCACCGCGCGGCCTCGATGGACGAGGCCGTGACGCGGGCGGCGGCGCTGGCCGTGGGCGGCGACGCCGTGGTGCTGTCGCCGGCCTGCTCGTCCTTCGACATGTTCGACAACTACGAGCACCGGGGCCGGGTCTTCCGCGCCGCGGTGGCCCAGCTCGGGGATCAGCGAGATTGAGAGGTTGACATGAGCCCACTCGTGCCCGCCGGCGCGCCGGTGCGTGAGATGCGCGACTTCACCACGCAGCGGGACACCGCGCCGCAGCGGGGAGACGGGCAGATCGACCTCGTCCTGTTCACCGCCATCATCGGCCTGCTCGGCTTCGGCATCGTGATGGTGTACTCGGCCTCGGCCGTGTATGCGGCCCAGAAGTACCACGCGGCCGATTACTTCCTGCGCCGCGACCTCGTGTGGACCACGGGGGGGCTCGTGGCGCTCGCGGTGGCGGCGCGGCTCGACTACGGCCTGTACCGGCGCTACGTGTACCCGCTCCTCGGGCTCTCGCTCGTGCTCCTCGTGGGGGTGCTGCTCGTGGGCGCGCGCATCAACGGGGCGCGCCGCTGGTTCCTCATCGCCGGGCTGTCGTTCCAGCCGGCCGAGCTGGCCAAGCTGTCGCTCATCTTCTATCTCGCCTACTCGCTCGCCAAGAAGGCCGAGAAGGTGAAGACGTTCACCGTGGGCTTCCTGCCGCACATGGCGGTGGCCAGTGTGTTCATGCTGCTGCTCCTCAAGCAGCCCGACCTCGGCACCGCCGCCATCCTGGGCATGACCACGCTCGTGCTCCTGTTCGTGGCCGGGGCCAAGGTGAGCTACCTGGCCATCGCGTGCCTGGCCGCGGCCCCTATCATGTACCAGGCGATCGTGGGCACACCCTGGCGGCTCCGGCGCATGCTGGCCTACCTCGACCCCTGGCAGTACCGCTACGACGTGGGCTACCAGATCACCGAGTCGCTCATCTCCATCGGCTCGGGCGGTCTCTCCGGGCTCGGGCTCGGCGACGGCAAGCAGAAGCTGTTCTTCCTGCCCGAGGCGCACACCGACTACATCCTGGCCATCGTGGGGGAGGAGCTCGGGCTCCTCGGGCTCAGCGGCGTGGTGCTGGCGTTCCTCGTGCTCCTCTGGCGCGGGGTGCGGGCGGCCCTGCGCGCGCGCGACGCGTTTGGCGCTTATCTCGCGTTCGGCATCACCGCGGTGATCGCGCTCCAGGCCACGGTGAACTTGGGGGTGGTGCTGGGCGCGCTGCCCACCAAGGGGCTGCCGCTGCCGTTCGTGTCGTTCGGCGGGTCGACGCTGGTGGTGGACCTCATTGCCGCGGGCATCTTGCTCAACATCTCGCGCGGCGCGCCCGCGCCCGCGCCGCGGCTGCGGGCGTCGTGGTTCGCGCGCTTCTACGCGGCGACGCGCGGGAACCGCCGCCTGCGAGGCGGCGGCCGGCCGGTGGTGCCGGTGGTGGGCGACGCGGTACCCGAGACGCTCTCGCAGTAACCAACCGATACGGACACAGAAGGAGGAGGGATGAACATCGTCATCGCCGGTGGCGGGACCGGGGGACACCTGTTCCCCGGGCTGGCCCTGGCCGAGGAACTGCGCACCCGTGGTCACGAGCTCCTGTTCGTGGGCACGGCCAAGGGCATCGAGGCGCGCGTCCTGCCGGGCGCCGGCTGGCGGCTCGAGCTCATCGAGGCCGAGGGGATCAAGGGGCGTGGGGTCGTGGGCCTGTGGCGCGGGCTCGGGCGGGTGCCGCGGGCGATCTGGCGCTCGCGCGAGATCCTGCGCGACTTCCGGGCCGACGCCGTGGTGGGCGTGGGCGGTTATGCCTCGGGGCCGGTGGTGCTGGCCGGGGCGCTCGGCCGGCGGCCGACGGCGATCCTGGAGCAGAACTCGATCCCCGGCATCACCAACCGCATCCTCGGCCGCGTGGTGCGGCGGGTCTACACGTCGTTCACCGAGTCCGAGCGGTTCTTTCCGGCGCGCAAGCTGCGCCCGCTCGGCAACCCCATCCGGGCCGGCCTGCGCGACGCCGCGGCCCGCGGGGCATCGGCGCCGGAGCAGGCATCGGAGCAGGCACCGGATCGCACGCCGACCCTGCTCGTGCTCGGGGGATCGCAGGGCGCGCGGGCGGTGAACGAGCTCATGGTAGGGGCGATGGAGCAGCTGCGGGCCACGGGACGGCGGCTGCCGCACCTCGTCCACCAGACCGGGCCCAAGGACGCCGAAGAGGCGACGCGGCGCTATCAGGCCGCAGGGCTTCCCGTGGCCACGCCGGCGCCAGACGCAGGGGCCGCGCAGATCGAAGTGCGCCCGTTCATCGATGACATGGCCGGGGCGCTCGCCGCCGCGGACCTCATCGTGGGGCGGGCCGGGGCCACGACCATCGCCGAGCTCACGGCCTTTGGACGGGCGGCGATCCTCATCCCGTTTCCCCACGCCACGGACGATCACCAGCGCATCAATGCCCAGGCGCTCGCGGCCGCGGGCGCGGCCGTGGTGCTGGATCAGAAGGGGCTCACGGCCGAGGCTCTGGCCGCCGCCCTCGGCCCCCTCCTCGAAGACGGTGCGGCGCGGGCGCGCATGGCCGCCGCTTCCCGCTCGCTCGGGCGCCCGGGCGCGGCGCGGGCGATCGCCGATGACCTCCTGGCCATGATGAGCGGCCAGTCCAGGTGACTCCTCTCTCCTTGTAGTTTTGCAGTAACCCCTGTGAATCCTCGCCACCCGACAGGAACGAGGGTTGACGCATGGACCCCCGCCGGACGATCCTCCGTCGGTCTTCGCTCGACCCGCAGGAGAGCCAGCGCGCGGATCCCTCACCCTATCCCATAAGGAGAGAAACAATGCGTAGACTCATCGGTTCCATCATGGTGGCCGCCAGTGTTGTATCGGCGGGATGCTCCGGCCCGGAGGCGCTCGGCACCCAACGTGCGGCGCTGACCAGCACGGACGTGGACGTAGCGCCCGAGTGCCAGGGGATCATCACGTACGCCAACACCGCCTCCTTCGAGGCGCTCGACGCGTTCCTGCCGAGCAACGTCGCCCTCAACATCGTCGGGCAACGCGCCGTGGCGCCGTTCGCGTCGCTGGCCGATCTCCTGGCGGTCGATCAGGTCGCCGAGTACCGCCTCTCGCAGATCGCGCAGGCCGCGCGGACGGCCTCCTACATCGGCCCGAGCTGCATCGGCGTCTTCGACCAGCTGGCCGTCTCCGCCGACGACGAGCAGGCCATGGTGGCGCTGATCAACACCATCAGCTCGACCGAGCTCCATGACATCCTGCCCAACGCATGGAACGGCGCCGTGAACCTCCTCGGTCTGCGGCCGTTCACGAACGTCCAGGGGATCTCCAACACCTCGGGCATCGGCGCGGTGAGCCTGCGCCTCATCCGCAACGCGGCCACGCTCAGCCGGCCCTTCGAGCAGCTCGCCGACGCGGTCAACGCCCGCCACGGCGACTCGACGCTCCTGCGCCACTTCGACTGGTACACCACCGTCCACAGCGTGGGCCGCTACCGGCTCAACGGCCTCACCTGCTTCGGCATCGATCCGAGCCGCGTCCCGAGCGGCGCCGAGATCCGCTCCAACCTCGCCACCCCCGCCGAGGTCCTCGGCGAGGTCAACGACGCCGTCCTCTACGCCAACCGCTTCAACCCGAACCCGATCGATCCCACGGCCGGCGTCGCCAACCTCCAGCAGCTCACCGCCGGGCGCACCTTCTTCGGCTGCTACGTGAGCTATTCGAACGACCCGTGGAGCGGCAACAACATGTCGTTCTTCGTCGACCCGACCTCCGGTCTCAGCATCCTCACCGAGACGCGCTGGTCCGAGTAACGATCGGCACGCCGCCCAGGCGGCGGCTGCGCCCTCCAGCAAAGAAAACGGCCGGCGAGGAGCTCCATCCCGCCGGCCGCCGCTTCCGTCCCCGCCTCGCCTACTGCGCCATCAACACCGAAGCCAACCGCCGCATGCCCTCGTCGATGAGCTCGGGCGAGCGGTTGGAGAAGTTCAGGCGGATGCACTCGCTCTTCGGGTTCATGGCAAAGAACGGGCTCCCCGGCACGAACGCGACGTGCTGCTCGATGGCCCGCGGCAAGATGTCCTCCCCCTTCAGGCCGCGCGGCAGCTCCACCCACAGGAACATGCCGCCGTCGGGGTGCGTCCACCGGGTGCCCTCGGGCATGTGCTCCTCGAGCGCGTCGAGCATCGCCTGGCACCGCTCCCCATAGGTGGCCCGCAGCCGCTCGAGGTGCGTGTCGTAGTCGAACGTGGACAAGAGCCGCGCCGTGGCCCGCTGCGCCAGCGTGGCGGTGTGCAGGTCCGAGGACTGCTTGGCGATGGTGAGGCTGCGCGTGAGATCGGTAGCCCCCACCGACCAACCGATGCGCAGCCCGGGCGCGAGCGTCTTCGAGAACGTCCCCAGCTGGAGCACCACCCCCGCGTCATCGAGCGCGGCGAGCGATGGCAGCGTCGTGCCCCGGAAGCGCAGCTCCCCGTAGGGATTGTCCTCGAGGATCAGCACCCCATGCTGCTGCGCGAACCGCACCAGCGCGATCCGCCGCTCGAGCGAGAGCGTGGTGCCCTTGGGGTTATGGAAGTTCGGGATGACGTAGATGAGCTTGGGCCGGCAGCGCGCGGCCAGCGCGTCGAGCTCCTCCACCCGCATGCCCTCATCGTCGCTGCCCACGACCTCGATGCGGGCCTCGTATCCCCCGAAGTTCTGGAGCGCCGCGAGGTAGCTCGGGTTCTCCACCACCACCACGTCCCCCGGGTCGAGCGTCACCCGGGCCACCAGATCGATGCCCTGCTGCGAGCCCGCCGTGATCAGCACCTGATCCGTCGTGAACCGCATGCCACGCTCGGCCAGGTGGGCGCAGATCCACTCGCGCAGCGGCCCGTACCCCTCGGTCGTGCTGTACTGCATCGCCGCCGGGCCCTCGTGGTCGAAGACCTCGGCGTGGGCCTTGGCGATCGCCTCCACCGGGAACAGCTCGGGCGCCGGTAGCCCCCCCGCGAAGGAGAGGATATCGGGACGCTCGGCCACCTTGAGGATCTCGCGCACGGCCGACGTCTTCATCTGCGACATCCGCCGCGCGAGCGGGATCGGGATGGGAGTAGGAGAAGGAGAGGGGCTGGCAGCCAGGGTCACGTTCAGTCTCCTTTCAACAGATCGGGGGAGACCTGGACGTGCGTCTCCTCCTTGATAGAGGACAGGACAATGGTCGTGTGCGTCCGGGTGACGCCGGGGATGGTCCGCAGCGTCTGCACGAGGAGCTGGTCGAGCGTCCGCGTGTTCTCCGTCTTCACCTTGAGGAGATACGAATCCTGCCCCGCGACGCGGTGCGCCTCGAGCACCTCCGGCAGGGCCATCATCTTCCTGGCGAAGCCCTCGAAGTACTTCGGGTGCTCGATGGTGACGCCGATGTAGGCCGTGATGTCCTTGCCGAGCTTCGTCGCGTCCACCCGCGCCGTGTAGCCGATGATGACGCCGCGCTCCTCGAGCTTGCGGATGCGCTCCGCCACCGCCGGCTGCGACAGCCCCACCTCGCGGGAGAGCTCCAGCTGCGTCGCCCGCCCCTCCTGCTGCAGCAGGTTGAGGATGCGGTGATCCAGGTAATCCAACTGGAAGGTCTTATTTTTTATAGGGGCCATCCGTTCAACCCCGGATAAACTATATGTACTCGCCGCCGATTTCAAGAGGTCAGGCGCTGCCCGGGTCTGCGGCGTGGTGGCGAGCTCCGGCCACCGTCGGCCGCCGTCTTCAGTACGGATGACCTGAGGGGATGCCTTGGAGAGTCCTCGACCTACGCGCGGCTCTCCCACCAGCTGGGGCAGGCCACCGCGAGGAGGGACGAGCGATCGGTTTCACGAAAAGGGCACAGAGGATCGCCAGCAGGGAAGCACCGCATGATTCATGAAGAGGCATATTCCGCGCCGGGAGAGGCCCACTCGATCAGCGGCCTGGCGCGGCGGCTTCATGAGTAGCGTCGGAGGATGACGCGCACCTGCGGGTGTGTGAAGAGCGCCTCCAACGGATCCCTCTCGGACTCGAAGCCGGCCCGGAACCCCCGCGGCATCAGCTCCCCTACGAGCACCTCCCCGCTCGGGCCCGCGGAGTCGACACCGGCGGCCGCGCGGCGGCGCGCCATGGCCAGCTCCGCCGTCCCCAGGGACCACAGCAGCACCGCCAGCAGCACGAGCTGCAGGTGCAACGTCATCAGACCGAGCACGCCCAGGGCCACGGCGATGCCACGCGCGAGCGTCACCGAGGAGCGCGTCGCTCGCAGATGCCCCATCCGATAGCTGAGCAAGGCGCGCAGGATCCGCCCGCCGTCCATGGGCAGCGCCGGGAGCAGGTTGAAGAGACCGATGACGAGGTTGATCCAGCCGAGCAGCGAGAACAGCCCGAATCCCGTGAGCGCGGCGAGCGCCGCGGCGATGCCGGCGAGCATGAACGACACCGCAGGCCCCGCCGCGGCGATGGCCACCTCGTCGCGAGCCGAGCGCGGCGGATCGATCATCTTGGCGGCGCCGCCGAAGAAGTTGAGCTCGATGCCGGCGATGCGCACGCCCAGGCGGCGCGCCACGAGCGCGTGCCCGAGCTCATGCAAGAGCACGGAGCCAAAGCCGAGGAGCGCCACGAACACGCCACCGAGCCAGCCGCGCCACAGCAGGACGAAGCCCAGCAGGAGGAGGAAGGAGAGACGAACCTCGATGGGGAAGCCAAAGATCTTACCGATGCGATAGGTACGCATACCAGCAAGCTAACCATCCCTGGGCGGCGAACAACGGCCCCCTCCTCCCTCCTCCGGTTGAGCCTCCGCGCCGAAGGGGTCGGGCTTGCGCATCCGGATGCCGATGAGGATGGGCATGATGAGGTAGGGGAGGTTGTAGGCCAGGAACTTCCCCGGACGCGGCGAACGCCACCCGGGCACCGTGCTCCACAGCTCCTCGGCGATGATCATCAGCATCGCCAGCGTGAGGGCCGACGAATACATGAGCGCCGGGATGCGGATCCTGTTCTTCCCTTTCACGAACGCCCACACGAACACGACGTAAAGCGGCCCCCAGACGAAACCCGACACCGTAGCGGCGACGAGGAGGAACGGGGGAGGGGCAATGAACATGGGGTCGCAGTCGGCGTAGCTGCCGAGCAGGAGCTCGCGCATCCCCGGGTACTTGCCGAGGGCCGGCGTGGTGTCGACGAGGAAGGAGCTGAAGGCAAAGAACGAGAAGACGGCGATGAAGAACCAGTCGAGCTTCCGGTCGCGAAGAGGGATCGGCATGGCCTTCGTTAGCGGGTGCGGACGTAGAATTCGAGCCGGTTGGCGGCCGGGGCGCGGGCAAAGAAGCGGCGCACGCCCTCCATGGGCCGCGCCTCCTCCAGGGACACCCCTGCCGCCGCGAGGTGCGCCCGCAGCGCGTCCAGGTCCCCCACTTCGAAGGCGACGTGGCGCTTGGAGCCCGCGTTACCGGGCTGGGCCTCGAGCGAGAGGTGGATCTCCATGTCACCCAGGGAGAACCAGCAGCCCGGCCGCCCTGCGTCGGCCGGCCGCGGCGCCGGGGCGAGACCCAGCACCTCGCCGTAGAAGCGGCGCGCGGCCTCGACATCATCGATGGACAGGTTGACGTGTGCGATTCGCAGCAACATGGGGCCTCAGTCGGTCAGGGCGCCATCCTAATCGATGTCCGGAGAGGGAGGGGCCGCTCGCCCAGGTTCTCTTTGTCCCCGCCGAGTTGACATCTGCCTCCCGCAGGGGGACGGTTGGATCATGGCCTCGTCCCAGGTCCATCCCGACCGCATCGACTCCACCGGCCGCGAAGCCGTGCGCGCCTCCCTCCTCGGGCAGATCCCCTCGTGGTACTCGCCCTGGCTCCACCTCATCGTGCCCGGCCTCGTGGGCCTGGCCGTGGTGAGCGCCGCCCTCACCCAGGTCCATGCCCCCCGCCTCACCGACCTGCTCGCGGTCCCCATCGTGTGGGTGATCTCCAACATCTTCGAGTGGCACATCCACCGCGACGTCCTGCACCGCCGGGTCCCGCCTCTCGCCGAGCTCTACGAGCGCCACACCCCCCAGCACCACCGCGTCTTCATCACCGAAGACATGGCCATCCGTTCCTGGCGCGAGTTCCGCCTCGTGCTCATCCCCGCCGTGGGCGTGATCGGCATCGTGCTCCTCGACGGCGGCTTCACCGCCATCGTGGCCCTCGTGGGCGGGCGCAACGTGGCCGCGCTCTACCTGGCGACCGCCGTGAGCTACACCTTGTCGTACGAGTGGCTGCACCTCTGCTACCACCTGCCCGAGCAGTCGTGGATCGGACGCCGCCCCCTCATCCGGTGGCTGCGCCGCCACCACGCCATCCACCACGCCCCCGAGCTCATGCAGCGCTGGAACTTCAACGTCACGGTGCCGCTCTGGGACTGGGTGCGAGGCACCATCCACCGCGATCAGGAATCGGACACGCGCCAGCTCAAGCACGACATGCCCGTGCCGTGAAGGTTCTCGCCTCGTAGCAGGCCAGGCTGCCGGCTGAACACAGAGCGTGAGCGTGGGCGGTGAACGTCCGGATTCCGTGCGCCTGTCCGGTATCCGGATGAACATCGCCCTCTGATCCCGGCAAAGTCCGCGCCCCGCAACGAAACCAGGGGCGGCATGCCCGTTGCTCTGCCTGGCGCCGTGCTCGCCCAGGTCCGTTCTTCCGGTGTGCTCGGGATCGACGCCTATCCCGTCGACGTGGAGGTCGACGTCGCGATGGGCCTGCCCTCCTATCAAGTCGTGGGCCTGCCCGCCGGCGCCGTGAAGGAAGGGGGCGTGCGGGTCCGCGCGGCCCTGGCCCACGTCGGCCTGCCGCTGCCGCCGCGGCGCATCACCGTCAACCTGGCCCCGGCCGACGTGCGCAAGGACGGCGCCGCCTTCGACCTGCCCATCGCCATCGGCATCCTCGCCGCGCTCGATCTCGTGCCTCGCGCCGCGCTCGCCGGCCTCATGCTGCTCGGTGAGCTCTCGCTCGACGGCGCGATCCGCCGCGTCTCGGGCAGCCTGCCGGTGGCGCTGTGCGCGCGGTCCCTCTCGACGCGGGCGCTCATCCTGCCCCGCAGCTGCGCCGCCGAGGCAGCGGTGGTGAGCGAGCTCGAGATCCTCGGCGCGGCCACCCTCCTCGAAGTGGTCGCCTTCCTGCGCGGCGAGCGTCCCCTCGATCGGGCGGTGATGCAGCCGCAGCCCGCCCAGCCGCGGACCGTGGATCTCGACGAGGTGCGTGGGCTCGAGACCGCGCGGCGGGCCCTGGAGGTCGCCGCGGCCGGCTCTCATAACCTCCTCCTCATGGGACCGCCCGGCGCAGGCAAGAGCATGCTCGCCCGCTGCCTGCCCTCCATCTTGCCTCCGCTGTCGCACGCCGAGGCCATCGAGACCACGACGATCTACTCCGCCGCCGGTAAGCTCGATGGCGCCTCGCTGCTCGCGGAGCGTCCCTTCCGCGCCCCCCACCATGACGTATCGCTGGCCGGTCTCATCGGTGGCGGCGGCATGCCGCGGCCGGGCGAGATCAGCCTGGCCCACAACGGGGTCCTGTTCCTCGACGAACTGCTCGAGTTTCAGCGGCCCGTGCTGGAGGCGCTGCGCCAGCCGCTCGAGGAGCGCAAGGTCACCATCGTGCGCGCTCGCGCGGCCGTGAGCTATCCCGCCGCGTTCGCCCTCATCGCCGCCATGAACCCCTGTCCTTGTGGACACCGAGGCTCGGAGCGGCGCACCTGCATCTGCTCGGGCGCGCGGATCAAACGCTACCTCGGACGCCTGTCCGGCCCCCTCCTCGACCGCTTCGATCTGCACCTCGACGTGCCCCAGATCGACTACGCCACCCTGCGCGACGATCGCGTGGGCGAGCCGTCGGCGCGGGTGCGCGAGCGGGTGATGGCGGCGCGGCAGGTGCAGTCCGAGCGTTTTGCCAGCGCGCCCGGTTGCCACAGCAACGCCCAGCTCGGAGGGCGCCAGCTGCGCGAGCACTGCCGGCTCGACGCGCGCGGCGAGCTGCAACTCGAGCGGTGCGCGAAACGCTTTGGCCTGAGCGGGCGTGCCGTGCACCGCATCCTGCGCGTGGCGCGGACCATCGCCGACCTCGGCCAAAGCGCCCTCGTCCTCGCCGAGCACGTGGCCGAGGCCGTGGCCCTGCGCGCCTTGGATCGGGAACTCCCGGAGCCTCCTGCATGACGCCCCGGAGACGCCAGGCGCCAAGCGTGCCCCGCTCAATCGGCGATGTGGATGGACCCCTCGAGGTAGCGCACCGCTTGACCGGCGATTTGCACGCGCTCGCCGCGATGCTCGCAGTAGAGCTCGCCGCCGCGGGGCGAGACCTGCAGCGCGTGCAGGGCCTTCTTGCCGAGCCGCTCGGACCAGTAGGGGATGAGGGTGCAATGGGCCGAGCCCGTGACCGGATCCTCGGCCACCCCGAGCGCCGGCGCGAAGAAGCGAGAGACGAAGTCCACCTGGCTTCCGGGCCCGGTCACGATGATGCCCTGGCGCTCGAGGTGGCGGAGCAGGGTCAGATCCGGCCTGAGGGCCCGCACGATGTCCTCGTTCTCGACCACCACGAGATAATCGCGGGCCGCGCTCAGCACCTGGGAGGGACGGACGCCGAGCGCACGGACGAGCGCGTCGGGCACGTTGTAGGGTTCGGCCGGCCGCGCCGGGAAGTCGAGGGCCAGGAGATCTCCGTCGCGGGTCACGGTCAGCGCCCCGCTGCGCGACGAGAAGGTGACGCTCGTGCGGCCCGGCTCGAGGTACTCGAACACGACGTACGCCGTGGCCAGCGTCGCGTGACCGCAGAGATCGACCTCCACGGCCGGCGTGAACCAGCGCAGCGGGCGGCGCCCGTCCACCTCGGGCAGGAAGAAGGCCGTCTCCGAGAGGTTGTTCTCGGCCGCGATGGCCAGCAGGGTGACGTCGTCGAGCCAGCGCTCGAGCGGACAAACCGCCGCCGGGTTGCCGGCAAAGACGCGGCTGGCGAAGGCGTCGATCTGATAGAGCGGGATGCGCATCACGGTCCTCCTCGGGGCGCCTGTGGCGTCGGTTCACGCGGGCGCAGGTCGACACCTGGCCGCCGATCGCTGTCTCGATCCGAGAGATACCGCAAAACAAGGACGCTTCGCGCCTCGATCACGGACGGAGGGCAACGCACACGGCCCACGGGCGAAGGCCTGCGGCCTCTACCCGTGGGCGTGGCGCACGTCTTGGGAGGACTTCGGGTCTCGTCAGGGCGTGGGCGACTCGGAGACGAGATCCGGGATGTGCCGGCGCGGGTGGTCCTGGCGCATGCCCTCGAACATGGATTCCATCTCGTCGCCCAGCTCGTTGCGGCGGTCGGCATCGAGGGTGTGCCGCACCTCCGGGAAGAGCTCGTTCTCTTCCTCGGTGACGTGATGCTGCACCGCCTCTTTCATCTCCTGGACCTTGGCCTCGAACTCATCGTCGCCGGGGTCGAGATCGAGCAGCTCGGCCAACATCCGCTTGACCTCGAGGTGCTCCTCCAGCGACTCCTGGATCAGATCCTCATCGAAGCGCTTGCACACCGGATAGAAGAGCTGCTCCTCGATGATCGTGTGGCCGGCCAGCGCGTCCGCCAGCTGGTCGAAGAGCTCCTGCCGCTGATCCGTGTCCTCCTCGTCGGCCGAGAGCAACCGCTCGAAAAGATCGTCTACTTGCCGGTGCTGCTGCTCGAGAAGCTCGATCGCGTCCATGCTCCCTCCTCGTGGTTTGGCCTACGAAGTGTCCTTCACCCCTCTATCGAGCATCCGCGATGCCAATCCGTTGTTCCGGGCAGCATGTCAGCCGGGCAGGGCCACGCCGCTGCTCTCGCGCACGCACTCCTCGACGCTCTTGTCGTCCCGCAGCCCACGGAACGACGGGTGACGCAGCCGGCCCTCGCGCGTCCAGGCGCTGAAACACACGCTCGCCACGTGGCGCGGACGCACCCAGCGCGCGCTCCGATAGCGCGGCGGATCGCGCAGCGCCGGGAAGGGGCGGGCCAGGCGATCCATGTCGAGGAGCCGCACGAGCTCGCGGCGCATGACCGCGGTGTAGCCCGTACCCACCTTGCCCGCATAACGGAAGCCCCCCTCCTCAGCCACCGCCACGAGGAGCGCGCCCAGCTGGTCGGTCGCCCCGCTCATCGCGAGATAGCCGACGATGGCGAACTCCTGCTCGTGCAGGAGCTTCAGCTTGAGCCAGTCATCGCTCCGCCGGCTGCCCTCCTGATGGTAGGTCGAGCCGCAGCGCTTGGCGATGACGCCTTCCAGGCCGGCCTCCAGGGCCTGCTGGAGGGCCGCCTCCCCCTTGGCCGTGATGCGCTCGGCCAGACGGACGGGCGAATCGGCCGGCAGGTTGGCGAGCACGCTCTCGAGGAGATCGCGCCGCTCCTCGATCGGCCGCCGCCGCAGGTCCACCCCGTCGAGCCACAGGAGATCGAAGGCCAGGTACTCGAGGTCCCCCCGGCCGCTCGCCAGATCCTGGAAATGCGCCACCCGATCGCTGTCGAAGGACACCACCTCGCCATCGAGCACCGCCTCGGCCGCCTCGATCGCGGCCAGCGGGGCGATGAGCGAGGGGAACCGCGCCGCCAGGTCCCGCCCGTTGCGCGATTGCAGCGCCACCCGCCCGCCGGAGACGCCGGCCAGGGCCCGGTACCCGTCGTACTTGGCCTCGAGCAGGTAGCACTCGTCGCGGATCACGCGCAGCGACCCGGGCGCGGCCAGCATGGGCGGCCAGACGGCGATGAGGAGATCGAGCGGCGCGGGGTGCGGCGCCGCGCGCATCGACTTGCGGAGCGGCCCGCGCGTCACCCTGCGGCCACTCACCACGGACTCCGGCCGCGCCTCCACCACGTCGTAGCCGGAGCGCGCGTGCTCGTCGCGCCCCTTGAAGAAGAGCCACTCGGTCTTGCCCCCGCTCGCCGCGCCGCCGTGGGTGCGCACGAGGTGCCAGCGGCCCTGCAGCTTCTCGCCGTCGAGCCGCAGGACCAGGTGTCCGCGCCGCTTCATGGTCTCGAACTGCCCCGGCGGGTCGGTGTCGTACGTGCCGCGATCCCAGATGATCGAGTCGCCGGCCCCGTACTCGCCCTCGGGGATGCGGCCCTCGAAGTCGCCGTAGGCGAGCGGGTGATCCTCCGTCTCCACGGCCAGCCGCCGGTCCGCCGGGTCATAGCTCGGCCCTCTCGGAATGGCCCAGCTCGCGAGCACGCCGCCGGTCTCGAGCCGCAGGTCATAGTGCAGCCGCGAGGCGTCGTGCTTGTGCACCATGAAGAGCGGGCGCGCCGTCGGGGTGGGGTGCGGGGGAGGCGGGGCTTCGGGCGGCGGCTCGGGCGTGACCGCGAAGTCCCGTTTCTCGCGATAGCGGGCGAGCGGACCCCGCGGCGTCTTGGCCCCGGCCTCGCGACTCACCGTTCTACGGCTCTTCTTGCCACCCCCGCCCGGCGCTGGATGTCGCTGTGCCACACCCGAGCAGGGTGCACCGATGGTGCCCGAGATCGGCTACTTGCCGCTGGACGAGAGGAGCGCCAGCAGTCGGCGCTTCAGCTCGGCCGCGACCTGATCCTGGACGTCGAACAGGGCCTTGGCCGGCCGGGTGACGAGCAGGGTGTCGAGCACATCGCCCGTGTCCGTGCGGATGAGGCGAGCGCTCACCCGGATGAGGCCCTCGCTGCGCTGATACCCGCCGAGCACCGCCACCTCGGCGCCGGTCAGCTTGCCCAGGGTCACGGCCGTGGTCTTGTCGACATACTTGGTCTGGCCAAAGTCGATCTCCTGGACGGCCTGCTCGATCTGGCCGCGCTCGATGAGCCGGATGCGGCCCTGCAGCGTGCCGAGCGCGGTGAGGACCGTGTCGCCGATGCCCTCAGTGAGGAAGTCGAGATCACGGTCGCCGCCCAGGTTCTTGAACTGCAGCACGGCCAGGCGCAGCGGCCCGTGCTGGCCGAGGGGCAAGGGCGCCGCGGCCCCCTGCTCTTGGTTGTTCTTCTCGCCCTTCGTGGGGGCCACGAGGGCCGCCGCGGGCACGGGGGACGCGGGAGGGTCACGACGCTCGGCCGGAGGCGCCGCCGGACCTTGAGCCTGCGTCGGGCGGCGGCTCAGCCGAGAGCCAATAGAGAGGATGAGCAGGGTGATCACGAGCGCGCCCACGCCACCGAGCACGCCGGCGAGCAGGCGGCGGCGCGTTCCTCCGGCGACCGGCACCGGCGCGACCGGCTCGGACACCAGCGCCCCGGCGGGGGTGACCGGCGCCAGGACGGGCGTGGCCGCCTGCGCCCCGGTGGGTGCGGTCACGGGCGCCGCAGGGATGGGCGTCGCGGCCTGTGCCGCCAGCTGAGTCGTGACCTGGATCGTGCTCAGCTCGGCGAGGAGCTGCTCGCAGCTGGCGATGCGCTGCTCGCGATCCTTCTCTGTCATGCGCCGGATGAGCTGCACCAGGCCGGGCGGTGTCTCCGGAGCCACCTGGGTCAGGTCGGGCAGCGGCATGTTGAGGTGCTTCATCATCAGCTCGATCACCGTGGCGGCCTCGAAGGGCGGCTTGCCGGCCAGCAGGTGAAAGGCCATCAGCCCGAGCGCATAGATGTCGGCGCGGCCATCGACCGCCTGGCCCTGGAGCATCTCGGGGGCCATGTACAGGGGCGTGCCGAGGAGCGCCTGGGGACGGGTCAAGGCCGCGTCGCCGCCTTCGGCGCCCGCCTCCACGCGGGCGATGCCGAAGTCGAGCACCTTCAAGCCGCCGCCATTCGAGCCGCCGCCCTGGGTGAGCACCAGGTTGGCGGGCTTGATGTCGCGGTGCACGATGCCGAGCGCGTGGGCGGCGCCGAGCCCGGCCGCCGTCTGGCGCAGGATGTCGATGACGAAGCTCGGTTCGAGCCGGCCCTGCGCCTCCACCACGTCCTTGAGCGAGCGACCGGAGACCAGCTCCATGACGAAGTAGGGGTTGCCCTCCTCGTCCTGGCCGAAGTCATAGATCTGCACCACGTTGGGGTGCGACAGCCGGGCCATGACCTTGGCCTCGCGATGGAAGCGCGACACGAAGTCGGGCGTGCGGTCCTTCATGACCTTGATCGCGACGCGGCGGTCGAGCGCGGGGTCCAGGGCCTGGTAGACCGAGCCCATGCCTCCCTGACCGAGGAGGGTGAGGTTCTCGTAGCGGCCCAGGCGGCGCGGGAGCTTGGGCGACGCGGCCGTCATGCTGACGTCGTGGTCGGACATGGACATGGCTACTCGTTGAGGAGGGTAGCGGAGTGGCGGAGGGAAAAGAAGAGGCTGGCTTGAGGAAGACCAGGATATCGCTAGGGAACCCGCTCGACCGCCAGCGGAAGAGGTGATCCCCAAAGAGGTCCATCGGGGGGGGGTAAAGAATGCGCAGAATTTGCGATGATGGCCTCGGTGCTGTCAGTTTATGCGCACGGGGCGAGAATTTTTCGCCCTTGGTGGGCCCTAACTACTTGAAGAGAGAGTAGCCCCTGGCCTGGCAATCAAGATGCAATAACAATGGAGTAAGAGGTCAGCCGATTGCGACCCGGTCGCGTGATTGAGAACGGCAGCGGGAGGAGCTCAATGGCGCAGCGCGAAGAACACACGGAAGAGACGCAGGCCGAGGGCAAGGTCATCATCTCGATCCATCACTTTTCTCCCCGCGAGGACGACACGCAGGAGGTGCCGCTGGTGAAGAACCTGTCGGCGCTGCCCTACCGATCCGAGAAGGATCAGGCCGTCAAGCGGGGGAGTCCTGCGGTCTGGTTCACGCGCTGGGTTCGCCGCGCCGCCTGCCGCTGAGGGCGTGTTGTCGGACGCTACCAGGTTCAGGCGACCGCGGCCGGCGCGGTGTCGTGGCGGGTGATGAACTCGCGGATCGCCTGCAGCACCTGGTGGGGTTCTTCGAGCTGCACGTAATGTCCCGCGCCGGCCACGCGCACCGCCTCGGTGGCCGGCCGTTCGTGCACGATCTCGTCCACGATGTCATAGGCATTGATGGGATCGCGATCGCCCCACACGAGGCGCATGGGGAAGGGGTGACCGAGGAGCCCGTGGCGCCAGCGCCCGCGATACACCTCGCGCTCGCGCATGTACTGAATGATGTTGGGTAGGAGGCGCATGCCGCCGTCCCGGGCGAGGAGGCGGAACTGCACGTCGAGCTCATCCTTGGGCGGCTTGCGCGAGCCGGCGATGATCACCATCGAGCGGTTGAACAGGAGGCGCGAGGCCGGCGCGGGGAAGCGGCCGACGACGTCGCCGATGACGGGCAGGCGCAGGATCCGCTGCGAGAAGATGGGCCGGATGCGCTCGACCAGGACCCCGCCGTTGAGCATCGTCACCGAGGCCGGTTCAAAGGGGAGGGCCGAGGGCCGTTCGAGCCAGCGGGCGAGCATCTCCTGCACCACCGTGTCGCCCATGTCGTGAGACACGATGTGGGCTCGCTGCAGGCCGAGGTCCGCGGCCAGCTGGATCACGTAGTCGGTGTTCTCGAAGATGGAGTAGGTGTGCGGCCAGGGCTTGTCGGAGAGCCCGAAGCCGAGCAGATCGCAGGCGATCACGCGGCGCTCGGTGGCGAGCGGCTCGATGAACGGCGACCAGTCGTAGGCCGAGGTGGGGAAGCCGTGGATGAGGAGCACCGGCGTCTGGCCCGGGCTCGTGAGCGGCCCGCGGTCGACGACGAACAGGGCGCGGTTGCGCACCGGGCGGCGCGCGCCGGTGGTCATCCAGCGATCGAAGGGGACGGCCGAGGGATTCATGCCCGGAGTATCCGGGCCAGGCCGGAGGACGTCAATCAAGGACGGCGCGGTGACGGTTTTCGTAAACCCAAGTCGCCCGGCAGCCGACCGCCGCGATCCCTGGGTCGTTGAAAACCGTCACCACACCACCACGCCACCACACCGGGGGCGTGTTACTTGCCGGCCTTGGGCGGGGCCGCCGGGGCCGCGCCCGCGGGCTTGCGCACGAGCTCGATGTCGAGGGTCACGGCCACCTCGTCACCCACGGCCACGCCGCCGGTGTCGAGCGTCTTGTTCCAGGACAGGCCGAAGTCCTTGCGGCTGATCTTGCCGGTCGCGTTCGCGCCGGCCCGGATGAGGCCCCAGGGATCCTTGATCTCGGCGGTCGGCCCCTCGACGTCGAGGGCCACTTCCTTGGTCACGCCGTGGAGCGTGAGATCGCCCACCAGCTTGAGCTTGCCACCGGCCTTCTCCACCCGCTTGGACTTGAAGGTGATGGTCGGGTACTTGGCCGTGTCGAAGAAGTCCGGGCTGCGCAGGTGCTCGTCGCGCTTGGGATCCTGGGTGTTGACGCCGGCCACGTCCACGGTGGCGTTGACCGCGGCCGCGGCCGGGTTCTTGGCGTCCCAGTTGATCGTGCCGGTGACCTTGCCGAGGTCGCCGCGCACGTTGGAGATCATGAGGTGACGCACCGCGAACTGGGCCCGGCTGTGGGAGGAATCGATGTCCCACGACTCGGCGTGGGCGAGCACCGGGGCGGCGACGGACAGGGCGAGAGAGAGCAGGGTGATGCGATGGCGGGAGACGAACATGGGGAGGCTCCTTTCTAGAGTCATCAGGCGCTGGATTTCCAGCGAGGCGCAGGGGCGCCTTCGTGCCTTGTATTGGGGGGAGCTGATAGCACCGCTCGTGCCGAGCGAAAAGCCCTATTTCGCCGGCCACTTCCCACTGCGCAGCGGTCGCGGGCGCATCAAAATGATAAGGTGGCCACCATTTTGACCCTGCCTGGGCCTGCAGAGATCCGGACCGGGGTCACGCAAGGGAGGAGGCATGCGAGTTCAAGATCTCGACCTGCGCGAGCTCCTGGAGCTGGATCCGAGCGGCATCATCCGCTTTGCCGGCCAGCGCGCGCTCATCCTCGATGCGGTCGCGCTCGGCCTCTTGCGCAAGGAGCTCATCGATTCGGTGGGCCTCACCGCGGCGCGCGGCATCCTCACGCACTTCGGCTATGCCCACGGCTGGCGCACGGCCGAGAGCCTGCGGCGCGACTTCCCCTGGGACAGCGAGCGCGAGTGGCGCACCGCCGGCGGCCGGCTGCACAACCTGCAGGGCCTCGTACGGGTCGAGGCCCCTGCCGAAGGCCCCTCCGAGAACCCCGGGACCGAGCCCGAGCCTGCGGCGCCCGGACCGAACGCCAAGGCCAAGACAAAGGACGCGCCGCCGCCGCCCTTTGCCCAGGCCGTGTGGCACGACTCCTACGAGGCCGAGCAGCACCTCCTCCACATCGGCCGCTCGGACGAGCCCGTGTGCTGGTCGCTCGTGGGCTTTGCCTCGGGCTACATGAGCTACTGCAACGGCAAGCCCATCTACTGCATCGAGGATCGCTGCGTCGGGCGGGGCGACGCGCTGTGCCGCGTCATCGGCAAGCCGGCAGAGGAGTGGGGCGACGAGATCAAGCCGCACCTGCCCTTCTTCCAGGCCGGCTGCCCCGACGCCCGCCTGGCCGAGGTGACGGGGGCGCTCAAGGCCGCGGAGCGGCGGCTCAAGCAGCGGCAGCAAGCGCTCTCGGGCGGCGGCGACGAGGAGGTGGCGGGCATCGTGGCGCGCTCGGCCGGCATGCGGCGCGTCCTCGAGCTCGCGCAGCGCGTGGCGCGGGTGGACTCGACCGTGCTCGTGAGCGGCGAGAGCGGGGTCGGCAAGGAGCGCATCGCGCGGCTCATCCACGACGAGTCGGTGCGCGCGGGCGGGCCCTTCGTGGCGCTCAACTGCGCGGCCGTGACCGAGACCCTCATCGAGAGCGAGATGTTCGGTCACGCCAAGGGCGCCTTCACCGGCGCGGTGCAGGATCGCCCCGGGCTGTTCGAGTCGGCCGGGGGCGGCACCCTGTTCCTCGACGAGATCGGCGAGATCCCGCTCGGGCTCCAGGCCAAGCTCCTGCGCGTCCTCCAGGACAAGGAGGTGCGGCGGGTGGGCGAGAACAGGAGCCGCCGCGTGGACGTGCGGCTGGTCACGGCCACCAACCGGGACCTCGGGCGCGAGGTGCAGGCCGGCCGGTTCCGTCAGGATCTGTATTACCGGCTGCGGGTCATCGAGCTGCACGTGCCGCCCCTCCGCGACCGCAAGGAGGACATCCTGCCGCTCGCGCGGGTCATGCTCCTCCAGATCGCCGAGCGGCTCGGACGGCGCATGGCCGGCCTCACGCCCGAGGCGGCGGACCAGCTCCTGCGGTACGACTGGCCGGGCAACGTGCGCGAGCTCGAGAACGCCATCGAGCGAGCGGTCGTGCTGGCCAGCCACAGCCGCGTCCAGATGGAGGATCTGCCCGAGGAGGTGCGCATGGCGCTGCCCGGCGCGGCCATCGCCGGCCCCGACACCGTGCGCCCGCTCGAAGAAGTGGAGCGGGACTACATCCTGGCGGCGCTCGCCGCGCACGAAGGCAACCAGGCGCGGACCGCGGCGGCGCTCAAGATCGGCACCGCGACCCTCTATCGCAAGCTCAAGCAGTACGGCGAGACCCGCACCCGCCCCCAGGGGTAGCGGGGCATCAGCACGTCCCTCACGCAGCGAAGCGCATCGACGCATGAGCTGCGCCCTCGTCTCCCCGTGCGCGCAGACCTTGCGGGCACGGGCGAGGCGCCGCAGGCCGCCGGATCCTCGAAACCCCCTCGGAGACATGAACTCGGGGAGCGACTCCAGAAGCGGAATCACTTTCGCATAGGCACCTCATAGCCTTCCCGCGCACCCCGCGAAGGACCACGCGCGGTGAAGGCCCCCCAGAGCGAGAGGCAAGCCATGACGACGAGACAGAAGGGCAGGCTCCTGGTCCAGGACGTGATGACCCCTCATGCGGAGACCATCGATCCCGACGAGAACCTGCAGATCGCCGCGGCGAAGATGCGCGCCTGCGACATCGGCCTGCTCCCGGTCCGGTCCGATGAGCGGCTGATAGGGATGCTGACCGATCGCGACATCGTCGTCCGGGCCATCGCCGAGGGCCTGGATCCGCGCACCACCCCGGTCCGCCGGGCCATGACGGCGCAGGTCTTCTTCTGCTACGAGGACGAGGATCTCACCGAGGCCGCGGCCGAGATGGAAGATCGGGCGGTCAGGCGGCTCGTGGTCATGGATCGGGAGGAGAGGCTGGTGGGCATCCTGTCCATCGACGACATCGCCCGCGACATGGGCGACGAGGTGCTGGCCGGCGAGGTGCTGAGCCGAGTCATCGAGCCGATCGAACCGATGGGGACCGTCGAGCGGCTCGGGGAGCGGCGCGCCGGGCCGCACGACTGACCCGAGACCCCCCATCGTCCGCCCGCGACGGCCGCCCGCGACGGCGTTGCCGCGTCGTCAGCCCTTCTCCTGGCGGGTCGCGAAGACCCCGTAGCCCGCGAGCGTGAACAGGACGAAGTAGCCGATCGCCATCGCATGGAGATCGATGGCCGGCGCGGCGACCTTGGCGCGCCCCGCGTCCTTCAGGTACTCGATCATCGGATAGGCGTACGGGATCAGGAAGTTCCACCGCCACGAGAGCGCCGCCAGCGTGCCGACCCAGAGCATGAACCCGAACCCGACCGGCACGAGGAAGTTCCTGAAGCGCAAGCTGACCGCGTACTGCAGCGCCACGATCGGGAGGCAATCGAGGAAGAACCGCAGATCCTCGGCGAGGAAGCGCGCATGGGGCAGGGGACCCGTGGGATAGCGTGTGGCGCTGCCAAATATGGCGCGCTCGTCACGCGAGAAGCCAACGTCGCAAGGGATGCCTTGTGGTTGGCTCTGGTAGGCGGCAGAGGGAATGTACGCGGCGGCAGAGTCGAAAGAGCTGGGCAGGCGGGGCAAGCCCGGCCACACTGCCTCGGTAATGCTGCGAACCACAGGGCTGGACGGCGGGCATCCGCATCGCGTTGGCCTGAGGTAGGCGAGAGCACCTTGGATGCCGGCTCTGGTGATTCGCGGACTGACGCTGGCAACGGCAAGGGAAGCTGCCGCTGCTCCTTATGGCCTTACGGTGGGGGCGGCGAGGCATGCTTCCACACTGCATCTTGCCGCCCGGGCCCACCAGACTCGCCAGACGGCCTCCACCGGAGGCTTATACTGATCCGTACCTGACTGTCGCCGATGAGGCGATGCGCCCGAAGGAGGAAGAATTAGGCTACGGCCTATGGTGCCACGGTACCAAAAATCTATAACCTAGTGGACTGGGGAGGGGCCAAGATTCCGGCTGCATCTGGTGGTCATGATATTTAGCTGTCGTCGGATAATCTACCGGGATGGAGCTCGTTGAAGCTCAAGGGCAACCCGATCCGCGATCGGCTTTGACACCACCCGCACCCCAAGCTCGTGTCGGGCGCGCCGCTCCTGATCGTAGTACCCGACGGACGACAGAAAATTATAGGAGGTAACGACGACCCAGTCATCGCACACCAGCAGTTTAGCGTGAACGTCGCGCAAGTCGAATACGACGCCAGCGTCGATGAGCTGCTCCTTACGCCGCTGGAGTTCATCCGACCATTCGGCGTAGCCCGCATGGTAGACCGAAACGCCCACGCCGCGCCGGGTCGCCTGCATCAGAAGCTCAGAAACGGCTTCTCCGAGAAGCCCGGCGCCCAAGTCCTTCGAAGAAACGATGATCCGCATGCGTGCATGCTGGAGCGCAGCGATGAGGACATCCCGGTGCTGGCCGTTGGCTACCAGGTAGACGGCGCTGCCCAAACTGCGGGCCCTGTTTCTGAGGACCTCCGCGCGCCGCTCAAATGTGCCCTTCCAGATACCGAAGTCGCCAGGTGCCTCAACCGCTTCCCCGACTTCGATAGATGGTGCCAGCGCGCGGCGTCCCTCGAGTGCCGGGTCGTCGATGATCAAGGGGCGGAGCTGGTAGTCGGGCGTTATGCCCCGGACCCACCGGAGCACCTCGCAGACGGATGCGGCTACCGGCCGGCGTTGATCGACCGGGTTCCTAACACCTGCCAGCACCGGGTCGGACTCTGCTTCGGCGGCCTGCGCTCCCGGGCCATCGATCCGCACGCCCAGCTCCAGCTCACGCCGCTCGGAACTGCTGTTTAGGACATTGAACGTCGAGACGACGGCCCAGCTCATATCGCAGGTGAACAGCTTTGCATGAACGCCGGCAGCCCGCTGCGCAATGAATAAACCACCGGTCCTCTGCGCTTGGGGGAGTAGCAGGTCGATCAGCTCGCGCGTTGCGGGCCCTAATTCCTTGTCGAAATCCGCGGCTCGATCAACGCCCCATGCCAGATGCACCCGAATGTTGCGCGCAACGGCATCGGTGAGGGCCTCCCGAAGAGCCTTGTTGGTCTCCAACTGCCCTAACCACGGACTGGTCATCACGACTTGGTGGTGGGCCTCCTTCAGGGCTGCAAGGAGGAGCGCATGGTGTTGCGCGGCGCCTACCACCAGAGAGGGTTCGGCCTGCATTGAGGTGGCGGACTCGATACAAACGGTCGCATTCCGTTCCAGCTCGAAGAGCTGATCATGCAGGGAGGCCACTGCATCGTTGCCAGTTTCGATAGCGGCAGGTATTTGCTCGATCGCCTCCTCGAGTTCCTCGATTGAGCGTGCGGGATCGATGATTCGATCAGCACCGGAGTCATCCACCAAGGTCTCGGCCGAGAGCAACCGCTCCTCGAGACGCCCGAAGAACTGGCCCGGTCCTCGGGCGATTCCCGCGTCCCACATTTGCATTAGCTTCGCGGCGATGCGCCGTCGCACGCCGCCGTGAAGCTCGGGTGGACCAACGACGATAAGATTTGGCCGGACATCACTGTCGAAGCTCCGACGCCTGGCCACCTCCGCAACGACCGTGGCTGGAGAGGTGAAGACGCGCGTCCCCTCCGTCCCGAGCCCTACAATGGCCACGTCCGTCACACGAGTACCACGCCGGGAAAGGGGGCCTGTCTCCCGGGCTCCCCGCTTGTCAACGATCCGGCGCATCCTGCCTGCGGTAGCCTCCAGCAGGATCGACTTGGGGACCGTGGTCACGTCCTCCAGCGTCACGTCCTCCGGGCACAGGATCCAATCCCTGGCATCGGTAAGGCCATGGATTGGTGGGAACACCGACCCTGACACGAGATCCTGGAGGAGATCGTATTCCAAAGGAGCTGGAGGGGCGGCTGGCGCCAACCGACGCGCCCAATCATGGCGAGGCTCAAGCGGATCGCCCATCTCGTCACGTACCGCTTGAACCACCTCCATCGCGGCGCCGTTATGGCGAAGAAGAATGTAGCCGACCCGCAGTAGGTCGACACAGGTGTCGAGCACAACGCTCCGCGCGACGCCCAGTATGTCGGCGATGGCATCCACCGTGTTCTGGCCGGCTGCGATGGTGCGAAGCGTGTACTCCTCGAAGCGACTCAGCCCGTCGGCATGGCCCAATGTGACCCGCACGGTGAACCGCCTACAGGGAACACGAACCCGCACGGAGTTCATCGGCGCCTTTTTGCGGGCACAAAGCCTAACCTCTGCATCGGATCGACGACGAACCGCTTCTCGTCAGACCTGATGTACTCAACGACCTTGCCCCAGTGTGTTCCGGGGAACCGCGAGAAATGGGCGAGACTGCCGATGATTACTAAGAGCCTCCTCGCCCGGCTGAACATCACGTTGGCGCGTTCTGGTGCGCGCAGGAACCCGAGAGCTTTGCCGATACTCGACTGCGCATTGTTCCTGACGAGGCTGACGATCACCACCTCGGCCTGGCGACCCTGCACTGAATCGACGGTGCGGAAGTAATCGTCCTTGACGCCAGAGTGGCCACGAGCCTCCCTCTGGAGACGTTGGAGTTGGCGCTTGTATGGCGACAGTATGGCTAGCGGGGGAATTTTGTCGTCATGGCTCGGGAAAGCTCGAACCCGCCCAAGGAAAAATTTGACGAGTTCCAGCTCAAGCATATTCTCGTAACCGCTCTCCTCGGCGGCTGATCCGCACATCGCCGTGTCGAACCACACCAGCGATCTTTTGGAGAGGAACTCCAGTCCGTTGCCCTGGAGGTGGTGCGGCCGATTCGCATCCGGATGCGTGGTAAGCTTACAATCGTAGTAGACGTTGCTCACGAGCGTCCCAATATCCGGCGCCATGCGCCGTTGCTCGAGGATCGCCGCTCGGGGAGCCGTCCAGTGACCTGAGGGGATATCCACCTCCATAACGTGCCGAAAATGCGAAAGGTAGGGGCGCCACGCCTCGGTCGGCGTGTTGCCCGTTGAGTCTGTCGTGACCTGATCCTCGACGTCGCGACGGAAGACCCGCTCCACATCATCGGCACCATACGCGGGGAGCTGATTCTGATCACCAATCATCAACCAGCGGTCACCCTGGACGAGTGCGACAGCGATCTCCGACAGCCACGCATGCGCCGCCTCTTCAATGATCACCCAATCGAAACCAGAGCCAAAGCGAAGCGCATCGACCTCGGCGCCGGAGCCGATGCAAGTCGCGAAGACCACGTTGGCGGCACGCGGCAGCCTCATGTGTAGCTCCGCATCAAGGTCCTGGTCTTTCGCCAGCTTGCGCCATGGCTTGCGGATGGAAGGCAGTGGTCCAGTGCCAGCGCACTCCTCTTCTATCCTTTTGCGGGCAGCTACCACCAGTGCGTCAATCGTGTAGCCGGGCGCATTCCCCGTCAGCTTCGCCTTCGCCTCGGCGCTGGAGTGACGCAGCAGGAGCGGTCGCTCCGATCGAGGAGATTCGGTAGTGGCCAACTTCTCTTCGACGGCATCGAGAATGTTGTCCGTCGCGGCGTTAGATTGCGCTGAGACGAGAATACGAGCCAGTGGATCCGTCTTTAAGATTGAACGAACAGCGTGCGAGGCGATAAATGTCTTTCCCGTCCCCGGTGGCCCCTGAACTGCGAACAATGGCTCTTCCTCAAGAATACGCTTGACGAGACGTGCCGCCTCCGGCGAATTCTGCTCGAACGCGACCGAAGATTCGTCCAGTGGCGCGAGCAATTCCAGTTGGAGACCGCGTGGCTGGCGGAGCTGAGCGAGGAGGTCGTGACGCTCCGCAAGATCCCGTACGGCTTTACGCTGTCTCTCAATGGAGATTCGGGTCGCAAAGTCGTCCGGTCGTATGCGGCCGGAGTTGGGAATGAGGAAGTCGTTCTCGGTCAATTTGAAGCGGACGGTGTCCGGGTCTAGTTTCGCATCAAATAGGAGCTTCAGCGGCAGGTCCTTGCCGGTGGCATCGCGGAGGATGAACTCGAGCGTGTCGCCCGCCTCGAAGGCCTCTTCATGGGCCCGTTCGAAATACTCACCCATGTGGCGAACCATGCCCTCGCGACGGAGTAGCTCAAGGAATGGCTGCGCACGGTCCGATGTGTTAGCGGCTCGCGCCAAACCCTTCGAACGGAGGATGATCGGTTGCGCCGATCTCAGAGTCGGATCGCGATCTTCACTCCCGATGCGATCGTAGGCGAACTCCTCTGACGCCAGAAGTCCTTCCTGGTATCCAACCAGCCAGCTCGCAGTGGCGGCCACCGGCGATCCAAGCTCACCGCCGGGATCGACACGCACCTGTTCGATGCTGTCCTTCCAGGAAGGGGCATCGGCCGGAACGGGACGTGCCCGACGTCCGGGATCGAAAAACATAGCGCGCACTGGAGGGATGGGCTGCTGTCTAGAGGCTTCCCGGATTTCACGCGCCTTGTGCAGTGGACATGGATACTTGACCAGGAGGATTCGCTGATCCTCGTCACGCATTCCCTTGTTCAAATACTGGCAGAAGTGAGCGTAGCGCTTCCCGAAGAGCACGATCTGGGCGCGGGCGGCCTGATCGACGTCATGCTTTACCCAGGGAGCGAATCCCCTCGGTGCCCAGGCCATTGAACCGCCGAGCAGATCCTCGGCGACGAGATCGGCATACTCACGTTCATCGGGTTGCTGTGGGCTAGAGATGGCGATGCCGTCCTCGTACAGACGTTGGATGGTTTCCCTCAGGAAGTAGACGATCCGTTTATGCGGTACGGGTGCTTCCACGGCGGCCTCAAACTGAGCCACCAGCCCACCGTAGATCTTGCCCAGCGTCGCGGCGACCTCCGGCGCCGATGGGATGCGGTTCGACGGCGAAGGAGCGGCCATCTGCTCGATCAGTCGACGCAATTCCGCTGGAACCTCGGCGCGGCGTAGTCGGGCTCCGACACCGTTAATGATCTGAAGATGCGCATCTTCCACATACCGGCCGTCGGCAATCACTGGCCTGCATTCCTCGTCAGTCGGGGGACCGCCAAACCAATCGGCGGCGATCATACCCAGCCCGAACACGTCGCACGCGAAGCTCTCAACGCTCCGGGCGTACCCGTTGAGCAGGGATCCGAGACGCTCGGGTGCAAGGCAGACGGTGGACGTCAACATCGCCGGAACGAAGGGAGTGGCTCCCCGGTCTGCATGAGCCTTGCTTCCCCGAAGCAATCCGGCCACGAATGCGCTCATCTGAAAGCCGTCGAGTTGTAACGGGCTCCCGTCCTGCCGGCCGGCGAGCACGACATGGGGTGAGATCGATCGATGTACCATGCCTTCGCCGTGAAGGACCGCAACTGCATCGGATAGATCTGCGAATGCCTTGAGCGCCCTAAGTCGATTGCGCCGTAGGTCGAGCAGCCGTGGGTGCACCCCCTCAAGAGGGTCGCCTGCGTCGTCGATGACGAGAAATCCGAGACTCAGGTCTCGCACGTTGGCAGCCACCACTAGCTTCGGCAGGAGCCGATGCCCGCGAGCCGCGATTCGATGGAGGGCACGGACCTCATTGCTCCAGAATCGTTCGAGTATCGCGTTCCCATTGTCGAGGGCATAGACCCGCAGGACACGAGCCGACGCCGAACCGACCGGATAAACGAACGATTGCCAGAGGACGCCTGGGATCACCGTCGTCAAGTCGCCGTCTTCGGGCGGGGAAAAATGCTCGTGAAGCCGCCCTCCAGGCGCAAAGAGACTGGCCAACCGATCCCGAACCTGCGCGTCTATCACGATTTCATGATCTTTGATCGGCCTTCCGCCGTCAAGTGGCCCTAATGCGGCTCTTATCCATTTGACGGTGCTGACGAATCATGAGATCGAGAGTGTGTTTGGTGCGCTTCATGACGCACCACCCCCCCCTCGAGATGTGCGTGGCTCTTCGGCCGTGCCAGTCCTCGCTTTTGGCTCGAGCCATCGTGATAAGCGCGCAGAGACGATCGCTGGCCGGGTTGCCAAGCTTGGCGTGCGACTATTGTTCTTGCACGCGAGCCCGGAAAAGCTCTGGGAGTACGGCACCGCACCCCGCCAAGACACGGAGTTCATGGCCTGCTACTCCCACCGCAAGGTTGGCCCTATACTGGAGGAGATCCACGCGTACTTCCTGCGCGAGCAGGAGGACTACGTGACCTCTTCACCCGGTCGAGGATGGCTGCGGCGATGACGCTCTCACTGCTGGTGGGAGCATATCGCCGCGGCTCGCGGAGGCCATGGCGTGCAATGCCGTGGTGCTTCTTTCCATCCAGCACCCGCGCGCACCAAATCGATCAACCCGTTCGGTGCGCTAGGTAGTTGAGAAGCGCGATCTGTTGCAGGTATCGCCGGCTCGCGGACATGTGAGAGGGCCGCAGGCGCTGATGGCGCTGTCCTGGTCTATGGCGTGCCCTGCTACAGGCGGTCAGGTGCCGTCCATGCGCGGTGCACTATAGACCTGGCTCGGTCTTGAGAAGACCTGGTTTGGTCAGAGACAAACCGTATGCGGTCTCATCAAGACAAGGCGGGGTTTGAGGGAGCTTCAGTGTGGTCTCTTTGAAACGTGGATGAGTTCATCCAAAAACGACCTTGGTTCGGACCAGACCCAGCTCGGTTTGGAGCTAACCGAGGTCGTTCTCCTGGGAACGCTTGCCGGTTGCCGGCTCTCGTGCCACGTTACCTGCCGCTCGCCCCTGGATCGTCCGGTCCATCACCTGCGTGGCCGCCGGGAGCGTGTTCACGGACCCCAGCCCAAGGACAGAGGACCCCCCATGCCCACGAGCTACTCCATCGGCAACCACCTTCTCTTCCTCTCGCGCGGCGTGCGCGCGGCCCGGTCCTATGCCGCGGTCTTGCCCAGAGAGGCCATGTCGGCGGCGGACGAGATGGAGACGATGTTCGACGAGATCGAGACCCTCAACGCCGCGCAGGAGAAGGCCAAGCAGCGGGTGGCCCTGCTCACCCGCGAGCTCAAGGCGAAGAAGCGCGAGAGCATGCGGGTGCGCGCTCGCCTCATCCGTCTGGCCGAGGCCACCTTCGGCCCGCGCGACCCCCGCATCAAGGAGTTCCGCCCGGCGACCGTGGGCAAGGTGCGCACGGCGCGTGGCCCGCGTGCGGCGGGCCAGGAGGCGCCGACGAGCGGCGAGCCGCAGCAGGTCGCCGCGCCCTCCGCGCCCCCGGTCTCCACGGCGGCGCAGCCACAGGAACCAAGAGGCACCCCGGAGCCGAGCCCCCAGGTGCACGCAGACCGCGCCGCGAGCGAGCCGCCGCCTCCGCCCGCCCGACCCCCGGCGGACGCCTCGTCGGGGCATCCGCCCTCCCAGGCGCGACCCTCAACGGGAGGGGCCAGACCCGAGGTCGAGGACAGCGGCGGCGGCGCCGGCGCGATGCCGCCGCAGGTGTACGTCAGCGCTCGGTCGCTGGCCTATCACAGGTACGGCGTGTCGCGGCCCCGGCAGAGGGATTCGAGCTCCGTGGGATCGCACGCATCCAAGGGCACGACGAGACGCCTCACGACCTAACGGGCGGCCTTCCCTCTACAGGAGGGAGGTGACGAGGTCGAGCACGCGCACGAGCTCGCTCGGGTGCGCGGCGATGAGGGCGTTGCCGTGGCCGCCCGAGGGGAAGATCTGCGTGGTGACGTTCGTGTTCGTCTGCCCGAGCTGGCGCACCGAGTCGGCGCTGTACGGGTCGTCCGAGGCGGCCTCGAGCAGGGCCGGCCGCGTACCATAAGCGCCGACGGCGTTGCCCGGCCGGATGCCTTGGTAGTCGAGCCCGGGCGAGAGCGCCACCACCATGCGCAGCGCGGCGTCGCCGCCGTAGGCCACGAGGCTGCTGTTCGAACCGATCGACGCGCCCACGAGCGCCACCGTGGGGGCGCCGAGCGTGGTGCGGGCATAGGCCACGGCGGCCTGCACGTCGCTCACCATCCCGGCGTAATCGGCCGCGGGGTAGTTGCCCGTGCACAGGTTGCGGCGCGAACCGTCGGGCCAGAGCGTGCTCTGGCCGTGCCCGCGGAGATCGATGGCCAGGGTCGCCACGCCGCGTACGGCAAAGCCGCTCACCCAGTCGTGGGACGCCGCGCTCCACTCGCGGCGATCCTGGCACAGCTGGTGGGAGAGCACGACCACGGGCCGCGGGGCGCCCGCGCAGGGCTGGACCGCGGTGCCATGCACCACGAGGCCATCGGCCGCGGCGAAGCTGACCTCCTCGGCGTTCGTGCCGCCGTCGCAGTTGCTCGCCTGCGGCAGGCCGCCCCCGTCGCCGGGCCCCCCCGGAGGCTGCACGCGGCAGCCCGCGGCGCCCACCAGGAACGAGGAGAGGCACAGCGAGGCGGAGAGGAGCCGGCAGAACCGCCTGCCGCGGGCCTGCGCCTGGGGGACGAGAGCGACGTTCGTCATGGCGCGAGAGTAGGCCGGGTGCCCGCGCGCACGCAACGAGGGGGAGCGCAGGAGCCCAGAACGCGGAGGCGACCGCGGAGCGGACGCATTTTATCCGCAGGTGCGTTCCCGCCGCCGCCGAAACATGGCATGGTGTGGGGCGCTGCGGTTGGCTCCGACACGCTGTGAGGCGCTCGCCTCTTAGGGACGGAAGGTCATGGACGGCACCTGGAGTGAATGGCTCAACCTGATCCTCCGCTGGTTCCACGTGTTCGCGGGGATCCTGTGGATCGGTCAGACCTACTACTTCACCTGGCTCGACCATCGCATCGTCGAGGCCGAGGCCGAGGCCGTGAAGATGGCCGCCGGCGGACACCCGCAGGTGTGGATGGTGCACAGCGGCGGGTTCTACATCGTCGAGAAACAGAAGGTCCCCGAGCTCCTGCCGCGCAAGCTGCACTGGTTCCGCTGGGAGGCGGCCTTCACCTGGCTGAGCGGCTTCCTCCTCCTCGGGCTCGTCTACTATCACGGCGGGCTGATGGTCGATGAGATGGTGTCGAACATCTCCACCTCCCAGGCCATCCTCCTGTCGGTGGGGCTGCTCATCGCGGGATGGGTGGTCTACGATCTCTTCTGGCTGTCGCCGCTCGGGCGCTCCGAGACGGTGGGGGCGGCGATCTGCTACGTGCTCGTGGTGGGGACGGTGTATGGGCTGAGCCACGTCTTCAGTGGGCGCGCCGCGTACCTCCAGCTCGGCGCCATGTTCGGCACGATCATGGCGGCCAACGTGTGGATGCGCATCCTGCCGGCGCAGCGCGCGCTCATCGCCGCGACCAAGGAGGGCAAGGCGCCGGACCTGCGGCTCGCGACGCGCGCCAAGACGCGCTCCAAGCACAACACGTTCATGGTGATGCCGCTCGTGTTCACCATGCTGAGCAATCACTTCCCCGGCACCTACGGCAGCGACTATCGATGGGTCGTGCTGTCGGTGCTGGTACTGGCGGGCTGGGGGGCTGCCAAGATCCTGCGGAGCCATTGACGATGCGGACGATCGATCTGGCGGTGCGCGGCGAACGCGTGCTCACGCCCAAGGGGATGCGCCCGGCGACGGTGCTCATCGGCGACGGGGTGATCATGGACGTGGTGGAGGACGACGCCACGCTGCCCGGCTGTCCGGTGCTCGAGGCGGGGGCGGCGGCGGTGCTGCCCGGGGTGGTGGACTCGCACGTGCATGTGAACGAGCCGGGGCGCACGGAGTGGGAGGGGTTCGCGACGGCGACGCGGGCGGCGGCGGCGGGCGGGGTGACGACGATCGTGGACATGCCGCTCAACTGCATCCCGGTGACGACGACGCGCGCGGCGCTCGACACGAAGCGCGACGCGGTGGGGTCGCTCCTGTCGGTGGATTGCGCGTACTGGGGCGGGCTCGTGCCCGGCAACCTGGGCGAGCTCGGGCCGCTCATCGATTCGGGGGTGGTGGGGTTCAAGGCGTTCCTCGTGCACTCGGGGATCGACGACTTTCCCCAGGTGGGGGAGGCGGAGCTGCGCGCGGCCATGCCGGTGCTGGCGCGCCGGGGCGTGCCGCTCATCGTGCACGCGGAGCTCGAGCTCGAGGACGCGAAGGGGGCGGCCCCGGATGGGGGTGGCGGTGGTGGTGGCGACGGCGGCAAGGCGGCGAGCACGTATGCGAGCTGGCTCGCGTCGCGGCCGCGGGAGATGGAGAACCGCGCGATCCGGATGATGATCGAGCTGTGCCGCGAGACGCGCTGCCCGGTGCACATCGTGCATTTGTCGTCGGCCGAGGCGCTCGGGGACATCGCGGCGGCGCGGCAGGCGGGGCTCCCGCTGAGCGCCGAGACGTGCCCGCACTATCTGACCTTCGCGGCCGAGGAGATCCCGGACGGCCGCACCGAGTACAAGTGCGCGCCGCCGATCCGGGAAACGGACAATCGCGAGCGGCTGTGGTCGGCGCTCAAGACCGGGACCATCGACATGGTGGTGTCCGATCACTCGCCGTGCACGCCGGCGCTCAAGTGCCAGGACAGCGGCGACTTCATGGCGGCCTGGGGCGGGGTGGCGTCGTTGCAGTTCGGGCTGCCCGCGACCTGGACCGGGGCGCGGTCGCGGGGGATGACGCTGCCGGAGCTCGGGCGCTGGATGTGCGAGCGGCCGGCGAAGCTGGCCGGGCTGTGGGGGCGCAAGGGGGCGATCGCGACGGGCTTCGACGCGGATCTGGTGCTGTTCCGGCCGGAGGCGAGCTTCGTCGTGGAGCCGGAGATGATCCAGCACCGGCACAAGCTCACGCCGTACGTGGGGCGCAAGCTCCTCGGGGTGGTGGAGCGCACGATCCTGCGCGGGGAGACGGTCTATCACATGGGGAAGTTCCCGAGCGGGGTGCGCGGCCGGCACCTGCGCCGCATCGGCCCGTCCCGCGTGGCGTAGCGCGGAGCCGGTGACGGTATGAAAGGACCCAACTTGTCCCGATGCGCCGGGAGCAAGTTGGTTTCTTTCATACCGTCACCGATTCTTCGCCGCTGCTGCCCGCTGCCGCCGGAGATCGGCCGCATCCGGGGGCCGGACGTCAAATCGCTCGGCAACATGGAGTTCGGCCAGCAGACCCTGTTCGAGCTGCTCCTCACCGAGGATCTGCAGTAGGTCCGGGGATCGGAAATGACAGGGAGGCTGCGTCACCAGGTGGCGTAGCGCAGGGCCTTGTCCATCCATTCGAGGGCGCGTGACTGGTTGGTGGCCCCGGTGTAGGCGTTGTTGCTCGAATTGCAGCGGGTGCCGAAGTCGCCGCAGCCCGGGATGCCGCAGGCGAGGCAACAACCGTACGTGAAGGCGGTGCCCGCGCCCCTGCCGTCCTGGCGGAAGACGTCGGTGTCGGTCGAGCCCGTGCCCTTGCCGGCGTTGAAGTACTCCTCGTGGCCGTAGCCCGGGTTGGCGTAGACGACCTTGTGGTCGGCGCCGTTCCAGGTCGAGCTCTCGGGTGAGACGATGTCGCCGGTGAGGCCATGACACTTGACCTCGAAGCCGCCGATGGCGGTCCAGTCGGTCCCGCCGGTCCCCTCGGGGTGGCTCGTCAGTGACTGCAGGAAGTTGCTGCCCACGTCCATCTGGCTCGTCTGGAAGTCGTCGCAGTACCACCCGTTCAGGGTCGAGTTGATGCCGCCGTGCGGGGTCGAGACCGTGACCACGTCCTCGATGAGCAGCGAGGGCGGGAAGTCGGGGTGACCGGCCTGGACCTGCTGGAGGGCGTAGCGGATGACGAGGCCGCCCATCGAGTGCGCCACCACGTCGACCGACTCGCCGGCCGCGGTGTACTTGTTATAGAGGGCCCAGGCGACGTGGTAGGCGAAGTGGCGGATGTCGCACTCGCCGGTGTGGGAGTAGTCGGCGTCGCCGCTGAACTTCACGTGGCAGCCGGTGCGGTTGTAGTGGAGGTTGTGGTTGGTCGTGTTGCCCGAGGCGCTGCCCTTCCAGTGCTTGAGGGCCCAGACGTCGTAGTTGTCATAGGTGGTGCCGGGGACGGTGTACTTGTCCGTGTAGTAGCCCATCTTGACGACGCTGATGCCGGTGCCGCTCCAGCCGAGGCTCTGGAGGGTGGCGTCGGCGTTGCGCCACCAGTCGGTCTGCATGTGGTTCTTGTCGTTGCTGGTGGCGTTGGCGTGGCACTGCCGGCCGTGGAGGAGGATGACCTTGCTGTCGCGGCCGGCGGTGTAGGCGCTCGCCGGGGCCGCCATGAGGAGGGCGGCGGTCAGGGTGGCTGCGATCGGGCCTCGACCGAGACGGTTCATGGCGGACCTCCTTTGCGGCTGTGTGTGAGGGGCGTGGAGGATCAGGCTAGCCGTCTGGGCGAAGGCTTGGCAAGCCGCGAGGGAGCCGTCGATCCATCCCAAGATCCCTGTCTGTCCTTGAACCGAAACACCACCGTTGGCTGCCGCCGAGGTCCCCGTCAGTCCCCGCCGCCGCACATCCATCGTCCTCGTCTTGATCACAAAAGCCGCTTGCCCAGGATCCCTGCAAGAGGGAGCATGAGCTGTGCAGAACGACTCTTCCTCCCAGAACGCCGCACCTCCCTCCGGCCCGAGACGGAATGATCCCCCCTTCCAGGTCCCGCTGGTCCGCGACCGCTCGTCGGGACGGATCCACACGGGGCGATACGTGCTCGAGGAAGAGATCGGGACGGGTGGCATGGCCCGCATCTACTCCGCCGAGGACCCGGCGCTGGCTCGCTCGGTGGCGGTGAAGTTGCCGCATGTGCCGTCGGAGGGGAGCCGAGAGCGGCTCGCGCAGGTGAGCGATCGGATGTCCATCGAGGCGCTGGCGCTCGCGCGGGTGCGGCACCCGCAGGTGCTGCAGATTCATGACTTCGACCGCGGGCACTGGGACGAGGGACGCTGGAACCGGCCGCCGTATCTGGTGACGGAGCGGGTCCCGGGCGGGTCGCTGGTCGACTATGTCGCCGAGCACGGGCGCTTTCGGCCGGAGGTGGTGGCGCTCATCGGGGTGTCGCTCGGGCGTTCGCTCTTCGCGGTGCATGCGCAGGGGATCGTGCATCGCGACGTGAAGCCGGCGAACGTGCTGGTGGATCTGGAGAACCCGGGGCGGCTCGTGTTGAGCGACTTCGGCACGGCTTGCTTTCCCGGGGCGGGGCTCGCCCTCACGGGCAAGGACGAGATGCCGGGGACGCTCGGGTACATGGCGCCGGAGCAGCTCCTGCAGCGGAAGGTGGACGATCGCGCGGATGTATTTGCGCTCGGGGTGACGCTCTATGAGCTGGTGGCGGGGCGGCGGCCGTTCGTGGCCGAGGGGCGAGAGGCGTTGCTGGCGGAGATTCGACGTGGCCGGTACGACCGGCCGTCGGCGCTGGTGCCGCGGGTGCCGCGGTATCTGGAGGCGGTGATCGACCGGTGTTTGAAGCCTCGGCCGGAGCGGCGCTGGCAGAGCGTGGGATACGTCATCCGGGCGCTCGAGGAGGGGCTCGCGAGCGAGGGGATGGATTGTGTGGGGCGTGAGCTGGAGCGCTGTTTCGTGAATCCCTCGCGGTACGTGGCCGAGCTCGATGGGCGACTGGTGAATGTAGGGCTCCTCTGGGCCGAGGGTGCGCTGCGGCAGGGGCTGACGGATGTAGCGCGGGTGTGGTGTGAGCGGGTGCTGACGATTGAGCCGGGGCAGCCGAGGGCGATGGAGGTGCTGGGGGCGCTCGGGGGGCAGAAGAAGAAGGGGAAGGGAGAGACGTCGGCGGGGACGCGGCCGTCGTCGCCGGGACGGGGGCAGGGCGAGGGCTCGGGGAAGGGGAAGGGGAAGGGGAAGAAGAGGAAGGGGAAGAAGGGGAACGAGAACGGAGGTGGCGGGCACGTCGAAGAGGTCACGGAGGCGGGCGGGCTCGAGGCGCGGGTGCTGCGGGAGTTGCGACGAGCGGCCGAGGAGAGGCGGCAGCAGGTGCGGCGGACGTGGCGCCTGGTAGGGGGGCTGGCGGCGTTGGTGGCGCTCGTGATGGCGCTCGTGCCGTGGTCGCTGGGTCGGTTGCCGCTGAGGGCGCCGGGGATGGAGGGACGTCAGGAGGCGAGCGCGGAGGCGGTGGCGCTGCGGCGGCAGTTCGAGGCGCTGACGGACGAGTGGAGGGTGAAGAAACTGGCGTCGGAGCGGTTGGCGGTGGGGGATCAGGTGGCGTTTGGGGTCATGATGGGATTCCTGGATGAGGCGGAGGTGACGGGGGAGCTCAAGCAGGGACTCCAGGGGGCGTTGCTCGTGCCGAGGCGGTTCACACTGGACCGGATGCTGGAGCACCTGGAGCGATATCCGCATCGGCCGAGTGCCGCGGTGGCGGCGCGTTTTCTAGGGAGAGTCGCCCAGACCGAGCATGACGATGGAGGATCGTTGGACCCGCGCATCGTGCCGGCGCTGCTCCACGCCGTGAACGCCCGAATGAACGAGGGGACGGCGAGTGTCACGGAACCGATGGAGGCCCTCGGGCAGATCGCCCTGCACGGGCCCGTGGAGCAGGCCGACTTGCTGATGGCCGACGTGCTCGATCAGGCCTTCCGGGAGGACGGTGCGGAGTGTGATCAGTGGGTGGTCTGGCACGCGGCGCGGGTGCTCCTCAGCAACGAAGGTGACATGGGTGTGCGCCGCCTGCGCATGCGCATCCAAGGCCGGGGTGAGAAGGACATGCGGCGGCGTGCCATCGAGCGCGCGATCGAGAATTATCAATCGAAGATCAACGCCGCACTTTAGGGCGTCTCCCCGCGTGTGCTAGAGCGGACCCTCCATCTGCTCACTCGTGAGGTTCGGCTTCATGCACACGCAGGCTCCTTGGCGATCGAAGCTCCTGCCGCTTGTAATCACGTTGGCCGTGGTGTCTGTCGTATCTGTGGCGTTGGCCGAACGTCTTGCGCCGTCCGGTTCGGTCACGCCCAAGCGCGGCCCGCTGGCGGGCCAACCGTGCCGTTACGGCGATGGCCTGCACGAATATTTCTATCTGGCCGACTACACGGCGGCCGAGTTGGAATCCTTCATTCAGGGCAAGAAGTCGAGCACGGATTTCATGGTGCTGGGCGTGTTGAAGGCGATCAAAGAGCGTTCGCACCGTTTCGATGGACAATTCTCCAAGGAGGGGTACGAGCACTACAAGGAGTTGGTGCTGGCGTGTCTCGAGGATGGGAAGGTGGCACCGACCAAGGACTTCTGTCGGCAGCGGGCGCCGTATCGGATCGGCATCGACATTTTTACGGGGAAGGTGGTGTCGGAATATACGGGGATGAACCTCAACGGGTTCTGGATCCTGGAGCCCGGATGGGCGCATTGAGGCGGTCGCTCACGTCGATGGGAGGACTGGGAGGACCCGTTGCGCCTCACAGAGGGGCCTCAGCTGCCGGTAGAATCGCCGCCGACAGATTTTCATAGAGAGGTGGCCCGATGCCCCCGATGGCTCGCAAGCAAAGGCGCGCCAGAAGCCTTGTCCTGGCGTTGCTCGTCATGAGTTGTGCATTGTTCTCCGCATCACCAGCAGAAGGACTTCCGCCGTTCGGCTCGCCTCCGTTCTACTTCGTGGCCGGCGAGATCACCCCCGATCACTTCGACTTCCGCGAGGTGATCCCGCACACCGGGCCGGAGGATGAGCCGGGCGGGTGGCGGGAAGCCTGTGTCTACGCGCGGATGCGCAACCTCAAGACCCAGCAGAGCGCCATCTGTGACTTCCAGCCGGGGGTGCCTATCGTCACTCGCGACAAGGGCCGCATCGCCTTGCGAGACGCCAAGAACGTGGCGGCGCGGGCGGCCAACCGGGCGGCACGAACGATCCTTGGTGGTGGCACGCCCCCCGGCGTCGCCTGCGATCCCTTCCGGAAGCTCATGGCCAAGCTCATGAAGGACGACGGGATTCCAGGGGCGACGGTCGCGAGATGCGACGGCAAGGTGCCGCCTGTCTACTTCGATCCGGAGCGCTAGGAGAGCCGTGCCCGCGACCCTTCCATCGACCGATGACCTCATCGCCACCGTGCATCACTACTACCCTGCCGGCACCTCCCCCGAGGCCGGCAACCCGGCCTACTTCTCGTCCCCCGAGTGGCTTCGCTTCTGCGACCTATGGGAGCGGGTGATGCGGATCGAGGCGCTGCCGCGGTGGGATGAGTTTCGAGCAGCGCTCAAGAAGGCCCTCCCTGATTGCAGCTTCTGGGATACGACCGTGCCGCGCTCGCAGGCCTGCCGGAGGCTCCGAGTCTATCTCTGTCCGCCCGAGGCCCCCCCCGGGCAACCGGAATACACGGTGGTCGTCGGTTTGGTGAGCATTCTCGCGCCGGTCTATTCGCTCTACGAGTCCCACTACGTCCGTAAGTCAGACGGGAACTACACCGAGCCGAGGATCCGCTGGCTGTTCAGTGACCAGACGGCCCCCTACGCCCGCGTGCTCGCCGAGCACATCGAGGAATACTTCGGCTGCTGCCCGTTGCCCCCGGAGGTCGGGCGCATCCGGGTGCCGGACGTCAAGTCGCTCGGCAACGTGGAGTTCGGCCAGCAGACCCTGTTCGAGCTGCTCCTCACCGAGGACCTGCAGTAGGTCCCGGGAGCCGGGGAAAGACGGCGACACTGCGTCACCAGGTGGCGTACATACCCCAGCGCTCTCGAGGGCGAGCCCTTCGTTGTCACGTTGCGCAGCCGGAATCGTTCTCGACGCGCTGCGGCCGCGTGGCCGCTCCGCGTCGCCGGCGACCGCACACATCGTTGGAGTGGGCGCTTGGGTCTCTCCGAGGATCGGAGGCTCAGGAAGGAAGATCAGGGAGGATCAGAACGACACGCGCACGCCAAAGCGCATGGACAGCGGCTGCTGGTACGACGTGGGCTGGCCGTAGTTGGGGTTCACCCGCACGAGGTTGCCGGTGAACACGTTGCGCAGGAGCGCGAGGTCGCTCGGGTTGCCGCTCGTGATGGGCTGCGCGCGCTCGCTCGTGTATTCGTTGTCGACGGTCACGGCGCTCCGCTGGTTGAACAGGTTGAAGATGTCCCACGAGACCTCGAACCGCACGAGCTTGGTGAACTGGTGGTAGTAGGCGAGCCGTAGGTCGAAGAAGGTGATGAACGGGGTCCGTCCGCCCGAGCCGCGCGGGAGGAGGAAGCTCTCGAAGCGGCCATACGCGGGGTGTCCGCCGAGGACTTCGATCGGGGTGCCGGACTGGGCGCCGAAGTTGACGCCGATGGTGAGGCCGCCGCTCCGGAACGGGACGATGTAGGAGCCGGTGACTTTGAGGTTGTGCGGCCGGTCGTTGGGCAGGGGGCCGCTCCGGTTGACGAGCAGCTCGGGGAGGTCGTACTGCGACGAGATGTTGGGATCGAGCTGGCCGTTGTTGGCAGAGAAGGTCCCGGGGTAATTACCGAAGGTGCGGCTGAAGGTGTAGGAGGCGAGCACGCTGAAGTTGCGCGAGAAGCGCTTGTTCAGGGTGACGACGAGGGCGTGGTACTCGCGCCGCGGGCGCGGGAAGTTGGCGACGGCGCGGTAGCGGGCCAGGGTGTCGCTGCGCTCTTGCCGCAGCTGCCGCAGCTCCGACTGCCGCGTGGGGTCGGTGGTGCGGTTGATCTCGGCGTCGAGGCTCCGGATCTCGCTCTCGAGCCGCGAGACGGCGCCCCCGTTGGTGGGATCGCCGGGGTTGGCGATGATGTAGTTGGAGCCGCCGTCGGTGGAGATGTCTTCGATGACGCGGCCGAGGTTGCGGTACTGGTAGGCGGCGCCGAGGACGATGTCGGCGCCTACGTCGTACTGGATGCCGGCGACGACTTCGTTGGTGAACTGGCCACGCAGGACGGGGGACACGGCGCCGAAGGTGCCGCCGTTGAGAGAGGTGGGGTTCGGGAAGTTACAGTTCTTGATGTCGACGCGGCCGGGGTTACTCGGGTCGGCGGGGCAGTAGGCGCCGCGGGAGGGCTCGCTTTGCAGGGCGAAGCCTTCGCCGGAGAACTGGCGGTCGTTGATGTCGAGCGGGATGCTCTCGTAGAAGCGGCCGTAGCTCGCATAGAGCTTGGATAGGCCCTTCTTGGTGAAGTCGTAGACGAAGCCGACGCGGGGGGCGACGTTGTCTGGGATGTTGATGACGATGTTGTTGTTGATGTCGCGCACCTGCTGGAGCTCCCAGCGCACGCCGGCGTTGAGGGTGAGGCCGGGGACGAAGCCGACGTTCCACGAGTCGCGCAGGTAGAAGGACTCGTTGGTGGTGGTGGTGGTGGCGTCGAAGCCGCCGGGCGACAGGACAGGCTGTCCGCCCTGGCGGGTGGCGTACTGCTGCCGGAACACGGTGCCGTCGGGGAGGATCTGGAAGATGCCGAGGCCGCCGGTGTAGAAGCGCCGGTCGCGGTAGATGTTCTCTTCGAAGTCGAAGCCGAACTTGATGCCGTGGGTGCCGGCGGCGCGGAGGAAGTAGGTGAGGCCGAGGTTGGCGGCGGCGCGGTGGTTGCGGACGAGGTTGTTGAAGCCGATGCCGCCGGAGCGGTAGTTGGTGACGGGGCAGGGGTTGAAGGCGCGGCCGGAGACGACTTGCGGCGCGCACTCGGGGACGTCTTCGTACTGGGTGAGGGACACCCGCCGGAGATCGGTGACGGCGACGGGGTCGACGCCCTGCTTGACGTTCTCCGCCGGGTCGGTGGCCTCGCCGTGGTAGCTGGCGAAGAGGTCGACCTGCAGCTTGCGGTCGGCGAACTTGCCGATCCAGTGGATCTTGGCGTCGTGGGTGAGGGCGTTGAAGCGGCGCTGCTGGTCCTCGGTGGCGCCGTTGAGGACGCCGAGCCGCTCGGTGCTCGTGCTGGTGCCGAGGTACTGCAGGATGAGCTGGTGGTTGGGGTTGAGCTGGAAGTTGAGCTTGGCGATGTACTGGTAGGTCCTCACGTCGAGGACGTAGCGGCGGACGCGGCCGGGGATGTCCTCGGTGACGAAGCCGGGGGTGTTGGGGCAGACGGCGGAGTTGAGCCACGGGGGGCACTTCTGGTTGGGGTCGAGGTCGCCCTGGTAGGCGCCGCTGCCCGAGGGATCGACGTCGTCGGCCAGGCGGCGGCGGAGATACCGCTCGGTGATGGTGCTGTTGAACTGGGGGTGGAAGCCGACGTAGAACCAGACCTTGTCCTTGGCGATGGGGCCGCCGAGGTCGAAGCCGAAGTCGAAGGCGTTGCGCGTGCGGCCGGCGTTGCCGTTGGGCGAGGGGAGGGAGGCGGTCGAGGCCACGGCTTCGCCGATGCGGCCGACGCGCGGGGGGCGCAGCTGGAAGGGGGTGTAGAAGAACCAGGCGCCGCCGTGGAACTCGTTGGAGCCGGACTTGGTGATGACGTTGACGACGCCGCCGGTGGCGCGGCCGTACTCGGCGTTGTAGCCGCCGGTGATGATCTCGGTCTCCTTGACGAACTCGAGGCTGAAGTTGGTGCCGATGAGGCCGAAGGAGGGGCTGGTGGTGTTGGCGCCGTCGATGAGGAAGTTGTTCTCGGGGCCGGTGGCGCCGCCGAAGGAGAAGCCGACGGCGTCCTGGGCGGCGCCGGGGGCGAGGGTGAGGACGGCGTTGTAGTTGCGGCCAAAGGGGGTGCTGCGCACGAGCTCGGAGGTGATCTGGGTCTGCACCTGGGTGTTGGCCACGTCGACGGTGGGGGCCTTCTCGACGATGCGGTAGGTCTGGGTGGCGGCCTTCTGGGTGGGGATGGCGGCGTTGACCTGGAGGGTCTTGTCGGCGTTGAGGAAGACGCCGGGACGCTCGACCTTGATGTTGGCGAAGTAGAAGCGGACGACGTACTCGCCGGGCGGCAGCTCGGTGACGATGTAGCGGCCGGAGGCGTCGGTGAACTCGGTCTGCTCGCCCTGGAGCGCGGGCCCACTGATGGTGACGGTGACGCCGGCGAGGGGTTTGCGGGTGGCCTGATCGGTGACCACGCCGGCGACGCTGCCGGTGATGGCGGCGTGGGCCGGGAGCGGCAGGGATGGCACGAGCAGGGCCCCGAGGACGAGGAGCGATGTGGCTGTGAATCTTCGTCTGGGCATGGGTTTCTCCTTGGGTCCTTGGCGTTGCACCTGTGCGACTAGGGGCACGTCACGAGGTCACTGGTGAGGAAGGGGGCGTCGCTCGGCGCGTCGGTGGGGCCGACGGTGAAGTCGACGGTGGTGGTGGTCGCGAGCCGGGCGGCGCCATCGGCGGCCTGGAGGCCGCTCGCGCCGCCGGGGATGACGAGCCGGTAGCTGCCCGGGGCCCAGCGGGTCGGGCTCCCGGTGATGGGATCGGCGGGGTAGACGTTGACGAGGCGCGTGCTCGAGACGGGGCACTCGGCGGGGTCGTCGATGTGGGGGATGACGGCGATGGAGACGGGGGCGTTGTTCGCGTCGCGCACCTCGATGAGGGGCAGGGAGGCGGCGGTGACGTTGGCGTTGAACTGGTATTCGAGGGCCTGGTTGGGGCCGATGGGATCGGCCCCGGCCTCGGGGAACTGGAGGGTGTCTCCGAGCAGGCAGGCGCCGACGCTCACGGCGGGGCAGTCGATGGCGCGGAGGACGACGAGGTCCTCGGTGGTGAAGGTGAAGCTGGCGGGGCCGGCGAGGGGCTGGCCGCCGGAGCGGGCGCGGATGCGGGCGGCGTCGAGCTGGATCTCGTAGGAGGTGCCCGGGGCGAATGGCTGATCCGGGAAGAACACGAGGGCCGGTCCGTAGGGGAGGAGGTTGGGATCCGAGGTGACAGTCGGGGAGCCCGAGGGGTCGTAGAGGACCCGGCCGGGGACGGGCGTGCCGCCGGTGAGGACGGTCAGGATGCCGGGCTCGACGTTGCCGCGCTCGTCGGCGATGGAGGTGTCGATGGGCTTCTGGAAGCCCACGCGGAGGATGGCGTCGACGCTCGGCGGGACCTCGCGGATGCTCTCGGGATCGTGGCAGATGTCGCCGGAGGGCGGGTCGGGGACGTCGATGTCCATGCTGATCCCGCTGCTGCCGCCGAAGAAGTAGAGGGTGCCGCAGCGGACCGGGGGCGGGCAGGGGTTGTCGAAGGAGCAGGCGCGTGGGGGCGGATCGTTGAGGAGATCGGGGTTGGTGCCGCGGTTCTGGTCGAGGAAGACGGCGTGGATGACCCTCGGGGGGGTCGGAGGGTCTTCGACCCTGCCGAGGGGGCCGCAGCCGGCGAGGGCGAGCGCCAAGCCGAGGGATTTCATGTGAGAGATGAGCCGGGGTCGCATCATGCGCTCTCCTTTCGAGCCACTGGCCGTGGCGGGTGGCATGTCCGAAGGCACCGCCGGCAGGCGCACCGCGGCCCTTACGCGCGGCTCGCGGATGGCGGCGCGTAGGGAGGCCTGGGCGCACGGGTGCGCGGAGGCGGCGATCCCCGGTGCGAGGGGCGCTGAGGGGACGGGGTGCTAGGGTCCGCTCAAAACGACCGGCGCGACCGGGGACTGCGGAGAGACATGCCGCGGCGGGTGCCGCGGTGGGTGTTCATTCCCCTTCCATAAGGGGAGACTGGCCGCGTTACGAATTTGTAAAGGGAAAGACGAGCGCGGGGCGGGGCGGAGGCGCTGCACTTTGGGTTGACATCGGAGCGGGTTGCCAAGGTCTATGGGGAAGGAGGAGCATGAGGGTCCGGTGATGGAGCACTGATGGAGCACTAGAGGGACGGTTCAAGGACGACATGACGCATTCGCAGCTGGAAGAAGCGTATCGTACTTATGGACACCTGGTGGCGCGGCGCTGCCGGCGGATCCTACGGGATCCGACGGCGGCGGAGGACGTGGTGCAGGAGGTGTTCGTACGGCTGTGGCGCCATGGGGATGCTTTCCTGGTGGCAGAGTCCAAGGTGGCCTGGTTGTACCGGGTGGCGGACCGCTGCTGCTTCGACGCGCTGGCGCGGACCAAGGCGCGAGTGGAGACGTCGCTCCACGAGGCGCCGGAGGCGGTGACGGCGGCCGGACAGGTATCGCAGCCGCTCGAGGATCGGGAGGTCATCCTCCGCTTCCTCGGGCGGTTCGACGACCGGGTCAAGCAGGTCGCGTTGCTCTACTACCTCGACCAGCTGAGTCAGGAGGAGATTGCCATGCACACGGGCTGGTCACGCCAGACCGTTCTCAAGAAGTTGGCCTACTTGCGGGAGCGCGCCAGTGTCCTGCGCGCGCAGCTTTGTGGCGGGGAGGAGGTCCGATGAGCCTTCATCCGAGTGAGCTCGTGCTCGAGCGCCTGTCGGTGAATGATCTGTCCCGAGAGGTGCGCGAGGTGACCGAGCGGCACGTGGCCGATTGTCTCTCCTGCCGCCAGTTCCTGGGGTCGCTGGAGACGGCGAAAGAAGAGCGTTTGCGCGAGGTCCCGCCCGAGATGTTCATGGCGAACCTGGCGCGGCGGCGGCGGCGGGAGGAGCGGCTGGCCCGGGGGCGTCTTCTATCGGTGGTGGCCGGGGCTGTGCTGGCCGCGGCGGCGATGGTGGTGGTGATCCCGCGGCTGCGGGAGACGCCGGGGCAGGGGGTTCAGGTGGGGACCGACCAGGTGCGCCTGAAGGGGGGCACCGGGGTGACGGTGCATCGGCGCAGGGACGAGGCGGTGACGATCCTGCCGGCCGAGGCCAGGATCCGCGCGGGGGACGGGTTGCGCGTGGTGGTGACGCTCGATCGGGCGGCGGTGGTCGATGTCTGGTTCGTCGACCGGCAGGGCCGCGTGGACCGTCTCCTCGAATCCGGGCCGATGGAGCTGCCGCCGGGCCAGCACGCGCTGCCGGGCAGCGCCGTCGTCGATACCCCCTGCCTGGACCTGTGGCTGGTGGTGGCCACGGGGGAGGCGGCGACCACGCTGACCGAGGCGGAGGTGCGCCAGCGGGTGGCGCGGGTGGTGGACGGGGCGCGGGATGACGCCTCGCCGGAGGTCCAGATCCGCGAGCTCGGCTGCGAGTGAAGGCGGGCATGCTTCGCTGCCGCGGAGGCATCGGCGCATGGAGGGTGATCGCGGTGGCGGCCCTCCTTGGGGTCTGGGGGCCGTGGGGCCAGGGCGCGGCGCGCGCGGGGGAGAGCGCCGAGGGGGCGGAGACGGTGGCGGTGATCGTGGGCGCGAACGTGGGCGCTCACGAGGAGGGGACCCTGCTCTACGCCGAGTCGGACGCGCGGCGCATGCGCGAGGTCTTGATCATGCTCGGAGGAGCGCGGCCCGAGCGCACGTTGCTCGTGGTCGGCGGCGGGGCGGAGCAGGTGATGCAGGCGATCACCGAGGCGCGCGGGCGCGTGGCCGAGATCAGCGCGACGGGCCGCCCCGTGACCTTCCTCTTCTATTACTCCGGTCACGGGGACGAGCAGGCGCTGCACCTCGGGCGCGGGCCGTTGCCGCTCTCGCGGCTGCGGCAGGCGCTGGCCAGCGTGCCGGCCAAGGTCCGGATCGGCATCTTCGATGCCTGCCGGAGCGGGGTCCGCACCAAGGGGGTGACTCGGGGACAGTCCTTCTCGCTCGATGTCATGCCCGAGGCGCTGGCCGGGACGGTGGAGATCTTCGGCGCCTCGCTGGGCGAGCCGGCGCAGGAGTCGGTGGAGCTCGGCGGGTCGATCTTCACCCATTACCTCGTGTCCGGGCTGCGCGGCGAGGCGGACAGCGACGAGAATGGGCGCGTCACGCTGACGGAGCTGTACTCCTACGCCTATCGCAAGACGGTGCTGCGCACGGGCACGGGTGATGTGCTCCAGCACCCGGCCATCGAGCTCAAGCTGTCCGGGGCGGGGGAGATCGTGCTGTCACGGTTGGCGGCGGCGGTGGCGACGCTCGAGGTGTCGCGCGACGCGGCGCGGTATCTGGTCTTCAGCCTGCCCAGTGAGACAATGCTCGGAGAGCTGAGCAGCGAGGGCTCGGGGCGATTGGCGCTGCCGGCAGGGCGCTTCCTGGTCGTGCGCCGGACCTCACCGGGTGGGCTCGGTGGCCGGACCGGGGTGGCGCTGGTCGACTTGCCGTGGGGAGGGCGGCGGCGGCTCGTGGCGCAGGAGTTCCGACCCATCGCCCGGCCCGAGCTGGTGGCGCGCGGCGGGCACATCGAGCTGCGTCCCTACCGCCTCGAGCCGCTCTTCGGGATGGAGGTGGGCGGGCGGCCTGCGTACCCGGCCTGGCGCACGGGCCTTGGCTTTGCCTACAGCCGGGGGTTGCTCGAGCTCCAGCTCTCGGCCGTGTACGTGGGCAGTCAGGCGAGCATCGGTCAGGACCCGAGCTTGGGCCCCAATGGTCTGGTCCATTCGATCAGTGGTGGGCCCAGCCTGGGGGTGCGGTTCTTCCACGGCCGGTTGGTCCTGGCCGCCATCGTGGGGCTCGAGCTGCGCTATTCCTGGCAGCGCCCCGATGGTTACGTCTGTCCGCCGGGCGCCTGCAAGTTCGGCTCTCTTGGGCCACGGGTGGGCGTGCGTTTCATCGTGGCGCTCGGCCATCACCTCACGCTCGATTTCACGCCCCAGGCGCTGGCGCTGTTTCGCTTCGACTATCTGTCGAGGCGTCTCATCTCCCGCCCCATTGTTTCTCTGGATTTAGGTCTAGGCTATTCCTTTTGAGTGTGTTACCCTACAAAGGTTTTGTATACACACACGCTCCTTGAGCGCGTTCGAATCCGGTTCGAGGCAGGTCTCGAGTCGCGATTCACTGACAATCTGGTGCGTTGCGAGGGCAGGACGCCCGGGACCGCTCAGGAGGTCCTGACAGACCGGGGAGGGCACATGCGGACGATGCTGAAGTGGATACTCTTGCTGCCTGTATTGTCCCTATCGTCGATGACCCTGAGCGGATGTGGCAGTGAGCTCGGTGCGGATCGGATCTTCAACACCACGGTCCACCTGGCCTTCAACCAGTCGCTCACCCAAGAAGTCTCGGCCACCAAGAACGCGCTCAACGTGGCATGGGTGTATCGCAAGGAGTCCACCCAACAGGCGCAGACGCAAGCGCTGGTGGGGGCGGCCATGCCGATCGATTGCGTCAGCCAGAATATCCAGGAGAGGTACTGCATCACCCCTTCGCTGGACGTCATCGTCCGCAATTCGCAGAACGGCCAGTTCGACGTGAAGGTGGGAGCTCCGCCCTCCTGGCTGCTCGCGGCCAGTGACTACAGAAGGAGCACCGCGCCCCTGGTCCTGGCCGTGATCGCGATCTGTCAGGAGTCGGCCAGCGGCTCGCCGGAGTGCATCAAGTTCGCAGACGGCTTCGGCCTCACCTACACGGCGGGGCTCGGCTTCTCTCTCTCCCTCAAGCTGTCCCAGGACGTGGAGCAGCAGGTCCCGGCGGACACCGAGGTGGTCATCGACGACACCAGCGACTTCTCCCGCCTACCCAAGTTGGTCCTGCCGGACCTCACTTCCAATCTCTAAACTGCCCCATCAGCTTGGCGGTTTGGCCCGCTGTCCCATAGGCCCATGGCGCCGGCGTATGCCCGGCTTATGCTTGTTGACGTAGCGGCGACTTTCGAATAATTCTGCGCGCCGCGCGTCGGAACGGGTATGAGCAACCTTGGCACAACTCGATGGATGGTGCTGATGGGCGTGGCCCTCTTGTGTTCCGGCAGGGCTTGGGCCGGGCCCCATGACTTCGTGGTCTACTCCGCGAGCCTGGGAGGCAATCAGGAGCAGGCTCGGCCGTACCTCGACACGTTCCTGCGCGATATCGAAAAGCGTATGGGCTGGGACAAGGGGTCGGCGGCGGGCGAGTTCTTGGAGGACGCCAAGTCGGCGGAGGATTACATCGAAAAGAACAAGCCGGGCTACGGGCTGATCTCCCCCACGCTGTACCTCGATCTCGTCTGCCGCAAGGTGCCGGTCGAGCCGATCCTCTCGATCGTGGGCATCACCAGCACGGGGCCGACCGAGCGCTATCACGTGGTGGTCAAGGGCGACGCCATCAAGGATCTCAAGGCCCTGAAGGGCAAGCGCCTGGCGTCGAATCACCTGCAGAACGTCAAGTTCGTGTCGCGCGTGGTCTTCGATGGGAAGGTCGATGCGTCGAGCTACTTTCAGCTCCAGCCCACGGTCTCGCCGCTCAAGCCGTTCAAGCAGCTCGACCGCGGCGAGGCCGATGCCATCCTGGTGAACGACACGCAGCTCATGAGCGCCAAGTCGCTGCCCATCGGGCCCAGCCTGCATGTGGTGTACTCGTCGGAGGCGCTGCCGCCGTTCCCGATGGTGGCGTTCAACAACGTGGTCAAGCCCGAGGAGCGCGAGAAGATGCGCAAGACCGTGCTCGGCATGTGCTCGACGCCGGGCGGGGCCTCGGTGTGCAAGTCGCTCCAGATCACGCGCTTTGAACCCATGGATCCGAACGCCTTCACGAAGGCACGGGAGGCTTACTGCAAGCCGTGACCCGCCATCCTGCCCGCATCCTGCTCCTCCTCCTGGCCGTTTTCATCGGAGCGGCCTGCCGGCCCTTACCCGTGCGCAGCGCGGCGACGATACGCGCCCAGGATCTGCCGACGGACCCGCAGTTGCTCGTGATGCAGGCTGAGCAGTACATCGCCCAGGGCGACCGTGTCTCTCTCGAGAACGCGCTGGTCGTGCTCGAGAAGTGGCGTCGCCTCGAACCGAAGTCGATCGAGCCTCTGTGGCGCACGTCGTTCGTGGCCTTTCTCCTGGCCGATGCGGCCGGCGACCAGCGGAAACGGCGAGCCTATTTCGCAGACTTCGGGGAGCGTGAGGCGCGGGCGGCCATCATGCTCGCGCCGACCCGCGTGGAGGGCCATTACTACCTGGCCGTCAACATGGGGTACACGGCGCAGTCCAAGAGCTTCCTCCGCCGCCTGGGAGCGCTCGATCTCGTGCCCGAGATCGAGAAGGAAGGCAAGATCGCGCTCATGCTGGACCCGCGCTTCGATCATGCCGGGCCGCATCGGCTGCTCGGGGCGCTGTATCTGCGGGCTCCGGGATGGCCGGCCTCGATCGGCGACCCGGAGGAGGCGCTCTCGCACCTCATGAGCGCGGTGGAGATCGATCCGAGTTACCCCGAGAACCACCTCTATCTCGCCGAGGCGCTGCTGGCCAACAACCGGGTCGCCGACGCGGACCGCGAGGTGGGCAAGGTCCTGATGCTCGACGCCGAGACGAAAAAGGCGTGGGCACAGCGACTGCCGCGCTGGCAGGTGGAGGCGGAGAATCTCAAAAAGAGGATCCGCAACCGGCGCTAACCAGAGAGAAAGCCCCCTGTTTCTTGAAGTCATGGGCGTTCTGGCCCAGTCGTCTTAGAATATCGGCGCTTGGAATCCTCGATCACGCTCATCATGCCGAAGAGGCGGCGGCGTCCGCCTGGTGAGGCGCAGCTGCATCCGCAACTCCTGGTGGCGCTGGAGTGCGATCGGCCGCTCGCGGCCTCTCTGCGTTGCTCGCTCGCCCACATCGACGAGGTGGTGCTCGGCCGGGGGCGTGAGCGCAGCGCCGAGCGGACCCGGGACGGGGAGGTGCGCCGCCTGACGGTGCGTGTCCCAGACCCCTGGATGTCCTCGACCCACGCACGCCTGGTGCAGGTGATGGGGCGCTGGGTGCTCGAGGACGCGGGCTCGCGCAACGGCACCATGCTCAACGGGGTGCGCCACGAGCGCGGGCCGCTCGCGGATGGAGATCTCTGCGAGCTCGGGCACACGATGTTCCTGTTTCGCGAGAGCGTGCCCACGGACGAGTCGGAGCCGCCCGATCTCGATGCCGGCGAGCTGCGGCCGCTGGCGCCGGGGTTGGCCACGCTGGCCGAGCCGCTCGAGCGTCAGTTCGCGGCCCTGGAGACGCTCGCGGCCTCGCCGGTGTCGGTGCTCCTGCAGGGGGAGAGCGGCACGGGCAAGGAGGTGATCGCGCGGGCCATCCATGCGCTGTCGCACCGCACCGGCGACTTCGTGGCGGTCAACTGCGGGGCGTTGCCCGAGCACCTGGTCGAGAGCGAGCTGTTCGGCTCTCGCAGGGGAGCGTTCACCGGGGCTCTCGAAGAACGGCCGGGCTTGGTGCGCGCCGCGGATGGCGGGACCCTGTTCCTCGATGAGATCGGCGATCTGCCGGGGGTCTCGCAGGCGGCGTTCCTGCGTGTCCTGCAGGAGCAGGAGGTGGTGCCGATCGGGGGCACGCGGCCGGTCAAGGTGGATCTGCGCCTGATCGCGGCGAGTCACCGCAATCTCGAGACGCTGGTGGCGAGCGGTCGGTTCCGGGCCGATCTCCTGGCGCGCATCACCGGCTTCACGTTGCATCTGCCGCCGCTGCGGATGCGTCGCGAGGACCTCGGGATGATCGTGGCCACGCTGCTCACCCGGATCCTGCCCGAGGGGGCCGAGAAGGTCACCTTCAGCATGGAGGCGGCGCGCGCTCTCTACCAGTACGAGTGGCCGCTCAACGTGCGGGAGCTCGAGAAGGCGCTCACCACGGCGGTGGTGCTGGCGCGCGGGCAACACGTCGAGTTCGAGCACCTGCCGGACACGCTCAGGGGGGAGGCGGAGGTGCCGCGCATGGGGGCGGCGCCCGAGGTCGCGGAGAACTTCCCGCTGTCGCCCGAGGAGATCGCGCACCGGGCGGAGTTGATCGCGCTCCTGCGGGAGCACGGCGGCAATGTGAGCGCGGTCGCCCGGGTGCTCGGGAAGGCCCGCATGCAGGTGCACCGCTGGCTCCGCCGCTACGCCATCGAGCCCGATAGTTTTCGCCGTTGATCTTACACTTCTGATCCCGCCTTGTAACACGTTCAGTAACAGCAGCGGTCACCTCACAGCCGGTGAGCCCACGGAAACCCGAGGGAACTCTTGAGGTTCGAGGGGAGCGGGGCGGGCTTGTGTCCGATGTATTTTTCTTCGCTGAAACCTGCGGTGATTCAAGGTGTCTTATCGAGCGGTACGGTGACGGCGGGCCGATCGGGAGGGGGGGCGCGTCTGTCGTCGACCGTTCGTGGTCAGGCGTGTGGGCTGTCGCCTGGATCGATGATTGGCGATATCGAAAGGACGGGTGCCATGATCAATCAATCGCTGCGTAGGGTCTCCGGGGATCGGTCGATGGCGGGGGCGGAGCGGCTGCGCTCCTCACGGTTCGACGACGTGAGCCGCCGCCTGGCGGGGCGCAATTTCGAGGATGTGGCGTACCTTGGAAGTCTGGTCTGCGCCTTGCTGCTGGCGCTGACCATGCTATGGTGACCGACGGGGCTGCTACCAGGTCTCCGTGGCCCAGCCCCGCTTGCGCGCGTGTCGGCGCAGGCGGGCGTCGGGGTTGATGACCCGGGGGACGCCGACGCGTTCGAGCATGGGGAGGTCGGTGTAGCTGTCGGTGTAGAACCAGCTCTCGGCGAGGTTCACGCCGTACTCGTCGGCGAACTGTTCGGCCCAGTGGACCTTGCCGGTGCCGTAGCAGGCCGGCTTGATGTGGGTGCCGACGAAGCGCCCGCCCTCGATGTGGAAGCGGGTGCACAGGACGTGCTCGATGCCGAGAGCGCGCGCCAGGGGCTCGGTGACGTAGGGCGTGGAGGACGAGAGGATGGCGACCACGTGGCCTTGCCGGCGGTGGAACTCGATCGCTGTCCGCGCCTTGGGCGCTACCGCCGGCGCCACCTCTTCTTCGTAGAAGATGCGGCACTTCTCGATGAGCTCCGCCTCGGGGCTGCCCTTCATGTCGGCGGTGGCGAGGGCGGTGACGGTCTCGATGTCGAGGATCGATAGCTTGTACTGGGCGATCCAGGCCGCGCCCTGGAGGGTCTTCCACAGAGAGATCTCGCCGCGACGGCGCATGAACGAGAGCCAGCGCGTGGCCGTGTTGACCGTGAGGAGGGTGCGGTCCATGTCGAAGAAGGCCGCGGCACGCATGGCGTCAACCGAAGAAGCTACGGTGGAGGGTCTCAATATACAGGTTGCAGAGCGCATGGAATATGGTGCCGGCTAGAATGGATCGAGTCCGGGCCCGCATCCACCCGAATACGAGCCCCGGGAAGAAAACCGCCAGCGTGCCGGGGTTGGCCTGCACGGCGAGGTGGCACAGGGCAAACAGCGCGGCCGACACGAGGAGGGCCGCGCCGACGGGCGCGCCGAGGAAGTGACGCCGCGCGGGCCAGACTTCGGCGAGCCGGCCCTGGAGATAGCCACGGAAGAAGAATTCCTCGGGCAGCGCCACCACCAGGAGCTCGGCCGCGGCCGCCTGCCACCACGGATCGAGGGGGGCGCGCAGGGTGAAGCGCTCGAAGAGGGAGCCCGGGATGCAGGGCCCGAGCGCCAGAGGATGCAGGAGCGGGGTGGCGCAGGCGAGCTTGTGCCAGGCGATGAAACCGAGGCCGAAGGGAGGGAAGAAGACGGCGACGGCGAGGCCCACGAGGGCGAGGTTGTGCCCGAGGGGGCGGGCGCGCAGGCCGTAGTCGTCGAGCTCCCGGCCCTGCCGCCACAGCACCATGGCCGGAAGGTAGAGGAACAGGGCGGCGATGATGGTGTGGAAGTAGGGACCGAGCGCGGGCAGGCGATAGAGCAGGGCCGCCACCGCGGTGGTGGCGGCAAAGAGGAAGAGCGCCTCGCGCCCGGGGCGGCGCGCAGGGGTCGATGAGGCGGGCACGGGCACAGTATAGCGGCCTGCGCCGGCAGGTCGCCGGTCGCGCTGCGGATGTGGGGGCGTGAGGGGGACGCTAGGCGTGGATCAGGAGGGGATCACAGCGAGCGGTAGAGCTCGATGTCGGTGACGTTGACGGTGTTGTGACCGCCGATGACCAGCACCTGGCCGGAGTTGAGCAGGGTGGCGCTGTGGCGCTCGCGCGTGAAGATGAGCGACGGCGCAGAGCTGAACAGCCCGGTCACGGGATCCCAGACCTCGGCGCTGTTGTAGGCGACGAGCGAGTCGAAGTTGGGGGAGCCGCCGAGGATGAGGACGCGGCCGCTGGGGAGGAGCGTGGCGGTGTGGAGCTGGCGCGCGGAGAGCATGCTGCCGGTCGCCGAGAACGTGCGCGTCACCGGGTTGTAGATCTCGCAGCGCGAGACGGAGTTCAGGTTGGCGCCGCCGGTCATGAGCACGCGGCCGTTGGGGAGCAGGGTGGCGCGGTGGAGCAGGCGCGCGGTCGCCATGCTGCCGGTGACGGAGAAGGTGCCGGTCGCGGGATCGTAGAGCTCGGCGCTGGTGAGCGCCCCGGTGCTGCTGTAACCGCCGGCGATGAGGATGCGGCCGTCGTTGAGCGCGGTGGCGGTGGCGAGCTGGCGGGCGAGCACCATGTTGCCCGTGGGGACGAAGGCGGCGCGGGCGGGGTCATAGATCTCGGCGGTGTTGAGGAAGCGGCCGAGCGTCGAGGAATAGCCGCCGGCGATGAGGACGCGGCCGTCGGGGAGGCGCGCGGCGACGTGGGCCTGACGGGAGATGCTCATGTTGCCGAGGGGGAAGAAGCGGCCCGCCACGGGATCGTAGAGCTCGGCGCTGGCCAGGCTCTGCGTGCCCTGCTGCTCGCCGCCGGCGACGAGCACGGTGCCGTCGTCGAGCAGGGTGGCGGTGTGGAGGGCGCGGGATTGGGCCAGCGAGCCGGTCGCGGCGATGGTGCCGCGCGCAGGATCGTAGATGTCGGTGCGCGAGGTGACGGGCTGCGCCGCGCCGGTGAAGGGCTGGGTCACGCCGCCGACGATGAGCACGCGGCCGTCGGGGAGCAGGGTGTCGGTGTGGAGCGAGTGCGGGGAGGAGACGGTGTTGGGCCGACTGGCCGGAGGCGGCAGGTACAGCTCGGGGACGGGGACGTTGCTCGTGTTGTGCCCGCCGACGAACACGATCTGGCCCGAGTCGAGGAGGGTGGCGGTGTGCCGCTCGCGCGCCGCCATGAGCGTGGCGGTGGCGGCGGTGAACGTGCCGGTCGCGGGATCATAGGTCTCGATGCTCCGGAGCGCGGCGCGGGTCTGGAACTGCGGGGAGCCGCCGGCGATCACCACGCGGCCGTCGCCGAGCAGGGTGGCGGTGTGGATCTGGCGCGCCGCGGTCATCCGGCCGGTGAGGCGGAAGGTGCGGGTGGACGGATCGTAGAGCTCGGCGGTGTTGAGCGAGCTCGGGGAGCCGCCGCCCGCGAGGAGGACGAGGCCCGTGCGCAGCAGGGTGGCGGTGTGGAGGAAGCGCGCCTGGATCAGGGAGCCGATGAGCGAGAAGGTGCCGGTCGTCGGGTCGTAGAGCTCGGCGGTGCCGACGGCGCCGCGGTCGTTGTACCCGCCGGTGATGAGCACGCGGCCATCGCCGAGGAGGGTGGCGGTGTGGTGCTCGCGCCCGGTCTGCATGCTGCCGGTGAAGGTGAACGTGCCGGTGGAGGGGTTGTAGATCTCGGCGCTCGGGGTGTAGCCGCCCAGGGTGGCGGAGTAACCGCCGACGAGGAGCACGCGGCCGTCGTTGAGCCGGGTGGCGCTGTGGGCCTGGCGCGCGAGCCGGAGCGCGCCGGTGGCGCGGAAGGTGCCGGTCACGGGATCGTAGAGCTCGGCGCTGGTCAGGCTGAAGAGGCCCTGCTGCTCGCCGCCGGCGATGAGCACGGTGCCGTTCGTGAGCAGGGTGGCGGTGTGGAGCGCGCGCGGGGTGGCGAGCGGACTGGCGACGGCCAGCACGCCGCGCGCGGGGTCGTAGATCTCGACCGCGCTCTGCACGGGCTGGGCGTAGATGTCGAAGGGCTGGGTCGCGCCGCCGACCACGAGCACGCGGCCGTCGCCGAGCAGGGTGGCGGTGTGGGCCGACTCGGCGTTGTCCGGCGGCTCGACGGGCTCGGGCAGGGGGGGCGCGTACACCTCGACCGAGAGGACGTTGACGCTCGTGTGTCCGCCGAGGATGAGCACGCGGCCGTTCGTGAGCAGGGTGGCGCTGTGGCGCTGGCGCGCCGCGCCGAGGGGCGGCGCCGGGCTGAACTGGCCGGTGGCCGGATCGTAGAGCTCGGCGGTGGCCGTGGCGTTGAGCGACGAGGCCTGGCTGGCGCCGCCGGTGATGAGGACCGCGCCGCTGCCGAGCAGCGTGGCGGTGTGCCCCGTGCGCGCCACGCTCATGTTGCCGATGGGATAGAAGATGCCCGCGGCCGGGTCGAAGATCTCGGCGCTGGCCAGGGGATTCGGGCCGACCCCGCCGGTGATGAGCACGCGCCCGTTGGCGAGCCGCGTGGCGCGGTGGAGGTAGCGCGGCGTGCGCATGCTGCCGGTGGGGATGAAGGCGCCGCTCACCGGGTCGTAGATCTCGGCGGTGGCGGTGGCGCCCGAGTCGGAGCTGCCGCCGGCGATGAGGACGCGGCCGTCGGTGAGCAGGGTGGCGGTGTGGAGCTGACGGTTGCGCGTGAGGCTGCCGAAGGCGGAGAAGCGGCGGGTCGCCGGATCGTAGATCTCGACGCTGCTCGTGAGGCCCGCGGAGCCGGAGTAGCCGCCGGCGATGAGCACCCGGCCGTCGTTGAGCCGGGTGGCGGTGTGAGCCTGGCGGGCGATGGTCATGTTGCCGAGGGAGGTGAAGCCCGAGCCGAGGGGGTCGTAGAGCTCGGCGCTGGCCAGGCTCTGGGTGCCGTTCTGCGCGCCCCCGGTGACGAGCACCGTGCCGTCAGCGAGCAGGGTGGTGTCGTGGAGCACCCGGGCGGTGATGAGGTCCCCGGGGCGGCTATAGGTCTGAGTGTTGGGATCGAAGCGCAGGACGGTGCGCACCGCGGGCTGGGCGGTGCTCGTGAAGGGGGCGCCCGCGCCGCCGACGATGAGCACGCGGCCGTCGTTGAGCCGGGTCTCGGTGTGGAGGGACTGGCCGAGGGTGAGCGACTGCGGCGGCGGCGGCGGCGGCGGCGGCAGGTAGCGCTCGGCCTGGGGGACGTTGTAGGTGCTGTGCCCCCCGGCGAGGAGCACGCTGCCGTCGGCGAGCAGGGTCGCGCCCTGGCGCTGCCGCGGCATGAGCAGCGAGGGGGAGGCGAGGAACTGCCCGGTGATGGGATCGAAGAGCTCGGTCGTGCCGACGGCCTGGGTCACGCCGTATTGCGGCGCGCCGCCGGCGATGAACACGACGCCATTCGAGAGGAGGGTGGCGCTGTGCACGTTGCGCGGGCTGAGCATGTTGCCGGCGCGGCGGAAGGTGCCGAGCCGCGGGTTATAGATCTCGGCGCTCGACAGGGCGTCGATGCCGGGGGCGCCCACGTCGGGCACGCCGCCGAGGAGAAGGACAAGGCCGCTCGTCAGGCGGACGGCAGTGTGGAACACGCGCGCTGCGCGGAGGGGGCCAATGGTGGGGGAGAAGGTGCCGGTGGCCGGGTTGTAGATCTCGGCGCTGAGGAGCACCCCGTCCGCGTTGTAGCCGCCGGCGATGAGCACGGTGCCGTCGTCGAGCAGGGTGGCGGTGTGGTGCTGCCGGCCGGTGGCCATGCTGCCGGTGGGGGTGATGGTGCCGCGCGCGGGGTCATAGATCTCGGCGGTCGGGGTATAGGTGTCCGTGGGGCCGGAGTAACCACCGGCGATGAGCACGCGGCCGTCGTTGAGCAGGGTGGCGCTGTGGGCCTGGCGTGGGAGGTTGAGCCGCGGACCGGTGGAGAAGATGCCGCTCGTGGCGTCGTAGAACTCGGTCGAGGCGAGGCTGTCGGTCCCGTTCTGCTCGCCGCCGGCGATGAGGACGCGGCCGTCGCGGAGCAGGGTGGCGGTGTGGAGGACGCGGGCGGTCGTGAGGTTGCCGGTGGGCAGGAAGATGTCCCGCGTCGGGATATAGAGCTCGGCCGAGGACAGGGCGTCGGTGGCGCGGGTCTGGAACGGGATGTACTGGCCGCCGGCAATGAGGACGCGGCCGTCGTTGAGCAGGGTCGCGGTCGGGACGGAGCGGGGGGTGATGAGGGTCCCGCTCGGCGTCAAGGCCCCAGTGCTCCCGACCACCAGCGAGCGCATGGCGTCTTCGAGGTCCACAGGCTCACAACCGGCGGCCCCCGAGACGAGTCCGAGGAGAATTGTCAGACGAGCATAATTTTTAGTCTTAAGCAGCATCCCTACCTCCGCGCCGCTAGGCGGCGTGCTTCCAGACGCCGGCGCACGATGGCCCGAGGGCGAGCGTACGCGGCATAGAATCTCCTGCAGTAATAGCCTGGTTCCAGCTCTCACGGAGGGCTTCTGGACCGACCGATTGCAGGTACCCTTATTGAATTAACATAATTGTATGGGGAATGACCGAGGAATTTCCGCAAAGTTACAGCTTCATACGCACTGTCAGCTGTGGTTCGAAGTTTGAGCGGTCATATCAGGTGCCCCTACTGATGGGACCCGCGCTTAGAAGGTACCGAGAGGTGGGAGAGTGTTCACCGGGGTCTCGATGTTGAGGACCGGCTCTGTGTTTCCCCTTTTGTAGCGACGCCTGTACCCTCTCGCGACCCTCGCCGACGGACGAGCCGACCGCCGCGGCGGCGAATCAGCGGGGAGCGGCCTCGGGCTCATCCAGACCTACCTTGCACGGCCATGGCACGGCGAGCGAAGCAGCCTGGTTCCTTTCCCATCCGCCTCATGGTGACGATCTTCCTCCTCCTCCACGGCATCTTCCTCATCGAGCTGAGCCTCGACCTCCTGCAGGCCCGGTCGCAGGCCGGGCTATCCGCCCCCGAACTCTGGAGAGCGCTCGAGGGCAGCGCGACCATGGCCCGCGGTGCCGCGACCTCCGTCTCGCGTGCCTACAATGTCCTCGTCTCCCTGCTCCTGTCGTCGATCGCCATCGCCGTGCCCCTGACCGCCAACCTCTACACGCCCAAGCTCATCGATCTCTTCATCCGCAACCGGATCAACGTCGCCACGCTCACCTTCTTCGTGCTCTCGGCCGCCCATAGCCTGTGGACCACGCAGGCCACGTGGGACGTGGGCCCGCTCGGGCCGCGTGGCTTCTACCCTCGCCTCTCCCTGTGGGTCACCTTCGAGACCATGATGCTCGGGTGGTCGCTCCTCATCCCCTACTTCTATTTCATGTTCAGCTTCCTCAACCCGAGCCGCATCATCGCCCGCGCCTCGGCCGAGCTCACGGGGGCCTTCGAGCGCATCCCAGGCACGGGCGACGCCGCCCTGCGCCGCCTGCAGCGCCACGTCGATCAGTGGCTGCTCCACCTCGGCAACATCACCCTGCGCGCGGTCGATCGCGCGGACCGCGACGTGGCCCTCGACACCATCCATGCTCTCGAACGGGTGCTCGACACGTATCAGGCCCACAAGCCCGCGCTGCCCGCGGCTTGGTTCGAGGTCGCCGGCGAGCAGTTCGTCGGCCTCTCGGCCGCGGCGGTCGAGATCGTCCGGCGCGAGCGCACCTGGGTCGAGCACAAGGGCCTGCACCAGCTCGAGCTCGCGCACAACGCCGCCCTGGCCAAGATGCAGGACGCCATCAGCGCGGTCTCGGACGTCAACCGCCGCATCGCCTGCATCGCGGCGGCGCACGGCGACGAGGCCACGCTGCGCCTGTGCGTGCGCTACTTCAACAACTTCCTGCGCGAGGCCAGCAAGCGCAAGGACGCGCACGCCATCTTCGACGTCTTCCAGAAGTACAAGGAGCTCGCGCACGAGCTCTTCGAGGGGCACAGCGCCCTCACCCTGGCCATCGCGCGCCACATGGCCTACTACGCCGAGCTCGCGCGCATCTCGGGCCTGAGCTTCATCTACGAGCTGGCGGCCTATGACCTCGGCTCGGTGCTCGAGTCGGTGGGCGAACGGGACCCCGCCATCCGGGCGGCGCTGGTCGATCTCCTCCTCGGCTTCGAGGCCCTGCCCGGGAGCGTGCGCCTGGCCAAGGCCCAGCTCATCGCGGGCGGCTACCTCCAGGCCCTCGGATTCCTGGCCGAGGCGGCGCGCGTGCGCGAGCACCTCGCCGCCGCGCCTCGGCCCCTCCTCGAACAAGCCGCGCAGGCGCTCCTCCAGGAGCAGGACCCGATCTTCTGGGAGGTCACCGACCGGCAGCTCAACATCGATTACGTCGGCGCCGAGCGCCAGCAGGCGATCCGCGAGTTCCTGGGCCGCGACCTCATGGAAGGGCTCGGCCGGCCGCAGCCCGAGGGCGCGCCGTCACTCCATTGAGAGGGCCCGCGGCGCTCGCTACTCGTTGAGGTTGGCGAGGAGGCCCATGTCCATGAGCACGGCGTTCTCGCCCGAGGGGGTGAGGAGGTCGTAGAGCCCGCGGATCCGGCCGTGCCCATCGATGAGAACGCCGAGGTGCTTGCCGTGGACCCGGCTTGCCCCCGTGCCCGGCAGGGGCGCCAGCACCGCGGCGCGGTACATGGCGTTCTCCACCGCCGACTCGATCGGGGGCGGCACGGCGGCGAAGAACCAGCGCAGGGCGTTGGGATGGCGCCGCTGGGCATAGGCATTGACCACCTCGGGCTCGGCGCCTCCCGGCACGAAGCTCACCATGCGCCACGCGTCGCCGAGGTTGCGCGAGCGTCGCTGCACGTGCTCGAGCACCTCGCCGAGCCGCTCGCAGTCCGGATCCGTGGGCTCGATGAAGGTCGCCACCCACACCTTGCCGCGCAGCGACTCGCTCGACAGCGTCTGCCCCGCGTTGACGCCGGCCACCTGGGCCGTCACGAAGGTCGGCAGCTCGCCGAGCATCGGGCGTTCGGGTGGGAGCGGACGTAGGAAGGAGCGGACTAGAGGGAAGGCGAACAGGGCGGACACCAGCACCACCCAGAACACCGGCCGCCCGACCAGACCGGCCGCGGCGCGCTGCAAGCGGCCCTCGTTCGTCGCTGCATGGGAGGACATGTGCGGCACCATGTGCGCGGCGGCGTCCCCTGTCAAGCGAGGCGCCCCGGCTCGATCGTTCTTGACAGCCGCGTCTCCCGACCAGAGGCTGCCGTCATGTCGGCCCTCCTTCAGGCTCACCGCATCCTCATCTCGGCGGCCATCGTCCTTGGCGCGATCCTCATCGTCTTCGGCATCGTGCACGGCGGCCTGCGCCACGAGCCGACCGGCTGGGTGGCGTTCGGCCTGGGCTGCGTGGCCTTGCCGATCGGCCTGCTCTACCTGCGCAAGCTCTTCCGAAATCCTCCCATCCGGTGATGAACGTGCTATGAGCTTGCCGTGATTCCCTACCTTGAGATTCCCTCGCTGCCGATCTACGGAAGCCTGGCGATCCACCCCTTCGGGGTCCTGGTCGCGATCGGTATCTTCCTCGGTGCCTACTGCGTGCGCCTGCGCGCCAAGCAGATCGGTCTCGACGAGGTAGCGGCCGGCTCGATCTCGACCTGGGTGGTGCTCATCGGTTTCGTCGTCGCCCACCTGTTCGACGTCGTGGCCTACCAGCCGACCGAGTTTGGCGAGCGCTGGAGCGCCATGTTCGAGGGTGACACAGCGCACAACATCAAAGAGTTCCTCATCTTCCTCCTCCTGCCCACGCGCGGCATCTCGTCCTTCGGCGGTTTCCTCGGCGCCCTCATCGGCCTGCTCTGGTGGACGCACCGCTACCGGCAGCCCATCTTCCCCTTTGCCGATGCGCTCCTCTTCGGCCTGGCCCCGGGCTGGACCTTCGGTCGCCTCGGGTGCTTCTCGGCCCATGACCACCCCGGCCGCCACACCGACTTCTTCCTCGCCGTGCGCTACCCGGACGGCCCGCGCTTCGATCTCGGCCTCTACGAGGCGATCTTCGCCGGCGCGCTCACCGCCCTGTTCTTCATCCTCTATCGCAAGCCGCAGAAGGTCGGCACCTACGCCGCGCTCTCCTGCATCCTCTACGCCCCCGTGCGCTTCGGCCTCGACTTCCTGCGCGTCACCGACCTGGCCGGCGCCGACCCGCGCTACTTCGGCCTGACCCCGGCGCAGTACGGCGCGATCGCGCTCTTCGTGACCGGCCTCGTGCTCGCCTGGAAGGCCGCGCACATGGGCACCGAGGTCACCAACCCGCCGGAGTTCATGCCGTCCCCGGGCGCGTCGTCGGGACCGGCGGCCGCGTCCGAGCCCGCACCGCGCTCGCGCAAGCGTCAGAAGCAGTCGGCCCGCGGCTGACAGCTCTCGGGCGGGGGCGACCAGTCGGGCGAGAAGACGTTGCTCCAGGTCGGCGGGATGACCAGGGTCTGTCCCGCGTCCGCCCCGGCGATGACGTAGTAGCGCAGCTGGCCGTCGTCGGTGGTGTGGATGAGGGCCTGATCGTCGAGCGCGAAGCCGGGGGAGCGGTCGCCGGCCTGGCCGAGCACGCGCGGGGCGTCGCTCCCGCCGAGCTGGGTGTAGTGCACGCCGCTCCGTTCCCAGACCGCGCGCTGCCCGTCGCGTGACAGCCGCGCGGGGCCGATGTTGGCGGTCGCCTGGTCGAGGCTCTGCTCGCCGCCGGCCGTGCCGGCTTGCGGGCGCCAGTACACCTCGTAGGGGCAGGTGTCGCAGGTGCGCGTCACGTAGACGAGCGGTCCCTCGTCCTTGGCGTCGAAGCGGGTGGCGAGGAGCGACTGCCGGCTCACGATCCCGGTGCCGAGGCGCCAGCGCACGAGCTCCTTCTGGGTGGACGAGAACAGCCACAGCTCGGTGTCCGAGGCCCAGGCCACGTCGGTCGTCTCGGTGCGGGTGCGGAAAGTGGCGTGGCAGGTCACCTGGCCCGCGGCCGCCACCCGCAGCACGTGCAGGGTCGCGGAGCTGTTGCCGCCGGTCACGTAGGCGAGGCGCTCGCCGTCGGGCGCCCACTTGGGCGTGCCGAGCGGCAGGTCCTGCGTCACCTCGAAGCGGCGGCAGCCATTGTCGTCCATCACCACGAGCCGCTGCCGGCCGCCGCTCGAGCGCGTCTGCACGACGAGGCGGCCGGTGGCGGGGCGGCACAGGCCCTCGGCGCCGCAGGGGCATGTCGCCGGATCCTGCGAGCCGAGGACGCAGCGCGCCAGGTCGGGCGGCGTGACGAGGTCTCGGGGGGGCGCCGTGAGGTCGGGGGGGACGGTGAGGTCCGGGGGCTCGGACACGGAGAGGTCTTGCAGGTCCGCGGTCGCCGCGTCGCGCGGCTCGGGCGCCGGGACGAGCGGGCGAGATGCGCAGGCCGCCGCGAGGAGGACCGGTGCGAGGGCTGGCAGCGACCGGCAGGGCATCGCCCGGACCTTGGCAGCATCTCTGCCTGGGGTCAAGGAGCAGGCGATACAGGGCTCCGGCCCGGTGCCCGGACGCGCTCGGTGCAGCCAAGGCGGAACGGGCCATGCAGGGGAGAGTGACACGAGGGGGTCGAGGCCGCCTGCCTGCTCGCGTGGAGGGCGGGATTGGAGCGACGGCGCTCGCGGCCCGCCTCGGAAGCGAGGTACGACATGGCACCGCGATCGGCCGGCCTCCTGATGCTGCTCCTGGCAGCTTGCGCCACTCCCCGCACCGTGACCGTCCAGGGCAAGAAGCTCTCGCGCGTGGATCTCGGCTACACGGACAGGACCTACTTTGCCTTCGCGCACCGGGGCGCGTTACCCCCGGAGGCGTACGGGGTGCGCAGGGGGCTTCGGGATGGGGGGCGGATCTCGGGCGTGGCCTGCGGCGTCGACTTCGTCTACGACGTCTGGTACCGCGGCCGCTCCGTGCTGCTGACGGGCTTCGTCCGCGGGAGCTTTGAGTACGCCCGGTACTCCATGAGCAGCTATCTCGAGGTGCGGGACCGCGAGGGGGTGCGCGAGATCAGGGGCTCGATCGGGAACATCGTGGGGTACTCGACGGTCGATCTGCGGCTGACACGGGACTCGATCCAGGGGCGGGTCTCGCGGCGCCGCTTCGATCTGTGGGCCGAGGGGGACGCCTATCTCGGCGGCTTGCAGATCTATGGCCGCACGGGGCGGTTCGTCGCCCTCGGGCGGGAGGCGCTCTGGAACATGCCGCCCGAGGATCAGGCGGTGGTGATCCCCACGCTCTTCGCCTGCGCCCGCGGGGTGGGACCCTATCCGGGATATCCCATCACGATGGTCAGCTTCGCGCCATTCGAGCAGGTCGTAGCGCCTCCGTCGCAGCCCCCGTCCAACGCGCCGGGCGACTGGGAGGCGCCCTCCGACACGTCACGATAACTGCAGAAGTCTGCCAGAGCGGCCCGATAGGACGTAGGAATGGGACGTTGACCTGTAGGAACGGCCCGCAGCGCTGTAGAAGGGCCCGCGAGGGTGTTGGAACGGCCGGGTGCCTGTTAGCCGACGAGGAGCTCGGCCTCGACCCACTGCGCGACCAGCTTATCGCTGGCGAGGAGGCCGTGGCGCTGGGCGACCTCTTCGATCTCCTCTTCCATGGCCTCGCAGGTGGGGTAGCGCTCCTCCTTGTCGTAGGCGAGCGCCTTCCAGAGGAGGGCGTCGAGCTCGGCGGGGATCTCGGGGCGCAACTGCGAGGGCGGGGTGAGATGCGGCCAGCCCTGGCGTCCGAGGTGGGCGAGGGCTACGAGGTCGAGGTTGATCTCGGTGCAGGTCAGGAGCTCGTAGCCGATGGCGCCGACGCCGTAGATGTCGGCGCGGCGATCCACGGGCTGTCCCTGGCGGTGCTCGGGCGCCATGTAGGCGGCGGTGCCCTTGACCTGGCCGACCTCGGTCTGGAACATGCGCGAGAGCTGGTTGGCTTTGGCGATGCCGAAGTCACCGATCTTGACGGCGCCGTTGCGTGCGACGAAGACGTTGGCGCTCTTGACGTCGCGGTGCACGAGGTCGAGGGGCTTGCCGCTCGCGTCGGCGGCGCTGTGGGCGGCGCCGAGGCCGTCGCAGACGCGGCGCAGGACGTGGAGGGCGACGCGCAGCGGGATTTGGACGCCGCGCTCGCGGCAGCCGCGGATCAGGCGCTCGAGGTCGGCGCCGTCGATGTACTCCATGGCGATGAAGTAGTCGTCGCCGGCCTTGCCGAGGTCGATGATCTGGACGATGTTGGGGTGGGTGAGGCGCGAGGCGAGCCGCGCCTCGTTGAGGAAGTGCTCGACGGCGAGGGGGTTGCGCGCGAGCCACGACTGGAGGAGCTTGAGCGCGACCTGTTTCTCGAAGCCGGCTTCGCCGGTGGCGCGCGCGAGATGGACCTCGGCCATGCCGCCGCTGCCGAGGGTGCGGAGGAGGGTGTAGCGCCCGATCTGGCGCAGGCCGGGCACGGTGACCCGCGCGGCGGCCATGTCCCCGGTGGCGCCGGCGTTGGCCATGCCCATGTCCATGTTCATGTTCATGCCGGTCTGGCCGCCCTGGCCTGGGAGTCCGGGTAAAGACGAGGGCTGGGAGGCGAACGGCGTGGTGCCGCGGCGGGGCTGATCGAGGAGCTCGGGGCTCGGGACGGTCTCGCCGGTAATGGCGGGTGTGTCCTTGCGCCGGCCGAGGAGCGCGGCGGCGAGGAGCGCGGCCACGCCGAGCGCGCCGCCCGCGGCCGTGAGCGGCCAGTTGCCGCCCGGGGGGCGGGCGAGGACGAGGGCGGTCTGGTGCATGGGGTCGCTCGTGAGCGGCCAGCGCACGGTCTCGACCCCGGCGGCGAGCGGCTGGGCCGAGAGAGGGAGCTGCGCGCCGGCGATTTCGAGCCGGGCGCCGATGCCCAGGCGATCGAGGCGAGCCTGGACCGGGGTGAGGTCCACGGCGTGAGACACGGCGAGCGCGCCGTCAAGCTCCTCGGTGCGGTGGGTGGGCTCGACCTTGAGGACCTCGGCGAAGTAGAGGTGGCCGTCGGCGATGGCGAGCCGGCCGCCGAGCGGGGCGAGGGGGGGCGTCCAGCGCTGGTCGCTCTTGTCGTCGGCGACGAGGGGGAGGCGGAGCAGCGAGACCGGGGCGCCGCTCTTGGGCAGCTGGCCGATCTCGATGGTCTCCCCGGGCTTGGTCTTGAAGGCCAGCTCCTCCTGCGTGAGGTCGCGCACCGTGGCCGCGTCGGTGGACACGGCGGCCTGCAGGCGCGGCAGCTCGACCAGGGTGGTGGCGCGCGCGTGCACGCCGGCCGCGGCCTCGCGGACGACGGTGTCGAGCTCGCCGCCGAGGGCGGTCAGCTCCTCGGGCGCGGGGCCCGGGCGCCGCAGGCCGAGGCCGATGAGGGCGGCGGCGGCGATGAGGCCAACCGCCGCGATGCCGATGCTAAGGCTTCTTGCCACGGGGGACTCCGAATTTGTCCGGTCCGAGGCCCGCCGCCGCATCGGCCGTCACGCTCAGGTTGATGGTGTTCTTATCGGGCTTGACCTCGATCTCGCGCGTGATGGGCTGCGCGCTGCGCTCGCTCCAGGCGCGCAGGTGGTACTTGCCGGGCTCGAGGTTGCGGAAGGAGAAGTGCCCGGTGGCGTCGGTGACGGTGTAGTAGGGGGAGGCCGAGACGACGATGTAGCCCTGCATGTTCGCGTGCAGGTTGCAGCCGAGGCGGACGATGCCTTCTTTGTCGAAGGTGACCTCGCGCTCCTGGCCGGCCTTGTAGAGGCCGAGATCGAAGGGCTTGGCGTCGGAGCGGGAGAAGACGTTGTGGTAGATGGAGTCGAAGTTCGGGAAGGCCACGGTCGAGCCCACGGGGACGACGAGGACGTGGGGGCCGAAGTTGCGGTTACGTTGCTCCATGATCCGCTGCACCGGGCGGCGGTGGCGGAACTTGCCGCTCGCGGGCTCGAGCATGACGACGCCGATGCCGTCGCCCGCGGCGCCGCCCTCGAGCTGGACGACGCCGCTCAGCGAGCCTTTCTGGGGCTTCACGGCCGGCTCTTCGTCGTCGGAGTTGCCCACGGTGGTGGGCTGGGGGGCCGCATCTTTGGGGGCGGTCTTGAGGGGGGTGTTGATGCGCGGTGGGGCGCCTTCGCGAAACAGCGGGGCGAGCTCGGCGAGGGTGTCGGGCCCGACGATGAGCTCGGCCGAACTGAAGAGCTGCTCGGCGAAGTTGCGGCTGCCCCGGGTGCGCGCGGCGCCGGCCTTGTCGAGGAGATCCGCGGCCTCGCGGAGGGCGCGAGAGCGCTCGGCGACGGGATCCGAGGGCTTGGCGGCTGCGGCCGGTGTCTCGGGCGGGGGCGTCGAAGAGGGGGACGCGGTAGGGGGAACCGCGGAGGGGGGCGCCTGGGGTTCGCCTCGCCCCGTCTGGGGCACGGCGAAGGCCAGGGCCACGGCGCCGAATCTGAGCCAGCGCACAGCTGCCTTGTTCATGGGTGCCAGATGTATCCCGGCCCGCCAGGCTCCGCAAGCAGCGCCGGCCCGTGAGGCGGGCGCTGGGACTGCGGGTCATGCGGACGCATCGGGGCGTCGAGCTACACCCGGGCGGAGGCGATGGCGATGCCCGGGGCCACGGCGCGCCCGGCGTTGGGGCCGGTGAAGTAGAGCCGGGTCAGATCCTCGGAGGTGGTGTTGCGCACGTCGCGGAAGCCGCGCCGGGTGAGGAACGGCTCGATCTGACCGGCGTCGATCCCGAACAGGTACGCCTCGCCGGTCACCCGCGCGGCCTGCCACATGAGCCGCACCTCGCGGCGGCTCTTGTCGCGCAGGGTCTCGTTGTAGAAATAGTCGAAGATGACGGCGCTGCCCGGCCCGGCGTGCTGGGCGATGAAGGCGAGCGTGCTGTCGACCCCTTCCTGGGTCAGGTACATGGTCACGCCTTGCCAGATGAACAGCGTCTTGCCCCGCTCGTTGTAACCGCTGGCGAGCAGGCGATCGCCGAGCGTCTGCGTGTTGAAGTCCACGGGGACGAAGGTGACGTGGGCGGGCAGAGGGGAGATGACCTTCTTGAGCCGCTTGAGCTTGGCGGCCTGGGTGGCGGGGTGATCGACCTCGAAGACGCGCGTCTTCTCGATGCCCGGGGTGCGATAGGCCCGCGTATCGAACCCGGCGCCGAGGAAGACAACCTGGTCGAGCCCTTCGTTCAAGGCGGCGTGGAGGAAATCGTCGATGTAGCGCTCCCGGGCGGTGATGAACTCGATCACGCCCGGGACGAAGTGCCCATAAAGGCCCGAATCGATCACGAGCTTGCTGAAGAACACGGAGACGCCGGGGACCAGGGCGCGGGCGAGGGGGTCGTAGCAAATCCGCTTCCCTTCGGGGCGCTGGGCCTCGATGGCCCGCACGAGGGCCATGCCCTCGGCCGTCCGGCTGGATTGTCGCTGCCTCATGGGAAGGTCCTTTATACAGGGAGCCCGGCGGAAGAGTCCGGCCCCCTTGTGGAACTTGCGCAGCGCGGCCCTCTACATGACCATGTGAATATCGGCCAGGAGAACGTTCGGCAATTCACATTGACCGCAAGGGTGAACGAAGATCATGATCCGGGTGTGTTCCGATCCGAACAAAGGGCCAGGCCAGCCCTACGCCATGGCGTATGCCGTCCAGGGCGGGGTTCGGTGAGGGGGGGGACATGAATTCCTGGAACCTGGATATGGGCGCGCTCGTGGCCGGCCGCTTCGAGATCGAGCACCTCGTGCGAACGGGCGGGACAGAGACCGTCTTCCGGGCGCGCGACCGACGGAACGGGTTGCGGGTGGCGCTCAAGGTCTTCCGTCCGGTCGAGACGCGGGCGCAGGAGGAGCGCTTCACCCGCGAGGTGACGGCGCTGTCCAAGCTGCGCCATCCAGGGGTGGCCACCTACGTGGCCCACGGCCAGACACCCCGGCGGGAGCCGTTTCTGGCCACGGAGTGGCTGGACGGGGAGAGCCTGGCCGAGCGCCTATCGCGGCGGCCGCTCAACGTGGCCGAGAGCCTGATCCTAGCCCGGCGCGTGGGCGAGACGCTGGCGGCCATTCACAGCCGCGGTCTGTGTCACCGCGCCATCACCCCGGGCAAGGTGCTCCTGCGCGCCGGCCGGGTGGAGCTGGCGACGCTGCTCGATTTCGGCGTGACGCGCGGGAACCTGGCGACGCGCACGGTGACGAGCTCGGCCGAGATCTTGTCGGCGCTCCGCTACCTCGCGCCCGAGCAGGCGCGCGGCGAGGCGCAGCTCGGTCCGGGGGTTGATATCTATGCGCTCGGCTGTGTGCTGTTTCATTGCTTGACCGGCACACCGCCCTTCGCCGAGGGGTCGGTGACCGGGGTGCTGGCGCAGATCCTCTATAAGGAGGTGCCACGGCTGCGGCAGCTTCGGCCCGAGCTGCCCGAGGCGCTCGAGACCCTGCTGGTCCGGATGCTGGCCAAGCAGCCGGCCGAGCGTCTGCCCGATGGCGCGGCCTTGATGTCGCAGCTGATGTCGCTCGATGTGTCACCCGAGCAGCTCGTGCTGGCGCTCGGGCCGAGCGCGGGCGCGCCACGGGTGGAGGCGCAGCGGCGTCTCATCTGTCTGGTGCTGATGCAGCCGCCCCGTACGACGGCGGCGAGGCCCGAGGCCTCAGCCCAGGCGCCGGAGGCGCCGGACGCGGTGTCGCGCTTCTCCGAGCTCGAGCGGCTCCTCGAGCCGTATTCGGCCCAGATCGAGATCCGTGACGACGGCTCCATCCTGGTCTCACTGGCGCACCCCGCGCAGGCGACGGCCGGCTGGACGGCCACGGATCAATCGATGCAGGCGGCACGGGCGGCGCGGGTGCTGCAAGGGCACTTGCCAGGGTGGCAGGTGGCCCTGGTGACCGAGCGCAGCCTCTCGGGGGTGCAGTACCCGGTGGCGGCGGTCGAGCGCGCCAAGCGGCTGCTCGCGCTCGGGGCGGAGCTCGGCACCGGGTCGTCGACCACCCTGTGGCTCGACGAGCTCACGGCAGGGCTCCTCGACACGCGCTTCCTCGTGCGCACGGCCGACGCCAGCGGAGGGCTGTTCGTGCTGGAGCGCGAGCGGGCGGGGCTCGACGAGGTACGGCCGCTGCTCGGCCGGGCCACTCCGTACGTGGGACGGACCCAGGAGCTGCAGCTGCTCGATCTGGTCTTCCGCGGCGGCATCTCGGACGAGGAGTCCCGCACGGTGGTGGTGCTCGGGGCCTCGGGCATGGGCAAGTCGCGGCTGCGCCACGAGCTCGTGCGGCGCATGACCGAGCGCAAAGATCCCCTCGAGGCGCTGCTCGGGCACGGCGATCCGCTTCGCGCGGGGACGCCTGGCGGGGTCCTGGCCGATGCGCTCCTCAGCCTGTGCGCGGTCCGCGACATCGAGGACTGGGAGGAGCGCAAGCGGAGCTTCGCGAAGCGCATCGGCAAGCACCTCCCCGAGGCGGAGCGGCAGGTGGTGGCGGGGTTCCTGGGCGAGCTGTGCGGTCTCGATTTCGCCGATGAGGAGAACGCGCAGCTGCGCGCGGCGCGCCAGGATCCGCGGCTGATGAGCGACCGCATGACGGCGGCGCTCGTGTCCTTCCTGCGGGCCGAGTGCACGGCGCAGCCGGTGCTGCTCATCCTCGAGGATCTGCACTGGAGCGACGCGGCCACGGTGCGCATGGTCGATACTGCGCTGCACGAGCTCGCGGACCGGCCGCTGCTCGTGCTGGCGCTCGGGCGGCCGGAGGTCAAGGAGCAGTTCCCGCAGCTGTGGGATCGGCACAACGTACACGAGCTGCAGCTCGGGGGGCTCAGCCGCGAGGCGAGCGAGCGGCTGGTGCGGGAGGTGCTGGGGGCGCGGGCCACGCCCGAGCTGTGCGTGCGCATCGCGGCGCAGGCCGGCGGCAACGCGTTGTTCCTCGAGGAGCTCATCCGGGCGGTGGCCGAGGGGACGGAGGACGAGCCCTCGGAGACGTTCTTGACGATGTTGCAGGCGCGCTTCATGCGGCTCGAGCCGGGGGCGCGGCGGCTGCTCGGCGCGGCCAGCGTGCTCGGCGATGTGTTCTGGCGCGGCGGCCTGCTGGATCTGCTCTGGGATGGGCCACGCTCGCTGCGCGAGCGCGAACGCGAGATCGAGCGATGGCTGGGCATCCTGGTGGCGGCCGAGATCGTGGTGCGCCATGGGACGAGCCACTGCCGCTACCCGGGGGACGTGGAGCTGGCCTTCCGTCACAGCCTCCTGCGTGACGCCGCCTACGGCCTCTTGACCGAAGAGGATCGGCGCGTCGGTCATCGCCTCGCCGCGGCGTACCTCGAGCGCATGGGGGAGCGCGATCCGATGGTGCTGGCCGAGCACTACGAGCGCGGCGGCGAGGGGGAGCGCGCGGCGCACTTCCTCGCGCGCGCGGCGGCGGTGGCCATCGATGCCAGCGACTTCGACGGAGCGCTGCGCTGCGTCGCCCGGGCGGTGGCCTGTGGGGCGGAGGGGGAGGTCCTCGGGATGCTGCGCGCGGTCGAGGCCTCGGCCCACCTGTGGCAGTGGAACTTCAAGGGAGCCTACATCGCGGGGCAGGGCGGGATGCCGCTCTTGTCGCGCGGCAGCGTCGAGTGGTACCGCGCGGTGGGGACGGTGATCATGACCGCGGGCGCGTTCGGGATGCGCGACCAGCTGCTCGTGCTCGTCCGCGATCTCCTCGAGACGACGCCACGGCCCGGGGCGGAGAGCGCCTCGGTCGAGCCGGCCATGATGGCCTACATACAGACCGCGGCGCTCGGGCTGCGCGAGCTGGTGTCCCCGCTCCTCCGCTCGATCGAGCAGGCGTGTGCCCAGCTCGGGGACCGCGAGGCGCGGGCGCAGGGGCTCTTGCGCCTGAGCCGCGGCTTCGGGGCCCTCCTGCTCGAGAACGATCCCTGGCGGGTCCGGGAGGCGGCCCGGGAAGGGCTCGCGCTCTTCGTGTCCGCCGGTGACCAGCGCTATGGCTGTTCGATCCGGTCGCTGGGGGGCCTGGCGGAGTCGCTGCTCGGCCGCCATGAGGCGGCGCTGGAAGAGATCCGGGCGACCCTGACCACCATCGGCAAGCTCCAGGAGATGGCGGTGGAGGGCTCGATCGCGTCCTATCTCGCCTTTGCCCTGGCCGAGACCCGGGTCCCGGAGAACCTCGAGCAGGCGCGGACCGTGGCCAAGGCCGTGGCTGCCAACGGGCTGATTCACTTCTGGGCCGCGCTGGCGCATGCCGCGGTGATCCGCGCGTCGCTCGCGGCCGGGGAGATGGCGGAGGCGGAGGAGGCGGCGCGGCAGGCGGTGGGGGTCATGGAGCCGGTGCCGCTGTGCAGTCTGGTGGCTCGCACGCTGTGGAGCATGACCTTGCTGGCGCATAGACGCGCCGACGAGGCGCGGGTCCAGGCGGATCTGGGCCTGGCGCTCCTGCGTGCCTTGGGCGGACGATGCTTCTACGATGTCACGCTGCTCCTCACGGCCGCCGAGGCGTACCACGCCACGGGGAATGTGGACACGGCGCGCACGCACCTCGCCGCGGCGCGGCGGCTCCTGGAGGAGCGCGCGGCACAGATGGCCGACCCGGCGGTCCGCGACCGCTACCTCCATCAAGTGGCGGATCACGCGCGCGTATTCGAGCTCGAGCAGCGCTGGTCAGCGGTTCGCTAAGTACAGCTCCCCGCAAGTTCGTACCCAGATACAGGCCCGAGAGGCGTGGGCCACCGTCCAGGAGCTTGGGGATTCATACGCCCCACAGCAGATACGGGAATTGGGTGACGCGTACCCCCTGGTTGAGTGGCGGTCTGGGGGGGTTGAGCGCCAGTACGGGGGGGTTGAGTGACGCGTACCCCCTGGTTGAGTGACGCGTACCCCCTGGTTGAGTGACGCGTACCCCCTGGTTGAGTGGCGGTCTGGGGGAGTTGAATGCCGGTGCTGGGGGGGTTGAATGCCGGTGCCGGGGGGGTTGAGTGACGCGTACCCCCTGGTTGAGTGGCGGTCTGGGGGGATTGAATGCCGGTACGGGGGGGTTGAGTGGCGCGTACCCCCTGGTTGAGTGGCGCGTACCCCCCGGTTGGGAACCAGGATCGCAGCGCTCGACTCAGAACCTGGACAGGCCTCATCAGGACCTTGCGATGGTCACCAACTTACAGGCGCTGTACTCAGGTACCGTCAGTAGCGCCTGCCGGCGTTCGTCTGACGGCTCCCCCTCCACGGGCCCCACGAGAGCGCCGCTCCTCACCCGCGTTTGCCATTGACCTGCTTCATCAGCGGGGAACATGATGTCATAGGAAGAGGGCAAGGGTGCACGCGGGGGCCGAGCGCTGCTGCGGTTGGCGGAACCTCTCTTATTCCTACCCACGCCCGCTTTGAGGAAGAGATGAAACCTGGGATCCCGGGGCCAGGCGAATTGGTGGGCGATCGGTTCGCCATCGAGTCGATGGTGCGCGCCGGTGGGGGCCAGCGGGTGTTCCGTGCGCGCGACTTCGAGGGCGGTCGGCTCGTGGCGCTGGAGGTGTTCCGGCCGGTCGAGACGCGGGCCGAGCAGGAGCGCTTCGCCCACATGGCCGAGACGCTGGCAGCGATCGAGCACCCAGGGCTCGCCCCCCACGTGGCTCATGGATTGACCGCCCGGCGGGAGCCGTTCCTGGCCACCGAGTGGCTCGAGGGGGAGACGCTAGCCGAGCGATGGGTCACACGCCCGCTGTGCGTGGGCGAGAGCCTGGCCCTCCTGCGGCGGGTGGGGGAGGCGCTGGCCTTGCTCCACCGTCGTGGCTTGAGCCATCAGGGCATCACGCCGGATCAACTCTTCCTGCGCGACGGCCGGGCCGAGCTCGCGACCGTGTTCGGACTCGGCCTGCGGCACGAGAACCTGGCGGAGCACACCATCACCAGCTCGTCCGAGGTCATTGCGCTCCTGCGGTATCGCCCGCCAGAGCAAGCGCGGGGCGAGGTCGTACTCGGCCCGGGGGTCGATGTCTATGCGCTCGGTTGTGTGCTCTTCCAGTGCCTGACCGGGGTGTCTCCGGTGATCGATGGACCGGTCGAGGCGGTGCTGGCGCAGATTCTGTACGAGGAGGCCCCGCGGCTCGGCCCGCTACGGCCCGAGCTGCCCGCGGCGCTCGCCGCGCTGGTCGATCGGATGCTGGCCAAACAGCCGAGCGCCCGCCTGGCCGATGGGGCGGCCCTGGTGGCGGCGCTGGGGGCGCTCGCGCTGACGCCCGAGCAGCTCGCGCTCCTGCCGGACCCGACGCGGTCCCCGTCCGGGGTGGAGGTCGAGCAGCGCCCGGTCTGCCTCATCCTGGCTCGGCCGCCGAAGTCGGTCTCGAACCCCGAGGCGGCCGAGATCGAGCACTTGCTCGAACCCTACGCGGCCCAGGTCGAGCGCCTGGGCGAGGAGGCCTTCCTGGTCACGTTATCGCATCCGGCTCCGGCGCTGGTGATGTCCGGCTGGACGGCGACGGACCAGGCGACACAGGCCGTGCAGGCGGCGCGGGCGCTCAAGGCGCGCTGGCCCGAAGGGTCGATGGCCCTCGTGACCGGTCGCAGCCGGTCGCAGCCGGGGCCGCAGCAGGGCCCCACGGTCGAGCGTGCGGCGTGGCTGCTCGACCTCGCCGCCCGAGCGGGCGCCGAATCGCCCGCCGCCTTGTGGCTCGACGAGCTCACGGCCGGGCTACTCGATACACGCTTCGTCACGCGGGTGGCGGACGCGCAGGCGGGGGCCTTCGTACTCGAACACGAGCGGGCGGGGCTCGACGAAGTGCGACCGCTCCTCGGCCGGCCCACGCCCTACGTGGGGCGCCAGCAGGAGCTGCGCGTGCTCGAGTCGCTCTTCCTCGGCGGGCTGGACGAGGAGGTGGCGCGGGCGGCGCTCGTGCTGGGGGCGTCGGGCATGGGCAAGTCGCGGCTGCGCCAGGAGCTGGTGCGGCGCCTGACCGAGCGCGACGAGCGCCTGGAGGTCCTCCTCGGCCGTGGCGATCCGCTGCGCGCGGGCACGGCGGGCGGGCTGTGGGCCGACGCGCTCCTCGGGCTGTGCGCGGTGCGTGAGGTCGAGGATCAGGAGGAGCGGCGCCGGCGCTTCGCGGCGCGGATGGGACAGCACCTCGAGGCGGCGGCGCGGGCGGCGGTGGTGGAGTTCCTCGGTGAGCTGTGCGACCTCTCGTTCCCCGACCAGCACAGTCCGCAGCTGCGCGCGGCGCGGCAGGACCCGCGCCTGATGAGTGACCGCCTGACGGCGGCGCTCGTGGCGTTCCTGCGCGCCGAGTGCGCCGCGCACCCGGTGCTGCTCGTGCTCGAGGATCTGCACTGGAGCGATGCCGTCACGGTGCGCCTCGTGGAGACGGCGCTCGTGGAACTCGGCGAAGCGCCCTTGCTCGTGCTCGGGCTCGGGCGGCCAGAGGTCAAGGAGCAGTTCCCGCGGCTGTGGGAGCGAGGCTCGGTGCACGAGCTGCACCTCGGCGGGCTGAGCCGCGAGGCCAGTGAGCGCCTGGTGCGCGAGATGCTGGGGGCGCAGGCCACGCCCGAGGTGTGCGCTCGCCTCGTCACGCAGGCGGGCGGCAACCCGCTGTTCCTCGAGGAGCTCATCCGGGCGGCGTCCGAAGGGACGAGCGCCCCCTCGGACACGCTGCTCGCTATGCTGCAGGCGCGCTTCTCCCGGCTCGAACCCGGAGCGCGACGGCTGCTCGGCGCGGCCAGCGTGTTCGGCGAAGTCTTCTGGCGCGGTGGCCTGCTCGTGCTCCTCGGAGAGAAGGCGGGCTCCGGGCGCGAACCCGAGCGCAGCGTCGAGCGCAACATCGACCGCTGGCTGGGGATCCTGATCGCGGCCGAGGTCGTGGTTCGCAGTGGCCAGGGCCGCTGCCGCTACCCGGGCGAGCAGGAGTTCAGCTTCCGCCACGGCCTCCTGCGCGACGCCGCCTACGGTCTGCTCGACGAGGAGGATCGCCGCCTCGGCCACCGCCTGGCGGCGGCGTACCTCGCGCAGATGGGGGAGCAGGATCCGATGGTGCTGGCCGAGCATCACGAGCGCGGGCGCGAAGGCGAGCAGGCGGCCCGCTACCTGGCTCTCGGGGCGGAAGCGGCGCTCGAAGCCAGCGACTTCGACGGCGTGCTGCGCTCGGTCGAGCGCGCCGTGGCCTGCGGCGCGGCGGGGGAGGTGCTCGGGACGTTGCGCGCGGCCGAGGCCTGGGCGCACCTGTGGCGCTGGAATTACCCGGCCGCCTACGCCATGGGGCAGGCGAGCCTGGCGTTGCTGTCCCCCGGCAGCGGCGCCTGGTATCAGGCCCTCGGCCTGGTGATCTCGCTGGACGGGGCGTTCGGCCAGATCGAGCCCCTGCTCGCCCGCATCCGCCTCCTCGGCGAGACCACGCCGTGGCCGGGCGCCGAAGGCAAGGCCATCGAGCCGGCGCTGATGGCCATCTTGGAGACGTCGTTCCTCGGGGCGCGCGAGCTGTCCTCGCAGCTCCTGCGGCACACCGAAGACATCTGCGCTCGACTCGGGGAGAGCGAGGCGCGGGCTCGGGGCCTGCGATGGCTGGCGCGCGGCTTCTTCCACCTGCTGCTCGATGGCGCGGCGTGGCGGGCCTGCGAGGCGTTTCAGGAAGGCCTGCGCTGCATGGCGCCGACCGGCGACCGGCGCTACGTCGCGATCCTGCAAGCCAACATGGGCCTGGCGCTCTCGTTCCTCGGCGAGCAGGAGGCGGCGCGGGCGGAGCTCGAGGCGTGCCTGGCGACGCTCGGGCAGCTGCAGGAGGCGGCCGTGCGCGGCGCCGCCCTGGCGTACCGCGCCTTCATGATGGCCGAAGCCGCAGCGCCGGGGGACAGGGAACAGCTCACCGCCGCGCAGACGCTGGCCGAGGAGATGATCGCCCAGTCGCTGACCAATTTCTGGAACCTGATGGCGCACACCGCCGTGGTCCGTGCGCACCTCGCGCGTGGGGCGGCCGAAGCGGCGGCCGAGGCGGCGCGGCGAGTGACGGGCCTCATGGGCCCGATGAGGGTGTGTGGTGTGGGGGCCCGCGGGCTCTTGTGCGAGTCCCTGCTTGCGCAGAGCGATGTCGCGGCCGCGGTGATGGTGGCCGAGGAAGGGCTGGAGCTGCTGCGCGCCGCGGGGGGGACCTGCCTCCTCGACGTGCGGCTACGCCTCGCGGCGGCCGAGGCGTATCACGCGGCCGGTGCCTCCGACGCGGCGCACGCGCAGCTCCAGGCCGCGCGCCGACTCATCGACGAGCGCGCCGCCGAGATCCCGGATCCGGCGCGGCGCGAGCGGTTTTTGCACGGGGTGCGCGACCACGCGCGCGTGGCCGAGCTCGAGCGAGTCTGGTAGGGAGGCGCCGCGCAACCCGGCGCTACCCCAAGGGTGTCCCCGTGAGCGGTTACGTGAGCGGGAGGGGCTACTCGTCGACGCGCACGAGGAACTGGGTGCCGCGCACGCCGAGGATGGCGCGGGGCGTCTGGATGCGGATGGAGCCGGGCTCGGCCCGGGTCAGCTCACCCGAGGTGACGGCGAGCGTGCCGCGCCGCATGCGGGCGAGGAAGTTGCCGTGCCGGGTGGTGGGGTCGAAGCGGTACTCATGGAGCGAGACATGGCTGCGGGGGCCGAGCGACATGAGGGTGCTGTCGTTGAACGTGACGCCCAGGGTGCCGTTGTCGCCGGTCTCGAGGTCATCCCTCTCGAGCAGGGGGTCGCCGAGGTGGGCGGGCAGCCGGGCGCCGCCGCGAATGATGAAGGCGGCTCCGTTCACCGACTTGACCTGACCGATGGAGGCGGCCTCGGGGGCGGCGAGGGCGGCGCCGAGGAACCCCAGGAACGCGATGGCTGTCAGTGTGGCCGTCCGCATGTGCGATACCTCTGAGCGGCCCGGGGATCGCATCCCGAGCCAGTACCACTCCATTGTAATGTGATCGGATGAGGTTGTGGTGCGTCTCCTCCAGCGTGAGGGGGCCCGGAGGGTGGTCATGATGCTCACGGTCAAGGCCGAGGTCGGCGAGCTCGAACGGCTGTGCCGGGAGGTGAAGACGTTCTGTGATGGATACGGCATCACGGCCTCGCAGACGGCCAAGCTGGTCCTGGCGCTGGAGGAGCTGTTCACCAACGGGATGTGCCACGGGCAGGTGCACGAGACCGACGTGGGCCTCGAGTACGTAGGTGGGCGGGTGGTGGTGACCCTGGAGGACGATGGCCGGCCCTTCGACCCGTGGCAGAGGCCGGCGCCGGACCTCGACGCCCCGCTGGAGGAGCGTAGCGTGGGCGGGCTCGGCATCTTCCTCGTGCGCTCGCTGATGGACGAGGTGGCTTACGAGCGCCGCGGGGAGCGGAACCGTGTGACGCTCACGCTGGCCGCCGTGGCGCGGCCGAGCTGAACCAGGGCACGAGACTCGCCCGCTTCCGATGGTTCGCGGAGCGCCGCATCCCGCGCCTGCTCGTCTACTACGTGGTGGGGAACTGGATCTCGCAGTGGCGCATCGACATCTCCATCTGGGAGGGGAAGATCTACCGGCCGTGGCCCCTGCTCACCATCGGCGACGGTCCGGTGCACCGGATGCGGCGCTGGTTCCAGCAGTTCTACGAGGCGCCGGTGTATGCGGAGCCGGCCGCGCCGCCCTCGGGATGAACCAGCGCGTGAAACCCCCGTCTCCGGGGCCCGGTTGAGTGCTACCTTGGGCCCGTGAAGCTCGCCACCTGGAACGTCAACAGCATCCGCGCCCGGCAAGACCGCGTCGTCGCCTGGATCCAGGCCCGTCGCCCCGACATCCTCTGCCTGCAGGAGCTCAAGGTCGAGGACGAGAAGTTCCCGCTCGAGGCCTTCCGCGGGCTCGGCTACGAGATCACCACCTTCGGCCAGAAGACCTACAACGGCGTCGCCATCCTGTCGCGCGCGCCGCTCCTTGACATAGAGCGCGGCATCACCGACGGCGTGGACGACGCCCAGGCGCGCTTCCTGGCCGGGACCACGCAGGGCCTGCGGGTGCTGTGCTGCTACGTCCCCAACGGCGAGGCCGTCGGGACGGACAAGTTCGCCTACAAGATGGCCTGGCTCGAACGCCTGCGCGCCTACCTCGCCCCGCGGGTCCGCCCCGACGTGCCGTTCGCGCTGTGCGGCGACTTCAACATCGCGCCGGCCCCCGAGGACGTCTATGACCCGGTCGCCTGGGAGGGGCAGTGCCTGTACTCGCTCGCGGAGCGGGCGGCGCTCGGGCGCGTCCGGGAGGTGGGGCTCGTCGACGTGATCCGCCACGTGCACCCGACCGGCCCGCTGTACACCTACTGGGACTACCGGATGCTGGCCTTCCAGAAGAACCGCGGGCTGCGCATCGACCACGTGTTCGTGACGCCGGCGCTGCTCGAGCAGGTGACCGGGGCGTGGGTGGATCGCGAGGAACGCAAGGGCAAGCAGCCGAGCGACCACGCGCCGGTCCTGGTGGAGTTCAAGGACTGACGCCCCCCCTCTTGTCGACATCGATGTCCGCGTCCATGGCCGCTCGTTCCAGCGCCCTGGCGCCGCTCTCTCCGGCCAAGGAGGACACCAGGCCCGGGGTGACGACGGTGCTCATCACCGGCGCCTCGTCGGGCATCGGGCTCGCCTGCGCGCGCTGGCTCGCGGAGCGCGGCTACCGCGTTTTCGGCGCCAGCCGGCGGCCGCCGCCGGCCGGGGACGCCGCAGGCTTCGAGTACGTGGCCATGGACGTGACCGACGACGCCTCGGTGGCCGCCGCGGTGGCCGAGGTGGTCGCGCGGGCCGGGCGCATCGACGTGGTGGTGAACAACGCCGGCTTCGGGTACGCGGGCGCCATCGAGGACACGTCGATCGAAGAGGCGCGCGCGCAGCTCGACGCGAACTTCCTCGGCGTCCTGCGCGTGCTCCACCAGGTGCTGCCGCACATGCGGGCGGCGGGCGGCGGGCGGGTGATCAACATCTCGTCCATCGGGGGCCTCATCGGGGCGCCGTTCCAGGGGATGTACTCGGCGAGCAAGTTCGCGCTCGAGGGCCTGACCGAGGTGCTGCGGCACGAGGTGCGGGCCGACCACATCCACGTGTCACTCGTGGAGCCGGGCGATTTCAACACCGGCTTCACCGCGAACCGCCGCATCGTGCGCGGGGCGGGCGAGGGGTCGCCGTATCGCGAGCAGTTCGCGCGCACGCTGGCGGTCATCGAGCGCGACGAGGCGCAGGCGCCGGGGCCGCGGGCGATCGCGCGCCTGGTCGAGCGCATCATCCGCACGCGGCGGCCGGCGCTGCGCTACCCGGTCGGCGTGCTCCTTCAGCGGCTCGGGGTGACGCTGCGGAGGTTCCTGCCTGCGGCGCTGTTCGAGGCGATCGTGCGGTTGCTCTACCGGGTCCGATCGCGGCGCGGGCGTGGGTAGGGCCCGATTCGCGCGAGGCGCGCCCCGTGCTATATCTGCCCACCAGGCATCCCGATGCTCACCGACGAAAATCCCTCTCTTGAGCGCCGCCCCCGGCGGTCTCTCGCCCCGCACGGGCTGGCTCCTTCGACGATGGCCGGCGAGCCGCGATCCGGGACGCGCGCGGGCCCCTCTCCCGCGGACGCAGGGGACCCCGAGGACGTCCGCAGGATCCTCGTCATCGACGACAACGCCGACATCCACAACGACTTCCGCCAGGTGCTGTGCTCCAGGCCCGAGCACAGGGACCTCGACGCCCTCGAGGCTGAGCTGTTCGGCGAGGAGAGCCCGACCGCCCCGTCCGAGACGCACTTCATCGTGGACACGGCCCTGCAGGGTTACGAGGGCTATCAGAAGGTCCTGGCCGCGCTAAAGAGCGGTCAGCCGTACGCCCTCGCCTTCGTCGACATGCGCATGCCCCCGGGTTGGGATGGTGTCGAGACCATCCTGCACATCATCGCCCAGGATCCCCTCCTCGAAGTGGTGATCTGCAGCGCCTACGCGGACTATTCCTGGCACGAGGTCGTCCACCGGGTGAACCGGCCGGGGCTGCGGCTGCTGCGCAAGCCCTTCAATCCCCAGGACGTGACCGAGCTCGCCCTCTCGCTGAGCGAGAAGTGCCTGCACAATCGACGCAGCGCCGGGCAGGTGCCCTGACCGTCACAGCCGGCCCTCGACCCGGGATCGTGGCGGCCGCGGCCCGTCCGTCAGGTCACTTCATGTCGCGCCGATGCGCTCCGACACCGCCGGCTGGCAGGGCAGGTCGAGCGTGAAGGTCGCGCCCAGGCCCGGGCCTTCGCTGTGCGCCGAGAGCGAGCCCCCGAGCGCCCGGGCCGCGATCGCGCAGGAGTGGAGGCCGAAGCCATGCCCCTCCTTCCGCGTCGTGAACCCATGCTGAAAGATCTTCGGGAGCAGCTCGGCGGCCATGCCCATGCCGTTGTCGATCACCTGAACGCGCACCTGCTCCTGGGTGGGGCGATCGATCCGCACGCAGAGCCGCCGCTCGCCGGGCGGCTTGCTGTCGAGCGCGTACTTGGCGTTGCTGATGAGGTTCAAGAGGATCTGCAGCAACTTGTGCTTGTCGATGAGGAGGCGCGGCAGCGGGGCGACCTCGCGCTCGATGCGGATGCCGTGCCGCCCGAGCGCCGCCGCGCTGATGCGTAGCGCGTCCTCGATCAGCTCCTCGAGCGACGTCGCCTCGACCAGGCTCGACGACAGGGCATAGGTCTGCTGCACCTCGACGATCGCGCGGATGTGCTCCACGTGGCGTTGCAGGTCCGCCGCCATCCCCTGCATCTCGGTGCGCTCGGCAGACAGGTGGTGCCCGAGCTTCTCGAGGTACGGGGGCAAGCGCCGCCCGCGATCGTCTCTCGTGAAGAACGCGGCGAGATCCGCCTCGTGCTCCTTGAGCAGCCCGGCGAGCTTGACGAGCGACTCCACGCGGAATGCCTGCAAGCGCTCGCCGAGCAGCGTGGACGACGTCTTCAGACTGTTCAGGACGTTGCCTACGTTGTGCAGCATGTTCGAGGCCAGCTCGGCCATGCCCGCCTGGCGGGCCAACGCCACGGCGCGCCGCTGGGCCTCCCGCAGCTCCTCCGTGCGCTCCTTCACGCGGAGCTCGAGGTCGTCATGGGCGTGCCGCAGCGCCTCGTTCGCCTCCGCCAGCTCCTGCGTGCGCTCGGCGACCCGCTGCTCGAGCGCGTCCCGCGCCTCGCGCAGCGCCGCCTCGCTCCGGCTGAGCTCCTCTGTCGAGGCGGCGAACGGCAGGAGGAGGCGCACGAGCACGAAGGCGAAGGACGCGAGCGTGAGCAGGAAGGCGCCGACCGGGACGGCGCGCTGGACGCCGCCCAGCCACACCCGCTGCGCGAGCGCGCGGCGCTGGAGGAGCGTGGAGAGCTCGCCGAGCGCCTCGATGAGCTGCCCGGACAGGGCGCGGAACTGCTCGAGATGCGGGTTGTGCTTGAGCGACCAGTTCTCGGAGCGGAGGACCCGCGCGTGGGCCGCGTGGACCGCGGTCCGGAGCTGCTGCACGGCGGTGAGCCGCGCGCGGACCTCGGGATCCCGGGTGCCGGCCAGCGTGACCTCCAGATCATCGATGCGCGCGCCGCCTCCGTCGAGCATCGCCGCGTTCACGGCCGCGAAGCGCTCGGCCAGCCGCTGGACGACAGCTTGCTCCGCGAGCAGCAGCTCCCAGTCGGAGGTGGCCAGGCCGACCACCGCGAGGTAGGTCGCGTTCACGAACTGCTCGACCACGGCGCGCTGGTCCGACGCGACCGCGATCTCCTGCCGGCTGCGGATCACGCTCGTGTCGATCTCCCGCACCGCCACGAGCGAGGCACCCTGCAGAGCGACGCTGAGCAGGAACATCCCGACGAGGGGCCAGAGCAGGCGCCGGGCGTGTGCCGCCTTGGGCGTCCCCCGGGTGCTCATCGGATGACGGTGAATCCGGCCTTCTCCGCCGCGTTCCTCATGGCGCGGATGTCGTCGTAGTTCTTGTCGTCGACGATGGCGAACCGTTCGAGCAGCGCCTCGTCGAGGATCCTCCGCCCCTCCGGGTCCTCGTGCATCGTCGTGAGCTCGCGCTGGAGCTTGTCGACGACGTCTGCCGGCACCTTGGCCGAGGCGACCAGCGGGCAGATGCCGGCCGGACCGACGCTCTCGATCACGCGGACCTCGCGGGCGTGCCCGTAGCCCTTCTCCCGGTCGAAGTCGAGCACCAGGCTGTCGACGAAGCTCGCGTCCGCCTCCCCGGCCGCCACCATGCGGATGGACTCCTCGTGGGAGCCCGAGCGCAGGAGCTTGCCGAAGAAATTGCGGGTCAGGCCGAGCTGGAGCAAGCGGTAGCGGGGCAAATTGTAGCCCGAGTTCGACAGCTCGTCGTTGTAGACATAGGTCTTGCCCTTGAGGTCGTAGATCGTCCGGTAGGGACTGTCTTTGCGGACGATGAGGTCCGAGTAGTACTTGGGCTGCCCGTGGTAGCGGGGCGCCTTCATGATGGGGGCGGCGATGAGCCGGGCGGCGGGCTGCTCACGATCATGGAGCATGACATAGGGCAGTCCACAGACAAAGCCGCAGTGCAGGGCGCCCTCCTCGAGCATGCTGTTGATGGTGCCGTAGGCAAGACCACTGATGAACTTGGCCTGGATGCCCGTCTTGCGCGTGAGGTACTCGGCGATCTTCTCGTAGACGCCGACCCCCGACTCGGAGACGAAGGCGGCGGACATGGCGAGCCGGATCTGGGGACCGGACGTGGCCACGGACTCGGCCCCGGTGGTGACCTCTGCCGGGCGCGGCTTCACGGCCGCCTCTGTCCGCCCCGTGCGCCACCACAGCAGGGCGCCACCAGCGACCGCGAAGACGGCGAGCAGGCCGAGGAACGGGAGGGTGAGGCGTGCGACGGACCGCATGGGCTCTCTCCTGGGTTGGTGAACGAACGTCCCCCGTCGGCTCCGAAAGGCAGCATGCCCGACGCCGGCCAACGCACGCAAGTGTAGCTGGTGGAGACACGAGCGCTGCACGCCGCTGCGCAATGCAATAAATGATTGGAGGTCCCCCGCAAACCTCTTGAGGTCCATCTCACCCGGCGATGCAGGGGCCAACTGGTGCTAAGCTGCGCGGCCCAAGGAGGTCACATGGGGCTACACCAGGCAACGGTGCGACCGCGCAAGGAGCGTGCGTGATGGCGGCCATCGACGACGTCGAGCGCCGCGTGAACCAATTCATCGGGCAACTCCAGGCCGACTTCGCCCACCTCGGCGAGGAGCTGCCCTGGCTCATGGTGCGCGCGCTCATCCATCGGGCGGTCCACCTCGGTGCCGAGGGGGAGGCGGTCGACTTCTGCGCGCTCGCCACCTACCTCAGCGAGATGATCGGCCACGCCCACAAGCTCGCGCACGGCGAGGACCCGCAGGCGAACACGCACCGCGACATCGTGCACTAGCCGCACCCCTCACCCCCGGGCCGTCACCCCACCGGCGTTGCGTGCAGGGCGGGGTCGGACTACAGTGCGCGCCCGCATGGCTGCCTACGAACCCGTCATTGGTCTCGAGTGCCATGTGCAGCTCCAGACACGCTCGAAGGCCTTCTCGGCGGCCAATGCCTCCTTTGGCGGCTCGCCCAACGACTACACCGATCCCTACACGCTGGCGCTGCCGGGCACGCTGCCGGTGCTGAACACCCGCGCGGTCGAGTTCGCGATCCGCATGGCGCTGGCCACGGGCTCCACCCTCCGCAAGACCTCGCGCTTTGCGCGCAAGCACTACTTCTATCCAGACCTGCCCAAGGGCTATCAGATCTCCCAGTACGACGAGCCGCTCGCCGAGCACGGGGAGGTCTCCTTCTTCTCCGGGGGCTCGCTGCGCAAGGTGCGCCTCATCCGCATCCACATGGAGGAGGACGCGGGCAAGAGCATGCACGTGGCCGGGGCTCATGGCCCGGTCTCGCTCGTGGACCTGAACCGCGCCGGGGTGCCGCTCATCGAGGTGGTGTCGGCGCCGGACCTGCGCTCGGCCGAGGAGGCGGCGGAGTACCTGAAGGCGCTCCGTCAGCTCGTGCGCTATCTCGGGATCTGCGACGGTAACATGGAGGAGGGCTCGCTGCGCTGCGACGCCAACGTGTCGGTGCGGCCGGTGGGCGCGACCACGCTCGGGACGCGCACGGAGCTCAAGAACATCAACTCCTTTCGCAACGTGCAGCGGGCCATCGAGTACGAGATCGAACGTCAGATCGATCTCGTGGAACGCGGCGGGCAGGTGGTGCAGGAGACCCGGCTCTGGGACGCGGACCGCGGGAGCTCGCACGCCATGCGCTCGAAGGAGGAGGCGCACGACTACCGCTATTTCCCGGAGCCGGACCTGCCGCCGCTCGCGCTCGACGCGGCCTGGATCGAACGGGTCCACGGGGAGCTACCGGAGCTGCCGCTCGCGCGGCGCGCCCGCTTCATGGAAAAGCTCGGCCTGACCGAGTACGACGCCGCCTTGCTCACGGCCGAGAAGGACGTGGCGGATTATTACGAGGCGGTGGTGGCGGCCGGGGCTGACGCCAAGCGCGCGGCGAACTGGGTGGGCTCGGAGCTCTTGCGCGAGCTCAATCGCGACGGCCGCACCCTCTCGGCCTGTCCGATCGCGCCCGCGGCCCTGGCCGAGCTCACCCGGCTCGTCGACCAAGGGACGATCAGCGGCAAGATCGCCAAGGACGTGTTCGGGAAGATGTGGGCCACGGGGCAAGGCGCCCAGGCGATCGTCGAGGCTGAGGGGCTCGTGCAGGTGACGGACGAGGCGGCGATCGAGGCGGTGGTGCGCAAGGTGGTGGAGGCGAACCCGCAGCAAGTGGAGAAGTATCGCAAGGGCAACGAGAAGCTGCTCGGTTTCTTCGTCGGTCAGGTGATGCGCGAGACGGCCGGCAAGGCGAGCCCGGAGCTGGTCAACCAGCTGCTCCGGCGGATCCTGTCCCCGAAAGAAGGATCATCATGATGAACGAGGTCCTGTCCCCACTCGAATGGTCCGGCGGTGCGCTGCGGCTCCTCGATCAGCGGCTCCTCCCGGTGGAGGAGGTGTGGCGCGAGTATCGTGACTATCGCGGGGTGGCCGAGGCCATCCGCGAGATGGTGGTGCGCGGCGCGCCGGCCATCGGCTGCGCCGCGGCGTATGGCGTAGTCCTCGGCGCGCGGGAGGTCGAGGCCGGCCGGCTCGGTGAGGTCTATGACACGCTGGCGGCCACGCGCCCGACCGCGGTGAACCTGTTCTGGGCGCTCGAGCGGATGAAGCGGGTGTCGCCGCAGACGCCGGCCCAACTGGAGAAGGAGGCGATCGCCATCCACGTGGAGGACATCGCGTCTTGCCGCGCGATCGGCGAACACGGGGCCCCGCTTCTCCCCGAGGGGACGGTGCTCACCCACTGCAACGCGGGGGCGCTCGCCACGGGCGGGTATGGGACGGCGCTCGGGGTGATCCGCTCGGCCGTGGCACACGGGCGTCGGCTCCGCGTGCTCGCGGACGAGACCCGGCCGTTCCTGCAGGGCGCCCGGCTCACGGCCTGGGAGCTCGGGCGGAGCGGGATCCCCGTCACCCTGATCACGGACAACATGGCCGGTCACTTCATGGCCCGCGGCGAGGTGCAGGCGGTGATCGTGGGCGCCGACCGGATCGCCCGCAACGGCGATACGGCGAATAAGATCGGCACCTATAGTGTAGCGGTGCTGGCGCGGGAGCACGGGATCCCATTCATCGTGGCCGCCCCCCGCTCGACCGTGGATCTGTCGATCCCGGATGGCACCCACATCCCGATCGAGGAGCGGACGTCCCGCGAGGTGACTCACGTGGGGGGGGTGCAGGTGGCGCCGCTCTCCGACCACGGGGTGGCGGTGCGCAACCCGGCCTTCGACGTGACCCCGGCGCGCTACATCAGCGCGATCGTCACCGAGCGAGGCGTGGCACGGGCGCCATTTGAGGATTCCCTGGTCCGGATGCTAGGATAGGGCCCAATCCTCTAGGTTGGGGACGTAGACATGTCCGAGCACGACGACCGCCGCAGCGCGCCACGCTACCCGATCCGGCTCGGCGTCTCCTTCGCGGATGGCGAAGACCTGGGACGCCATGCGATCGTCAACTTGAGCGAGGGCGGGCTCTTCATCCGCACCTCGCGTCCGCTGCCCATCGGCACCGAGATCGAGATGGCCATCCGGGTGGGCGACGCCGCGCCCATCCATCAGACGGGTCAGGTGACATGGGTGCGGGGCACGGAGGAGGAGGGGATGGGGGTGAAGTTCACGGGGCGGATCGATCCCGGGCTGACGGCGCTCCTGCCGCCCCACCGGATGCGGCCCAAGGGCTGATCCGAATTTCTCTATAGAATGTGCGGCCCGGGGGGCACATGAAACGTGCTTGACTTGACCCCCTGGCCGCGTAAAATCCGCGCTCTCGTCGGCGCTCGCGGTAGTACACGCGATCTCATAGCGAGTCTGCTGGGGATGAGGCGGGCCGACGGATCCACAGCATCGTGAATCGGAGAACCTGACCATGTACGCCGTCATTGCCACCGGTGGCAAACAGTATCGGGTCCAGCCCGGCGACACGCTCCGCGTCGAGAAGCTCGAGAGCGAAGCCGGCAAGACCATCGAGTTCACGGAGGTCCTGCTGGTCGCCGATGGCGACAACGTGCGCATCGGCACGCCGCGCATCGAGGGCGCCAAGGTGGTGGCCGAGGTCGTCGGCGACGTGCGCGGCGAGAAGCTGCGCATCTACAAGTATCGCCGTCGCAAGGGCTACCGGCGCAAGACCGGACACCGTCAGACCTACACCGCGCTCAAGATCAGCGCCATCAACGGGTGACGCATGGCACATAAAAAAGGACAGGGTTCGTCGCGCAACGGTCGTGACTCCCAGCCGAAGATGCGGGGAGTCAAGCGGTACGATGGCGAGCACGTCATCCCGGGCAACATCATCGTGCGCCAGCTGGGCACAGTGATCCTGCCAGGCAAGAACGTGGGCGTCGGCCGCGACTGGACCATCTTCGCGCTGAGCGAGGGCACGGTGAAGTTCGAGCGCAAGGGCAAGGACCGCACGAAGGTGTCGGTCCTTCCCCTGCCGGAGCAGCCCGCGGCCGAGACCCAGGCCGCGCCCCAGACGCCAGCCTCCTGACCCTACGCGGTCAGCGGTGACGTGCTGAACCCAGGTGGTCAGGCGTGCGCCTTGGCCACTTGGGCTCTTTCATGCCGGCACCCTACTGATACCATCACCCGACTCCCATGCAGTTCATCGACGAGGTCAAGATCTACGTGCAGGGCGGCGACGGCGGCAATGGCTGCGTGGCCTTCCGGCGCGAGAAGTATGTCCCGCGCGGCGGTCCTTCGGGCGGCGACGGGGGCAACGGTGGGTCGGTGGTGATGGTGGCGGACCCGCAGCTGTCGACGCTGCTCGATCTGCGCTACCAGCAGCACTACCGGGCCGGACGCGGTGAGCACGGGCAGGGGCATGACTGCTATGGCCGCGCGGCCGAGGATCTCCTGGTGCGGGTGCCGGTCGGGACGCTGGTCAAGGACGAGGCGACGGACGAGGTGCTGGCCGACCTCGACCGGCCGGACATGCGCTTTGTCGCGGCGCGGGGCGGCCGGGGCGGGCGCGGGAACATGCACTTCGCCACGCCGACCAACCAGGCGCCGCGTCATGCCGAGGAGGGCACGCCCGGGGAGATGAGGACGCTGCGGCTCGAACTCAAGCTCCTCGCGGATGCGGGGATCGTCGGCTACCCGAACGTGGGCAAGTCCACGTTCATCTCGAGGGTGTCGCGAGCCCGGCCCAAGATCGCCGACTACCCGTTCACGACCCTGACCCCCAACCTGGGGGTGGTCTCGCTCTCCGAGGGGCGGAGCTTCGTGCTGGCCGACATCCCCGGCCTCATCGAAGGGGCGGCCGAGGGGCATGGTCTCGGGCACCGCTTCCTGCGCCACGTGGAGCGCACGAGCGTGCTGCTCCACCTCATCGAGTGTTCGGTGGAGCCGGAGCGCGATCCCGTGCACGATTACGAGGTGATCCAACGGGAGCTCGCGGAGTATGACGCGGCGCTCGCGGCCCGGCCCCAGGTGGTGGCCCTGACCAAGATGGACCTCACCGAGACGCGCGAGGCCTATGCCACGCTGCGGGAGGCATTCGCCGCCCGGGGGATCGAGCTCTACGCGATCTCGGCCGCGACCGGTGAGGGGATCAAGGAAGTGCTGGAGCGGCTCTGGGCCCACCTCGAGGCCCGGCGCAAAGCAGCGCCCGCGCCTGCGGCCTCGCCCCCACCCGTTCCCCCCTCCCCCGACCCCACCACCTGACACCTACCTCCCCGTCGGTGGTCGGCTTGACCCTCGCTCCTTCGTCTGCTATACCCCTGCGTCATCGCAAGCCTTTTACCTCACGAGGTTTTTTGTTCGCTTCGCGGAGAGGATGGGGGCCATGAGGAAGCTGCCCACACACAGATGGATGGCGCTGGTAGGCGTCCTGTCGGGGACCCTACTGGCAGGAGGCGCGTCGGGGCAAAAGGCTCCAGCGAAGAAGGGCAGCGCCAGCAGCGCGAAGCCCGCTGCGCCCCAGCAGGCCGCGCCCGCCGCGGCCCCTGAGGCCTCGCCGGCGGCGGCTGCTGCCGGCACGACGGGGACGCCTGCCGCGGCGCAGCCGGGGACGGCGGCCCCCGCGGCAACGCCGAGCGCTACGAGCCCGGCGGGTGGAGCCGGCCAGGCCGGGGCACAGGGTCCCGGGGCGACCGCGGCTCCGGCGGCGGGCGCTACGGCGGCCCCGACCGATGGCACGACGGCCCCGGCCGACGGCGCCACCGGACCCGGCCAAGGCGTCACGGGTTCGGCCTACACGGTGAAACTCCATGACCTTGAGCGGCGGGTGAACGAGCTGAAGGAGCAGATCTTCCGCTCCAAGGCGCGGCTCAACATCATGAAGGAGACGGTGCTGCAGGGCCGCATCGGCGGCTCGCGCTCGCTCATCATGCACCGCAACGAGATGTCGTCGACCTACTCCCTCATCAAGCTGGTGTATGCGCTCGACGGGGCGGAGATCTACGCCAAGGCGGACGACACGGGCCACCTCGGGGACACGCAGGAGTTCGAGATCTTCAACGGCTCGACGACACCGGGCAAGCACACGGTGTCGGTGCGCATGATCTATCAGGGCAACGGCTACGGCGTCTTCGCCTACCTCAAGGGCTACAAGGCCACGGTCGACAAGACGTGCACCTTCTCGGCCGAGGAGGGGCGCCAGACGCAGCTCAAGCTGGTGGCGTTCGAGAAGGGCAACCCGGTCACGACCGACTGGGACAAGCGCCCGAACGCCGACTGCCGCGTCACCATCACGTCGGATAAACCGGCGGGCGCGGCGGGGGTGGCCGGGTCGGCGGGCCCAGCCGGCTCCGGGAAGTCGGGGAGCAAGCCAGCGAGCAAGCCGGGGAAGAAGTAAAGATGCCGTATCGGCTTGGCCTGGCGATGATGATGTTCGCGCTGGGCGGCACGATCCCCGGCTCGAGCCGCGCCGATGAGGTGGAGCAGCTCGGGGGGGAGGTGCTCAAGCTCCAGGAGGAGCTGCGCCAGCTCGAGAACCGCGTGCAGACCTCGAGCGTGGTGGCCAACGAGGAGATGGCGGAGCGCCTGCTCATCGATGCGCAGGTGAGCTACGAGCTCAAGGACTACGAGGCCGCCGCCATCCGGCTGCTCGACGTGGTGGAGAAGTACCCCCAGTCCGCGGCCTACCCGGACGCGCTCTTCTTCCTCGCCGACTCGCTCTTCTACAAGCGGGACTACTTCTCCTCACGGCGCTACTTCACCCAGCTCGTGGAGCAGGGGGCCAAGGCGATCCATTACCAGGAGGCCTTGCAGCGGCTCATCGAGCTGTCGCTCCACACGGGCGACTACGACCCGGTGGACGGCTACCTCGCCAAGCTGGCGGATCTGCCGCCCGAGAAGCTGCGGCCGTCCGTGCCCTACGTGAAGGGCAAGTACTACTTCTTCCGCAAGAACTGGGACGAGGTGGAGAAGGCCTTGAAGGGCATCCAGCCCGGGCATACCTACTGGTTCCACAGTCAGTACTTCGTGGGCGCGAGCCAGGTGGCGCGCGGGCAGCTCACCGAGGCGGTGGTGACCTACGAGGCGCTCCTCAAGGCCGAGCCCAAGACGGCCGACGAGAAGCGCATCGCCGAGCTGGCGCACCTCGCGCTCGGCCGGATCTATTACGAGCAGGGCCAGCTCACCAATGCCAACACCGAGTACAGCAAGATCGATCTCAAGTCGGATCTCCTGCCCGAGGCGCTCTACGAGCAGGCCTGGGTGTCGATCAAGGAGAAGGACTACAAGAAGGCCTTCCGCGCACTCGACACGCTGCTCACGTTGAGGCCCGACGATCCAGTGGCGCCCGAGGTCAAGCTGCTCATCGGCAACCTCCACATCCGGCAGAACGAGTTCGACGAGGCGCGCGACTCCTTCACCAAGACGCGGGAGGAGTTCGAGCCGCTCCACAAGCAGCTCGAGGCCGCGCAGAGCAAGGACATCGAGGCCTACTTCAAGGAGCTCATCGGCAAGAACCTCGGCAAGTTCGACGCCACGACCTACCTGCCGCCACTCGCGGTGAAGTGGGTGCGGCAGGAGCCCGAGATGGAGGAGGTGAGCAACCTGGTCACGGACGTGGGCACGATGAAGAAGGAGCTCACCGAGGCGGCGAATATCCTGCAGCGGGTACAGAAGGCGCTCGATGGGCCGCAGCGCATCAACGTGTTCCCCGAACTGGCCACGGCGCGGAATACGGCCGGCGCCATGTCGGCGCGGCTCGCCTCCATCGAACGTCGGCTGGTCAACGTCGAGACCGCGCTCGAGTCGCCGGTGGCGACGCCAGCCGAGCGGAGTCAGCTGGCCGAGATCGCGCGCGAACGGGCCAAGGTCGAGCAGCAGATCGCCAAGCTGCCCTCGGATACGGAGTCGCCGGCGGCGCGGCAGAAGCGCATCCGCGCCCAGTTCGAGGATGTCGATCAGGCGGCGGTGCTGCAGGGGGCGCAGCTCCAGACCTACTCGGCGCTGCGGGTGGGGATCGAGGTCTTCTACGCGAACCTCCTCAAGGACAAGAAGATCCAGCCCTCGCCCGCGGAGCAGGAGCGCGCGGCGAACGAGCTGGCGGCGGCCAAGGCCGAGGAGGAGCGCCTGCGCCAGGAGTACGAGCACCTGCGCCAGGACATCGCCGACGTCCTGGCCGGTGTGGGCGCCTATGATGTGGACACGCAGCAGCAGACCCAGCTGCGGAACCAGCTCGCCTCGCTGATCGAGCAGGAGCATGACCTCGGGAACGCGATCCGGGGGCGGCTGTCGGGGCCGTCCCGCGCCCGGGCGGACCAGATCGCCTCCATCCTCGACCGCGCCCGCGCGGCGGAGCGGCAGATCGAGCGCTTTGGCGGCAAGATCGACGCGATGGTCGAGGATCGCCTGAAAGAGTACCGCTCCTCGGTCGCGGAGGAGCAGACGCACGTCGCCGAGTACCAGCGCCTGCTCGGCGGCTACGAGGGCGAGACCGGCGACGTGGGCGGCGGCATCACGGCGGAGAGCTTCCGCACCATCGCTCACCGCTTCTACAACATCGTGGTGCGTGCCGACGTTGGGGTGATCGACGTCGCCTGGGCGCTCAAGGACGCCCGCACGCAGGAGAAGACGCGGCTCCTGCGCGAACAGAAGCGCGATCTCAAGATGCTCGATGACGAGTTCAAGCCGGTCCTCAAGGAGTAGCGCCATGAGCCAGCGCCACGCAGGGGCTCCGCTAATGAAGGTCCGGGTGCGGCTCGCCGGCGCCTCGGTGCTCGTGTCGCTCCTCGGCCTGGTGCCGCCGGAGTCCGGAGCGCGTGCCGATCAGCCCCGCCCGGTCGACCGGGCGAGCGCCACGACCGCGCCCGATGGGGCGACGCTCACCGCCGACGACCTCCGCGAGCTGGAGGCCATGGAGCAGGCGGTCCAGCGCTTCGAGGCGGCGCAGAAGGACTACCGCAGCGATGTGACCCACATCATCCGCCAGGAGTACGAGAAGAAGCGCAAGGAGCTCATGGCGGGCTATGAGAGCCAGATCACCACGGCCGAGAAGGACGAGAAGCAGCGCCGCGAGGACGCCATCGCTCTCTTCGAGAAGTTTTTGGAGAAGTACCCGAGCGACAAGCGCTGGACCCCGGACGTCATCTTCCGTCTCGCCGAGCTGTACTACGAACGGACGAGCGAGGAGGCGCTGGCCGCGGTGGAGAGTAACAGCGACGCGGCGCCGCAGCCGGCCGACTTCACGAAGACCATCGATCTCTACAAGCGCCTGGTGTCGGAGTTCCCGGACTATCGGTTGATCGATGCCGGCCTGTACCTGCTCGGCTACTGCCTCGACAAGATGGGCAAGGATCTGGAGGGGCGGCAGGCGTTCCTGGCCCTGGTGTGCAGCAACCAGTATCAGCCGCTCGCTCCGCCGGCGCCGGTGGTGCCCTCCAAGGGGCAGCGCGGCGTGCCGGTGAACGATCCCTACGTGAGCTGCAAGCCGGCGCGGGAGAACTCCCGCTTCCTTCCCGAGGCGTGGACGCGCGTCGGGGAGTACCACTTTGATTACAACGAGCTCGAGCTGGCGATCGCGGCCTACTCGCGGGTGCTCGGCAACAAGGACTCGCCCTACTACGACAAGGCGCTCTACAAGCTGGCCTGGGCCTACTACCGGGCCGATCGCTACCGTGAGGCGATCCAGCGCTTCGACGAGCTGGTGGTGTTCGCCGACCAGCGCAAGGCCGAGTCGGGCAGGGAGGGGTCGGACCTGCGGTCGGAGTCGGTGCAGTACCTCGGGATCTCCTTCGCGGAGAAGGACTGGGACGGGGACACCATCGACGATCCGGTGACGGGGCTCCAGCGCATCGAGGAGTACTACAAGGGGCGCGAGAAGGAGCCCCACGTGCGCGAGATCTACGAGCGGCTCGGCGACGTGTACTTCGACGAGACGGAGTATCAGAAAGCGATCGAGGTCTACAAGACGGCGCTCCGGAAGTGGCCCCTCTCGATCGAGAACCCCAAGATCCAGGACCGCATCGTGCTGGCCTACGAGCGCGCGCGCGACTTCAACCGGGCGCTCGAGGAGCGCACCCGCCTGGCCAAGGACTACCTGCCGGGCTCGGAGTGGGACAAGCACAACCGGGACAACCCGGAGGCTCGGGCCGGGGCCCGCAACCTGGTGGAGACGTCGCTCATCAAGTCGGCGGTGTCGCACCACAAGGCGGCCCAGGCGCTCAAGAAGGACCCCAACGCCGATCCCCAAAAGGTGGCGGAGGAGTATGCGGCCGCGGCCGAGGGCTACAAGAGCTACATCGAGCAGTTCCCGAACTCGAAGAGCACGTACGAGTACACCTACTCTTACGCCGAGGCGCTCTACTACGGAGGCCACTACGGGGAGGCGGCGGAGCAGTATGCCAAGGTCCGCGACTCGAACCTCGACAACAAGTACCTCGAGGACGCGGCCTTCAACGTGGTGCTGTCCTACGAGCACCTCGTCGAGCAGGAGAAGGCGAGCGGGAAGGTGGTGTATCCGCCGCTCCCCGAGATTGGCAAGACCCCGGTGCCGATCCAGCCGATGCCCTTCCCCGACACGGTGCAGAAGCTCAAGGAGGCCTACGACGCCTTTGTCCAGAAGGTGCCGGGGTCCGGGCGATTGGGGACACTGGCGTACAAGGCCGCGGACATCGATTACCGCTACCTGCACTGGACGGAGGCGCGGCCGCGCCTGGAGGCGATCCTGGACAAGTACTGCAAGGACGCGGTGTCGGTCGAGGCCGGCAAGGCGATCCTGGCGAGCTACAGCATCGAGAACGACCTCGACAAGATCGTCGAGTGGACGGAGCGGCTGGACAAGCTCGGCTGCGGTGGGACGACCCCGGATCGCAAGGTGGCCGAGGGCGAGCGCAAGCGACTCAAGGACGACGCGCGGTTCCAGATCTGCAACCGGTACCTCGACAACAAGGAGTACGAGAAGGCGGCGCCCTGTTATATCGAGGTGGTCAACTCCTCGCCCAAGAACGAGGGGGGCAACAACGACAAGGCGCTCAACAACGCGGCCGTGGCCTACGAGAACGTGAAGCGCTACCTCGCCGCCACCAAGCTCTACGAGCGCATCGTGGCCGAGTACCCCAAGTCCGAGTTCGTCGATGAGGCGCTCTTCCGGACGGCCTACAACTACCAGCGGTTCTTCGAGTTCGACAAGGCGGTCGTGTCGTACAAGCGGCTCGCCACCGACCCGCGGTTCAAGACCTCGACGCATCACACCGACGCCCTCTACAACGCCGCCAGCATCCTCGAGAACGATCAGGCGTATGACGAGGCGGCCAAGCTGTACCAGGACTACTCCAAGGACCCGAGCGTCAAGCCCGAGGACCAGGCGCAGGCGTTCTTCCACTCGGGCGAGGTGTATCTGAAGAACAAGGATCCGAAGAAGGCGATCCAGACGTTCCGCGACTACCTCAAGCGCTACCCCAACGATCCCGCCAAGGTGGTCGCGGCGAACTACCATATCGCCGAGGCCCTGGAGCTGCAGAAGGACAAGGCGGGGGCGTTCGCGCAGTACAAGAAGCTGGTCGCGCTGGGCTCCACGGTCGAGCCGGCCTCGGAGGGGGCCGAGTACGTGGCCAAGTCCGCCTTTCTCCTGGCCGAGGATGGTCTGGACGAGTTCGAGAAGCTCAAGATCTCGCCCAACGTGAAGGAGCTTTTGAGCAGCAAGAAGCGCTTCGAGGCGGAGGTGAAGAAGCAGGCCGAGATTTACCAGAGGGTGTTGCCGTACAAGCGGGCCACCTGGCTTTTGGCCGCGTACTTCCGCATCGGGTACATCTGGGAGCTCTACTCCAAGAACCTCTCGAACCTGCTCCAGGCCCCCTGTCCCCCGGATGTGCAGCGCAAGTTCGGTCAGGAAGGTTGCGATGTGTATCAGCAGGGGGTCCAGCAACAGATCGAACCGCTGGTGGCGAGCGTTGATGAGGAAGTGGTGAAGCGCTATCGCACGACGCTCGAGCAGGCGGCCCGTCTCGGTGTTTCGAACGAGTGGACCAAGCTCGCGCGCCAGAAGGCCAACGCCTACAACCCCGACGAGTTCCCCCTCAACAAGGATGAACACGTCGACTATCAGCTGGAGAGCCCGTGATGCGCCGGATGTCCCGGACCCGGATGATGCTCCGATGGGTCGCCAGGCTGGTGCTCACCTGCGCTCCGGTCCTGCCGACCCTGGCCCTGGCCGAGGAGCCCTCGGCGCTCCCGGGCCAGCCTGGCGGGGACCCCAAGCCGGACGCCGAGCAGGCGGCGAAGCTGGTCAAGGACGGCCGTTTCGAGGACGCCATTGTGGCCGCGCGCCGCGCCCTGCAGCGGGACGAGCGCTATGTGCCGGCCATGCTGGCCATGGCCAAGGCCTACCATGGCCTCAAGAAGTACGAGCTGGCCACGGCCATCATCGATCTCGCGCAGAAGCTCCAACCGGACAACGCCGAGAGCTACAATGTGCTCGGCTTCATCGCCCTGAGCCGGGCGGACATCGCCCAGGCCACGGCCAACTTCAAGAAGGCGACCGAGCTCCAGCCCGATTACGGCAACGCCTGGAACACGCTGGCGGCGCTTTATCTCCAGGCCAAGAACTACGACCCCGCCCTCGAGGCCGCACAGAACGCCACCCGGCTCCTCCCTAAGTACGACAAGGCCTGGCTCAACCTCGGCTCGGCCTTGCGGGGCAAGAACATGTACGTCGAGGCCGAGGCCGCCTATCGCCACGCGCTCGAGCTGCACGCCGACTACCCCGACGCCTACTTCAATCTCGGCATCCTCTATCTCGACGCGCCGCAGATGACGAACTTCGACCTCATCGGCAAGCTTGGCAAGGCCGTCGATTTCCTGGCGCGGTACAAGAACCTGGCCGGCACCCGCCTGGCCAAGAATGATCCCGCGGACGGCTACATCGAGGACGCGCGCAAGGGCATCGACCGGGAGCAGAAGCGTCTGCAGCGCCTCCAGAAACAGAAGGAGCGGGAGGCCGCCAAGAAGCCGAGCGCCGATGCGGGTGGTGGTGCCGGCCCGGGGGCGCCGGCAGGCAAGTCGAACTCGCCATGAAGCAGGGCCTGGCCGTCGGAGAGAGCAGGTGAAAGGGCTTCCGCTGCTCGCCGTGCTGGCGTACCATGAAGGGAAGCCACGACTGATGCCAAGGGTGGAGAACCGTGGGTAAATCGATGCATAGACGATGGATCCTCGGGGTCGTGAGCGGCCTGCTCGGCATGGCCCTCGGGCTCGCGCCGGCGCGGTCCCGGGCGGACGAGGAGACCGCGGCGCCCAAGGTGAGGGTGGAGCGCTCCGCCTCGGGGCAGAAGATCTTCCGCATCACCGAGGGCATCGTGGTCGAGGGCAAGATCCAGAAGCCCAACGCCTTCTACGTCCTGCAACGCTCCTCCATCGACTACGACTGGGAGTCGCTCAAGCAGGACTTCCTGCCACGGATCCTCAAGGCGGCCGAGCGGCAGCCTTTTTAGTCCAGTGAAGAAACGAGGCCAGAGATGACCCAGGCGCAGCAAGTGCAGAACAGACCGTCGGCCGAGGCCGAGCGGGGTCCGAAGATTCTGCGCATCGGCATCATCCAGGGTGGCAAGATCGTCGAGGAGCGGCTGGTTCGCAAGCGGGAGACCGTGACCATCGGTCAGTCCGTCAAGAATACCTTCGTCGTCCCGGCCTCGAATGCCCTGGCGCGCTCCTTTCCGATCTTCGAGATGACCCCGTCAGGCTATGCGCTCAACTTCGCCGAGGGCATGGACGGTCGCATCGCCATGAGCTCGACTGAAGCGCCGGCGACGCTCGCGCAGCTGCGCGCCAAGGCGGAGAAGCGCAACGACGTCTTCCACCTGCCGCTGCCCGAGGAGTCGCGCGGCAAGGTGGTGATCGGGGACGTCACGGTCCTGTATCAGTTCGTCGTCCCGCCGCCGGTCCAGCCCCGCCCCCAGCTGCCGCCCTCGGTGCGCGGCTCCATCACCCAGGACCTCGACTGGATCATGGTGGCCATCGTGGCCATCTCGCTCGCCAGCCACCTCGGCTTCGTGCTCTACCTGCGCAGCGTCGACTGGCCGCGTAAGCCCGACATCGAAGAGATTCCCGATCGCTTCGTGCAGATGATCGTGCCCAAGAAGAAGGAAGAGAAGAAGGAGGAGAAGAAGGTCGATCCCAACGCCGAGGCCAAGCGCCTGGCCGAACAGAAGGCCCGTGAGGAGGCGCGCCGCAAGGCCGCCGCCGAGCAGGCCAAGAAGAGCAACGACACCTCCAAGCCCCGCGATCCCGAGGCCGAGGCGCGCGCTGCCGCCGAGCGGCGCGCCAAGCTGGCCCAGGAGGTCGCGAAGATGGGCGTCCTCAAGCTGCTCGGTGCCCGGGGCGGCGAAGGGGGCGCGGGTGTGACCGACCTTCTCCGGAGCGGGGATCCGGGGGGCAATGCCGACAAGGTCTTCGAGTCCGTGGGCGGCGTGGCCACGGCCGGTGCTGGTGGGGCGGGTGGTGCTGGTGGCCTGGGGACCAAGGGGACCAGCGGCTCCGGCACGGTGAAGGGCATCGCCGGGCTGCGCGCCTCGGGCCCGGGCGAGGTGTCGTCGGGTGAGAAGGGTGGAGAGAAGGTGCCCCGCGGCTCGCTCAAGGAGGTCAAGGCCGTGGAGGTGGACGGCTCCCTCAGTCCAGACCTCGTGGTCCAGACGATCAAGAGCCGCAAGTCGGCCGTGATCGCCTGCTACGAGCGCGCTCTCAAGCGCAACCCCGGTCTCAGTGGCAAGGTGGTGCTGCGCTTTACCATCAGCTCGATCGGCAAGGTGACGAGCGCCGAGATCGAGGACGACACGATGGGTGATGGCGAGGTCAACAAGTGCATCACCAGCACGGTCAAGAATTGGCGTTTCCCTGCCCCTCAGGGGGGTGAAGTGCAGTTCGCCTACCCCTTCGTCTTCCAGGCCAGCTAGGCACTCGCCCGGGCGCTCGGCCCGGGCAAGCACCAATCCCATCCATCTTCAGAGCAAGCTGAGTGGCGACGCCGTCACCAGCTTGAGGAATTCCTGCCGCGTCTCGCTCTGATCGCGGAACATGCCCCGCACCGCGCTCGTCACCACGCGCGCCTCGTGGGCCTGGATGCCGCGCGCCGCCATGCATAGATGGAGCCCCTCCGCGTAGACGGCGGAGCCCCGACTCCCCAGCCGGCGATAGAGCACCTCCGCCAGGTCCTGGGTGAGCTGCTCCTGCAGCGCCGGTCGCCGCGCCATGAGCGAGACCAGCCGTGACAGCTTCGAGATGCCCAGCACCTTCTCGAGCGGGAGGTACGCGACCGAGATGCGGTAGATGACGGGCAGAAGGTGATGCGGACAGACGCCGAATGAGATGTTGTGCTTGGAGATCACCATCTCGTCGTAGGTGGCGGGGAAGCTGTGCTCTACCAGGTCGGTGACCGCCTGCTCGATCTCCGGCAGCGGCCGCACCAGCTCCATCAAGGCCTTGGCGGCGCGCGGACCGGTCTCCCGGAAGTTCTCGTCGTCCACCGGGTAGCCCATCTTAGCGAGGCCCTCGAGGATGAGGCCAAAGCCGGTGTAGACTTTCTCCGCCGCGCCTGGCTCCGGTCGTTCGGTGTGACGCAGCCGGACCGGGTTGGCGCCCTTCTCGGTGCCGTCCTCCGGCGCCGCCGTCGTCCCGGCTCCCCTGTGCGCCTGCCGAGGCGCAGCGTAGTCCTTCTTCTTGTTCTTGGGCTTCATCACTTCTCCTTGCCGCCCCGATACCCTGTGGTCCCCTTGGCCTTGGGGGCCTTGGGGGCGTTCATGGCCTCCCGCAATGCACCGAGCAGCCGCTGGGTCGCTGCCGAGACGCCGCGCGTCGCCGCCTGGACCGGTGACAGCCAGACATGAGCATCGTAATGGTTTCGTCGCACGGCGCCATGCAGGGCGATGGCATGGAAGCCATGGAACATGATGCGACGGTGCGTGAGCTCGTGCTCGAAGTGGTCGAGCGGCTGCCAATGCTCCGCCTCGAGCCCTACCTGCTCGCGTGCCACGCGGCGCGCGGCCTGCGCGGGATCCTCGCCCGCTACCGGCTCGCCGCTCGGCAACTCGTAAAGACCTCCCCATAGACCATACGGGGGGCGACGCACGAGCAGCACTCGCCCCTTCCGTACGAGCGCCACGGACACCTGCTCCACCTGCCGCGTGGCTACGGGACGTGAGCCGCCTGGATAGGCCGACACCATCCCCTCCTGCCGCGCCCCACAGAACCGCACCACCGGACAGACAAGACAAGCCGGCGAGCGCGGGGTGCAGAGCGTCGCTCCTAGCTCCATCAACCCCTGGTTCACATCGCCGGCTTGCCCCTCGGCGACCAGCGAACCGGCCAGCGCCCACAGCCGCTCCTGCACCGCCGCCGTCCGGGGATCGCCTTCCACCCGGAACAATCGCGACAGCACCCGTGTCACGTTCCCGTCCAGCACCGGCTCGGCACGACCAAAGGCGAGCGACAAGATGGCCCCCGCCGTGTAGCGTCCCACCCCCGGCAGAGCGCGTATCGCCGCCGGGTCATCTGGCAGCTCCCCGCCATAATGCTCGGCCACCTCCTTGGCCGCCGCGTGCAGGTTGCGCGCGCGCGCGTAGTAGCCGAGCCCCGCCCACTCCGCCAGCACGTCATCGAGAGGCGTCTCTGCCAGCGCCTGCACCGTGGGGAACCGCTCCAGCCAGCGCTCGTAGCGCGGCGTCACCGTCTCCACCCGCGTCTGTTGCAGCATGATCTCCGACACCCAGATCGCATAAGGATCACGGGTACGACGCCACGGCAGGTCGCGCTGATGACGGCGGTACCAAGCGATCAGCGCAGCCCTGAGCGATGTGACATCCTCGACGGAAGGCGACACGCGCGCACTCTAGCCGAGTGCGTCCCCCGCGTCATCCGCACTTCACGCTGGTTTGCAGAAACATCAGCGCTGCAGAGCCCCGCTCACACGCCGGCCACCAGACCAACGACCTCAACCTTCCTCTTCCTCGCGGTCACGCCCCTCGCGCTCGAGCGTGCGATAGAGCGTGCGTCGGTCGATCCCCAGGATCTCCGCTGCTCGCTTTTTGTTCCCTCCCGTCTCGCGCAGGATGAGCTCGATGTAACGCCGTTCGAGCTCCGCGAGCGTCGGCCGGTCATCGATGAGCCCGGCCGGCGAAGCCACCGCCACCGAGCGCAGCACGTCCGGCGGCAGATCCGAGGGCAGGATGAAGCCGTTCTTGGCCAGCGCGAGCGCCCGCTCCACCGCGTTCTCCAGCTCGCGCACGTTGCCCTTCCAGTCGTGGCGCTTGAGCGCCTCGGTGGCGTCCGGGGCGATCCCCGCCTCGGGCCCGCTCGCGTACTTGGCGATGAAGTGCTGCACCAGGAGCGGGATATCCCCCGGCCGCTCCCGCAGCGACGGCACCCGGATCGCCACCACGTTGAGCCGGAAGTACAGGTCCTCGCGAAACCGCTTGGCGCGGACCTCCTCCTCCAGATCGCGATTGGTCGCCGCCACCGAGCGCACGTCCACGCGGATCTCCTCGGAGCCGCCCACCCGCCGGATCCGCCCCTCCTGCAGGACCCGCAGGAGCTGCGCCTGCATCTTCGGCCCCACGTCACCGATCTCGTCCAGGAACAGCGTGCCCCCCGCCGCCTCTTCGAACAGGCCCTTCTTGGTCACCACCGCCCCCGTGAACGCCCCCTTCTCATGGCCGAACAGCTCCGACTCGAGCAGCGACTCGGTGAGCGCCGTACAGTTGACCGCCACGAACGGCCCCTTGGACCGCGGCGAATACGTATGGATGGCCCGCGCGACCAGCTCCTTGCCCGTCCCCGACTCCCCCACCACCAGCACCGTCGAGAGACTCGGCGCCACGCGCGCCACGGTCTTGTAGACCTCCAGCATCGCCGGCGAGCGGCCCACGATGTACATCCGCTCGCCCACCTGGATACCGCCCCGCGCGTCCGGCGCCTCGCCGAGCTGCGAGCGCTGCGCGCGCGTCTCCTCGCGCAGCCGCTGCCGCTCGAGCGCCCGCCGCACCGTCAACACCAGCTCCTCGATGTTGAACGGCTTCGAGACGTAGTCATGCGCCCCGAGCTGGATCGCCGACATCGCCCCGGTCACGTCGCCGAACGCGGTAATGATGATGAACGGCGTGTCCGGCGCCTCCTGCTGGAACGCCTGCAGGAGATCCATGCCCGAGGGGCCATCGCCGAGGCGGACATCGCTGATCACGAGGTCGTAGCCGGCATGGAGGCGCCCGAGCGCGTCTTCCCCGCCGCTCGCCGCGTCCACCTCGTAGCCCTCGCTGCGCAGGATCTCCGCCAAGAGCTCCCGGGCCACTCGATCATCCTCGACGATCAGCACGCGGGCCGTGTGGTGCATCGCTTCCCCTGGCATCATGTCACTTGGACGGCACCCGCGCCGTTCCCTCTCCTACCGGACTCTCGATCGGAGCCGCCGGGGCCGCCGGGGCCGCCGGCCCCGGGACGGCCGACGCCCCCGGCGCACGACGCTCCCCCGGGCCCCCGTCCCGCAGGATCCGATACTCTCCCGAGGCCCCATCCCGCAGGAGCCGACGCTCCCCGGTGGCCGAGTCCCGCAGCCCTCTGCGCTCCCCCGAGCCCCCATCCCTCGGCAGCCACACCGTGAACGTCGATCCCGCCCCCGGCTGACTGGTCACCGCGATCCGTCCCCCCAGCGCCTGCGCCAGCTCGCGGCAAATCGCCAGACCGAGCCCCGTCCCCTTGCCACGCCCCTTGGTCGTGTAGAACGGCTCGAAGATCCGCACCACGTCCTCCGGCCGGACCCCCACCCCATCGTCGGTCACCGCGATCGCCACCGCGCCGTCCTGCAGGGTCACCGCCACCTCGATCCGCCCGGCCCCCGTCGCCCCCGTCGCATCGATGGCGTTGGTCAGCAGGTTGATCAGGATCTGCCGCACGAGCCCGGGATCCGTCTCCACCCGCACCGCCTCCTCGTCGATCCGCCGCTCCACCACCAGATCCGCGCGCGGCTGCGCCCCGATGGCGATCCCGAGCGCCTCCTCCACCACCCGCCCCAGATCGCACGCCACCCGCGTCGGCGCCACCGGCCGGGTCGAATCCAGATAATCCCGCACGATCTTCGACACCCGCTCGAGCTCGCTCCGCGCGACCGCCAACCGCTCCTTGAGCCCCTGCGTGATCTCGCGCGACGACAGCGCCAGCTGCAGGTGCCCCGACACCGACGACAGCGGCGTCCCGAGCTCGTGCGCCAGCTGTGCCGCCAGCTGGCCGAGCACCGCCAGCCGGTCCTTGTCCCCCAGCTCCCGACGCGTCTCCACCAGGAGCCGGTTGAGATGCGCCAGCGCCTCGTTCTTGCGCGCCAGATCCAGCGTCGCCGCCCGCACCTCGTCCGCCAGCCGCAAGTTGAACGCGCGGATCTCCTCGTGCGCCTCACTCAGCCGCCCGAGCATCGCGTTGAACCCCCGCGACAGCGCGCCCATCTCGTCCGCCTGCCCCACCTCGACCCGGCGCGACAGGTTCCCCTTCTCCACCTCGCGCATCGCCCGCGCCAGCTCCTCCACCGGCTTGCCCACCACCCGGTCCACGATCACCGCCGCCAGCAACATGAGGATGAGCAGCGCCGCCCCGGTGAACACCGCCGACACCACCTCCTCGGTGCGGATCAGGCGGTCGATATCATCGAGCGATTGCCACACCACCACCTGCCCGCGCCGCGGCCCCTCCGGATCCACCGGCGCGCTCGCCTGCAAATACCGATGATCGCGGCGCCGCGCCTCATCCCGGATATCCACCACAATAGGCTGCGACGTACGCCGCTTCACCGCCGCCGGCCGGGGCGCCAGCCGCCACCAGCGCGCAGACTCGGCCCGATCCGGCGTCCGCCACTGCGGCTCCACCATCCGCTCCCCCGGCGCCCGCCCCGTCTCCCCATGATCCAGCAGGGCCCGCCGGGCCTCGTCCCGCCGCTGCACCGGCGGGCGCTGACGCCGCTGCGGCCGCGCCGTGTGCTCAATCTGCGGATCCTCCTGCGCAAAGTCGAGGTGGAAGCTGACCGTCGTGTCCTCGTCGCTGTCAAAGGTGAACTCGATCTTGTCCACCGTGCGGTGCTTGCGCTGCTCGTACTTCAGCCGCTCGGAGATCTCATCGTCGTCCGTGTCCTCCTTGATGGAATTCTCGAGGTCGGCCGCGATCGCCTGGGCCGTCTCGTCCGCCTGGTCGCGCGCCCGCGAATCGAGCGTCTCCCGCGTCCAGCGGACGCGGAGCCAGGCCGTGGCCGCAATCGTCACCACGAGAGCGGCCGACAGGAGGAGCACCAGCTTGGTCCGGATCTTCACAACGGCACCATCTTCCAACAAGCGGCGAGACGCGCCCGTATAGCATCAGACCCGCATCGTCTCCCGCGCCGCTTGCCGCACCCCGTTTTCATCCTTACCGATGAGCCGGGAAACCCGCCCGCGCGCAATCGGGTCTCAACTCGGGAATACACACGGCGGCAAGCGGGTTGACCGGTTGTAAGTAGCGTATCTGACTCTCTTGTACCGTACCCCATCTGGAGGATTCGATCATGACCACAAGCAAGCGGATCTTGAGCGGTGTCGCGCTGATCGGCCTGGGCGTGGCGGGCACGCTCGCCGCTACGCATCTTCATGTAAGCGTCGGCGAGCCCGCCCGAGCCGCCTCTCCCCCGGCGCAGCTCCAGCCGACCCTGCCCCCGCCCAGCAAGGAGCAAATCGCCGATGCGCGGGCCATCTCCCGCGTCTTCGCGCAGGTCTCCGAGCAGCTCAAGCCCTCGGTCGTCTCGATCATGGTGGAGAAGCGCGCCAAGACCCGCTTGCTCCGCGGCAACCGACGCAACCTGCAGGGCCAGAACCCGTTTGAAGGCACCCCCTTCGAGCACTTCTTCGGCACCCCCTTCGGCGACGAGGACGACGAGGACGGCGGCGGCCCCCAGGGCCCCAAGCAGGTGGGTGCCGGCTCGGGCGTCGTGATCGACACCCGCGGCTACATCCTCACCAACAACCACGTCATCGAAGGGGCCGACGTCATCAAGGTCCGCTTCGCCGACGCGCGCGAGGCGCGCGCCAGGGTCGTCGGCACCGACCCCAAGACCGACCTCGCCATCATCAAGGTCGAGAAGATCGACCAGCTCGTCCCCGCCCGCTTCGGCGACTCGGAGAAGCTCCAGGTCGGCGAGTGGGTCATGGCCATCGGCAACCCCTTCGGCTTCGACCACACCGTCACCGTCGGCGTGGTCAGCGCCAAGGGCCGCTACGGCATCGGCGCCGGCCCCTACGAGAACTTCATCCAGACCGACGCCGCCATCAACCCCGGCAACTCCGGCGGCCCGCTCGTCAACCTCGACGGCGAGGTCGTGGGCATCAACACCGCCATCCGCGGCATCGGCACCATGATCGGCTTCGCCATCCCCTCGGGCATGGCCAAACCCATCACCGGCATGCTCATCAAAGAAGGGCGCGTGCACCGCTCCTACCTCGGCATCCGGATGCAGGACCTCACCCAGGAGATGGTCGCCAGCTTCGGCCCCGGCGCCCCGGCCCACGGCGCCATCGTCTCCGCCACCGAGCCCAGCTCGCCCGCCGCCAGCGCCGGCGTCGAGCCGGGCGACGTCATCACCCGCATCGACGGCCAGCCCACCGACACCTCCAAGGCCGTCCAGCTGGCCGTGCTCGCCAAGCCCGTGGGGCAGAACCTCCAGCTCGAGGTCTGGCGCAACGGCAAGACCCTCAACATGAACGTCAAGACCGCCGAGAACCCTGCCGACCAGGGCGAGCGCGCCGAGAACGGCGACTCCAACGAGGGGCCGGCGGACCGCGGCCGCCTCGGCCTGCAGCTGCAGGAGCTCACCCCCGAACTCGGGCGGCAGCTCGGCGTGCCCCAGACGCGCGGCGCCGTCATCGCCGGCGTCCGTCCCGACAGCCCCGCGGCCGAGGCCGGCCTGCGCGAGGGCGACATCATCCTCGAGATCGATCGCCGCAAGGTGAACAGCGCGGCCGAAGCGGGCCAGGCGCTCAAGGCCAAGCGGGCCGGCGGTCACCTCGTCTTCGTCCAGCGCGGCACGGCTCGCATCTTCGTCGTCCTCTCCGAGGAGTCGTGATCCCAGCCTGTCTCCGCTGAACCTCCCCCCAGCGTAATCACCACCGCGGCCTCCCCCTCATCATCCCCTCGACAATCTTGGCCCTCCGATGGATGGGGGGCCAACGATAGCCCCATCGGTCAACACCCGGCTTTCCCGTTTCACGCTTGACAAGGCAGGGGGGCGCGCTAAGACTGTCCTTTAAACAAGATCCGCACTCACACGCGGGTTCTGATTCATCAGCTCGATAAGTTTCGTGAGTCATGGCGGCGCAAATCACCCTGCGCCGTTGCACGGCATTCTACTAACTGGCAATCGCCTGGACCATCGGCCCCTCCACGGAGGGCTCTAGAGGGGAACCTCATGTCGTTACCAAACTACCGCGTCCTCGTATCGTTTGACCACGAACGGAAGGTCTTCCTCGCTCGCACCCCCGAACTCGATCATTGCTCCGCGGAAGGCGCCACCCGCGCCGAGGCCATCGCCCGCCTGGAAGAAGAGATCCAGGCGCAGATCCAGAACATGCTCGGCAATGGTCATCACCCCCCCGCGGCCCTCGACGAGGAGACCTTCTCCGGCGAAGTGGCGGTGAAGCTGTCCAAGCAGCTCCACCGTGATCTCGTCTGGCAAGCGAGGACCGAGGGCATCGACCTCGACCAGCTGGTCTCCGAGATGCTGTCGAGCAACCTCGAGCAGCGTCGTTCCGGTGGACGGCCGCAGCGGTCCCATCGCGGTCAGCACGGCGAGCACGAGAACTCGGGCAACGTAGGGCGTCGCGCCGGCGGCGGCTACGGCGGCGGCGGTCGCTACAACGCCAACCTCCTCGAAGATCGCGCGAACTTCATCGAGTACGTACGCAACCTCGAACACGGCAACCAGGCGGGCCATAACGCCGCCCCCGGTGGCGCGGGCGGACGCCGGCGCCGCAATCGCGGCCGCGGCGGCCCCCCCGGCGGCGGCAACAGCGGTCAGGGCGGCAGCGGCAACGGCAAGTCCGGTTAACGCCGGCCCTTCGACCTCCCCCAGAGCTCTCAGGGCTCTTCCGTCACCAACTCTCCAGACGCTCCCTTGAGGCGCATCTCCTCCGGCAGGTGAATCCCCACCTGGAGGAGCGCCTCTCGCTGCGCCGCGAACAGCGGGCACGCGATCATCAACGTGGACCTCTCCTGCGCCGAAACACCCCGGTCGGCCTGCGGCGGCCCAGACAGCCACGTCATCCAACTCTGATCTTCCGAGTGCGCGCCGCCCGGATGTGGCAGCTCAATCCGCCACGCATGCAGGAAGTGCCCCTCGAGCCCGGGCAGCGGCTCCGGCCCTCCATAGAGTAGATCCCCCACCAGAGGATGCCCCGCATGCGCCAGGTGCACGCGCACCTGATGCATCCGCCCCGTCGACATCCGCACCACCAGCAGCGTCTTGCCCCCGGCGCCCGCCAGCGGCGCGAACTGCGTCCGCGCCGGCTGCCCCTCCTCCCCCGGACGCGCCACCCTCATCCGTTTGCGATCCCCCGGATGATGCGCGAGCGGCAGATCCACCTCTCCCGGCGCCTGGACCTCGCCCGCCACCAGCGCCAGGTACTCCTTGCCCACGCGCCCCTCGCGAAAGACCCGCCGCAAAGACTGCCAGGCCGCCGCATGACGCGCCGCCATCAGCACCCCGCTCGTGTCCCGATCCAGCCGGTGCACGAGCCCCGCCTCGCGCGGGTCCGCCCCGACCTCGGCGCACTCGGGAAAGCGCGCCACCAGCGCATTGGCCAGCGTGCCGCGCTCCCCCGCCCGCAGCGGGTGACTCGCCATCCCCGGCGGCTTGGCGAGCGCCACCAGATCCTCATCCACATAAATCACCTCCACCCCCAACCCCGCCTCCGGCACCGGCTGCAGCTGCCCCGCCTCCGGCAGCGGCCCCTCGACCGTGACCCGCTCCCCGGCGCGGACCATCCCCCCCTTGCGACCGCGCCGCCCATCCACCCGCACGCGCTCCTCGACCACGAGGCGCCGCGCCGCCGCGTGCGAGCACCCCGCGCGGTCCGCCACAAAATGATCCAGCCGCTGCCCCGCCTCCTCCGCAGCGACCGTCCACTCGACCACCTCGACCTCGCCCCCGGCCATCGCCCCGGCCCCCACTCACACCGCCGCGAAGAGCAGCGCCGTCACCCGCTCGCCCGCCGCCAGGGTCCCGGCGTCCTCCGGGATCTCGAGGAGCGCGTTCATCCCCACCATCGAGCGCAGCATCCCCGACCCCTGCTGCGCCAGCCGGCGCGCCCGCAGCACCTCCCCGTCGCGCCGCACCCGCGCCCGCAGATAGTGCCGCCGCTTCCCGTCATGAACATAGGCCTCGTCGAGCACCACCGGCGCCCGCGGCCGCTCCCACCCCTCGCCGAGCCCGCCCATCTTGCGTAGCGCCGGGCGCACGAACAGCTCGAACGCCACCATCGACGACGCGGGGTTCCCCGGCAGCCCGAACACCGGCGTCCCGCGCGGCGCGAGCCCGAACGCGATCGGCTTGCCCGGCTTCATCGCCACCTTCCAGAACTCCTGCCGCACCCCCAGCCCCTCCAACACCTCCTTCACGAAATCAAAATCCCCCACCGACACCCCGCCCGACGACAGCACCACGTCCGCCGCCAGCGCCGCCTCCAGAGCCCCCCGGATCGCCACCCGGTCATCCGGCACGAGCGGCAGCACCATCGGCTCCGCACCCGCGTCGCGGCACTGCGCCGCCAGCGCCCAGCCGTTCGACCCCACGATCTGCCCCGGCCGCGGCAGCCGGTCCGCCTCCACCAGCTCGCTCCCCGTGGACACGATCGCCACCCGCGGCCGCCGATGCACCGACACGATCGTCCGCCCGAGCGCCGCGATCAGCCCGAGCTCGCCCGCCTCCAGCACCTCGCCCCGGCCGAGCACCGCGGCCCCGGGCCGCACGTCGTCGCCCGCCCGGCGCACGTGCGCCCCCACCGCCGGCACCAACGAGAACGCCACCTTCCCTTCGGCCTCCGTCGCGTCCTCGCGCTTCACGATCGCGTCCGCCCCCGGCGGCACCGGCGCCCCGGTCATGATCCGCGCCACCGCGCCCGGCGCCAGCGGCCCCGGCGCATCCCCCGCGCCCACCGTGAACGCGATCGGCAGCGGCCGCCCCGCCACCACCTCCGCCGCCCGCACCGCGAAACCGTCCATCGCCGAGTTGTCCCACGGGGGCAAGAGCCGCTCGGCCACGATCGACTCGGCCAGGGCCCGCCCCTGCGCCATCCCCAGGAACACCTGCTCCGCGCCGAGCGGCGCGATCGACGAAAGAATGCGCCCGAGCGCCTGTTCCACTGTGAGCATCGAAGCCATACCTCAGCGCCCCTGCGTCTCGGGAGAGGCGGGCCCGGCCGCGCCCGCCTCGGTCGTCTCCACCGCCGTCCCCGCTCCCGCCGCCTCCCCCTTCACGCCCACCCCGTCCGCCGCAGGACCTGCGTGCGCCCCGCGGACCGCCTCGGCCGGCGCCGGATCCTCCGCCTTCTCCACCTTCTCCGGCGCCACCGCCGGCGCCGCCGTCACCGGCTCATCCCCCGCCGCCCCGCCGGCCGTCCCCTCCGCCGCGGCCTCCCCCTCGGCCTCCTCATCGTCCTCGGCCTTGTCCGCGGCCGGCGCCGCCGGCAGCGAGGTCGCCTCCGCCTTGTCCGCCTTCTCCACATTGCCCGCCTTGTCCCCCGTCGCCCCCCCCGCCAGCGCCACACGCCAGCGGCGGTCCGCCTCCGCCTTCTCCGCCGTGCTCATCGGCACGTACACGATGAGGTCCTGCCCCGGCACGAGCGCGCTCTTGCGCCCGAAGCGGTTGATCCGCTCCAGGTCCGCCGCCGTCAGGTGATAGCGCGCCGCGATCCGCTCCAGCGTCTCCCCGTGCCGCACCTTGTGCACGAGCCGCTTGCGCCCGCGCCGCGCCTCCACCAGATCGAAGAACTCCGGACTCCCCATCGTCACCAGGTACACCCGCGCCGGATCGACGAGCGCCGCGCGCGCCACGTCGAACCCCGGCGCCGCCCACAGCTGCAGCACCTGCTTCGAGCTCAGCCGCGCATCCAGATCCAGATGGTTCCAGCGCGCGAGGTCCCCCACGCTCACCCCGAAGAACGACGCGATGTCCTTCAGCCCATCCCCCGGCTGCACCCGATAAAACACCCGCTGCCGCCCCGGCACCACCGCGTCCTTGTCCGGCACCGCCACCAGCACCGGCTCGTCGCTCTCCGGGCGCACGATCGGCGCCCGCCCCTCGGGCACGAGCAGCACCATCCCCGCCCGCACCTCGGACGCGTCGCGGATCCCGTTGATCCGCCGCAGCTCCGGCGTCGACGCCCCGGCCGCCGCCGCGATCTCGTCGAGCGGCTCGCCAAAGCGCACCACGTGCGGGGCCAGCCGCTCGCGCAGCTTCTCGTACGACGCCGCGAACCGCGGCCCGCTCCCGCGCGGCACCCGCGCCACCCACGGCTCCTCCGCCGCCTGGGTCGGCGGCGTCCGCCCCCGCCGCAGCTCCGGGTTTAGCGCCACCACCTTGGCCGCGTCCACCCCCGCCGCCTTCGCGATCGTCTGCAGGCTCGTCGAGGCCGGCACCACCACCCGGTCGTAATCCCAGGGCGGATCCTCCACCACGTCGTCCACCCCGAACGCCGCGCGGTTCAGATCCACGATCGCCACCGCCAGGACCTTGGGCACGTAGAGCGTGGTCTCCCACGGCAGCCCGTCCTCGTGACGGCAGAGCTCCCAGTAATCGTTCGTGTTGTACTTCGCGATCGCGCGCAGCACCGCGCCATAGCCCGCGTTGAACGCCGCCAGCGCCAGGTGCCACGAGCCGAAGCGGGCCTTGAGGTCCGCGAAGTAATGCATCATCTGCTGGGTCGCGCGCTCCGGATCTTGCCGCTCGTCCACCCAGTGATCGACGCGCAGACCATAGATCTGGCTGTTCTCGGGCATGAACTGCCACAGCCCCACCGCCCCCACCGACGAACGATCGTGCGGATCGAAGCCGCTCTCGATCATCGCCACGTAGAGGAGCCCGCGCGGCAGCCCCGCGCGCTTTAGCGCCTCCTCGATGAGTGGACGGAATCGCCCCTGCGCCCTGAGCCACGATCGGATGATGGAGCGCCCGCGCGGATCGTTCTTGTAGAACTCGAGGTAGCGCACCACCCGCGGATCGAAGCGCACCGGGAGGTCCGGCAGCTTGAGCCCCGCCAGCCAGGGCACCGCCGTGTCGGGCCCGCCGCCCCGCCCCGATCCACCCGGGCCCGCGCCGCCGCCCGGGGAGCGTAGCTCCGGAGGTGGCGCCTCCGCCGAAGGCAACGCGGGCGGCGGGGCCGGAGACGGCCCTTCCTCGGGCTCACCGATGGGCCTCCCCGCACCGGGTGGCTCGCTCGCCCCGGGGATCCCGAGATAGCGGCGCGGAAACGACTCCTCGTCGAACCGGCGCAGCTGCCGCAGCTCATCGCTCTCGCGGCTCGGATCCACGGTCTCGCCGCGGATCGCCCGGCGCGCCGCCAGATCCTCGGCAAGGGGCGTCCCCGCCGCGGGTCTCCCCGCGGTCGCGGCAAGAAAAGCGACAATATACGGCCACTTCCGCATGGCCCGTCAATCTATCCCGGGCCCCGGTGGGGGACAAGTTTTCGTCCGCCGACACCTACAGGGGCACACCGCACGCCGACCTGCGCACCGCACGGCCCCTCAAGGACCGTCTGGCGCCGCGCTCTGGCGCCCCTGCCCGGGCAGGGCCTACTTCTTGCCGCCCTTCTTGCTCTTCTTCGGATCTTTCAGCTTCTCGATCCGCCGGCGCTTGCTGCCGGTGCGCTTGACGCGGGCCGGGGCGGAACGCGCCGCCTTCTCCTCGTCCTCGCCATCCGACGCGGCGCTCGCCTCCACCTCTTCGAGGTGCTGCTCCGCGTCATGGAGCAGGCGCTCCACCACGCGGTTGTCGAGGCTTCGGGTCACCTCCAGCAGGCGGTGGCGCGGGCTGCGCTCGGGGAAGTTGACCATGTCGATCAACTCCACGTCGAGACAGATGGCGATCTGCGCGAGCGTCGTCAACGTGGGCAGCGCCTGACCGCGTTCCGCCTGCGAAAGGTAGCCCTTGCCGGCGAGCTCCGCGCCCCACGTCATCTGTTCCAGGGAGAACCCACGCTCCCGGCGCAGCTGGTGGAGGCGCTTTCCAAGTCGTGTAACCAGGGGGTTGGATTTCTGTCGTCTTGGCACAAAGGACGCCTAGCATTTTTCCAGAAAGTCGGTGTTTCGCGGAGCAGAACGTTCGCTATAAAGAACTCTTTTTGCGCCGACTTACACCTGTTCGATGTCCTCACAGGTTGACCGTTTCCCGCCCCCCATGACACCGTGCCCGAGAAATGATCTCTCCTCCGCGCTATCCGAGCTCCCGCCTCTCCCTCGTCGCCCTCTTCGCCTGCGGCCTCGTCGCCCACGTCGCCCAAGGCGGCGGCCGCCCCCCGGGCGTCCCCGCCGATCCCGTCGTGGCGCGCGTCCATCTCACGAGCGGCAAGGGCGCGCGCGTCCGCGCCGGCCAGGTCGAATTCCCCGCGCCGGCCGGCCTCCCCCTCACCCCCCAGGACGAGATCTCCACCCCACCCGGCGAGTTCCTCGTCCTCGCGCTCAACAATGGGTACCTCGTTCGCATCGATGAAGATCTCTCCCTGCGCGTGAGCGACATCGTGCTCCTGAGCGCCCCCCCTGCCCGCGAGAGCTTCGCCGCGCAGCTCGATCGCCTGGTCACGGCCAACGAGCGCGCCCAGGCGGAGCGGATCGCCGGCAGCCAGGCGCGCCGCAGCGCCGCCGAGGCCGTGCCCGCGCAGAGCGCCGCGCCGCCGAAATCGACCCGCGCCCCCAAGGCGCCGCCGCGCCCGGCCAAGCGCGAGAGCCTGGCAGACATCGCGGGCTCGAGCCCGGGCGAGAGCACGGGCAGCCTCGGCATGACCGGCACCGGCCAGGGCGGCGGCGGCAGCGGCGAGGGCATCGGCCTCGGCGGCCTCGGCACCATCGGCCACGGCGCCGGGACCGGCAGCGGCCAGGGATACGGCAGCGGCGCGGGCCGCCTGGGCGGGGGCGCCCGGAGCGGGGCGCCTCATATCGTCTTCAGCCCGGCCAACGTCATCGGTTCGCTCCCTGCGGAGGTCGTGCGGCGCATCATACGCCAGCAGGGCGGCCGGTTCCGCCTCTGCTACGAGCAGGGCCTCGCCCGCGACCCCACCCTCGCCGGCACCGTGAGCGTGCGCTTCACCATCGGCCGCGACGGCGCCGTGGCCAGCGTGGCCGACGCCGGCTCCCAGCTGTCCGACGCCGGCGTCCTCGGCTGCGTGGTGAACGGCCTCCGCGGCCTCCAGTTCCCGGCCCCCGAGAACGGCGGCGTCATCCTCGTGACCCAGGCGATCGCCTTCACCCCGGCCGATGCCGAGGCCCCCGCGCCCCCGACGGCCGCCGCGATCGGCCCCGCGCTGCCGCGGGCCGACGAAGTGGGCGCCTGCCTGCGCCGCGAGCTGTCGCACCTCCCGGTCCCGCTCGCTCGCGCCACCGTGCGCGTCCGGATCGCGGGCGGCCGCATCGCGCGCGTGGTCCTGGGCGGCGGCCTCCCCACCCCGGCCTGCGCGCGCGAGCTCCTCACCGGTCAGGAGCTGCAAGGGGCCGAAGGGGCCTGGGTCGCGACCGACGTCTCCCTCCGCTAGATCCGCCAGGACATCCTTCCTAGATCCGCAGGGGCCCGCTCGGTGGCCCAGGGCCTCTCTGCGTCCGTTGCAGAGGCGATTCGGGCGACCCGAAACGTGAATAACATCGCTGCAGAGGCAATTCGGGCGACCCGAAACGTGAATAACATCGCTGCAGAGGCAATTCGGGCGACCCGAAACGTGAATAACATCGCTGCAGAGACGATTCGGGCGACCCGAAACGTGAATCACATCGCTGCAAAGACGCCTGGTCGGACCAAGACGTGTTTTGCAACGGCTGCAAAGACGCCTGGTCGGACCAAGGCGCCTTTTACAGCGGTTGCAAAAACGCTCGGCGGCTCTGAGGTGGGGATGACAACGGCCGCGAGGCGCGGCAGGGACTCCAGGCGCCTCGCGCGGGCATTTCCAACGGCGACTGGCTCAGCGAGCGAACGCCTCGATCACCGCCGCCATCTCGTCGGGCACCTCGAACATGGGGAAGTGCGTGCGCGCCGGCAGCCGGCGCACCGAGAACCAGGGGTGCTGGGCGGCGAAGCCCTGCTGGGCCGCGAGGTAGCCGGGATCCTCGGGCTGGGCATAGAGGTGCAGCGTCCGCACCGGCGGCGCAAGCGCGGCGAGCCCCTGCAAGGGCGTGCCGATGCGGCGATAGGCGGCGTGGATCTCGCGCCCCGCGCGCGCCCACATGTCCGCGCCAAAGGCGCCCATGTCCTCGTGGACGTAGCGGATGACCTCTTTTTGCGAGACCCCCGCGAGCCACATGGAGAACAACTGATCCCGCGTGGCCTGCCAGCGCCCCGGATCCTGCAGCGCGCCGAGCGCGTCGAGGAACGGCGGCGGCGGGTCGGCGATGATCCAGTCGAGCAGGATGAGCCCCGAGACGCGCTCGCCCAGGCGGCGCCGCAGCTCGAGACCGATGAACCCGGCGTGCGAGAGCGTGACCGGGACGACCTGGCGCACGCCGCTCTGCGCGAGGACCGCCAGCGCATCCGCCACCAGGTCCTCGCTCGTGAAGTCCGTGGCCGACGCCTCGGTCTGCCCGTGCCCCCGCCAATCGAGGGCGAGGACGCGCCGCTGGGCGGCGCAGCGCGCGACCAGCGGATCGAACACCCTGCGGCTCGTGCACCAACCGGGTAGAAACAGGAGCGCCGATTCCCCTGCGCCCTTGTCCTCATACGAGATCTTCAGCCCACCCGAGCTCACTTCCATCGCCTACCTCCTCTCTTCGCGATCTGGCGCCCCCTCTGGAAGGGGCGAGGGAGACGAGGATAGCCCAGCCCGAAGACCACAGCCATCCGCCTGCCGCTGGCCATGCCGCGCGGCGGCGTCCGGCTGTGGTCTTCGGGCTCAGCCGGAACACCACAGTTGGCCGCCGTAGCGAGGCACAGCCAGCGGCGGCGAGGCAAGGAAGGAGAGAGGAAGCGTACTGGAAGTACGCGACCGACCGACTGACGCCGCATCGCCGTCGCTGGCTGCGCCGCAGTAGGCGGAGAACTGTGGTGTTTCGGCTCAGCCACCCGATGAAAACATGTGCAGCATGGGCCCGAGAAGCCCGGCGGGATCGAACTTGCGCTTGGCCTCGACCATGCGCCCCCAGATCGGCCCGTAGTGCCGCTGCCACGCGTCCGGATCCGAAAGGCCCGACAGGGAGTCGCAGGGGTAGCGGACGCCGCCCCGCGCCCGCGCCCGCGCCGCGACCTCGTCATTGGCGCGGACCAGCTGCTCGATGCGTTCGCGCGTGGCCGGCTCGGCGGTGCGGAGGAGCACGAACATGTAGAAGCGCGGGCTCTCGGGGCAGCGGAACGCGGGCGTCTGCACGACGCTCCGCACCATCGGCACGAGGAGCACGGCCCCATTCACGTCCGCGGGGCGGAGCTCGGCGAGCGTCTCGGCGAAGAAGTCGTGCGCCTCCTCGGCCGGGATGAAGAGCACCACCTCGGGGTGCGCGGCCGGGCCGAGCCGCGGGTCGCCCGCCCGATCGCGAGCCCGATCACGAGCCCGATCACGAGCAATGATCGGCGGGACGCGGTTCGCAAATTCAAGGAAGGAGAGTCGCGACGTGAGGCCGAGCCCGCGGATGCTGCCGAGGGAGAGGCCGAGCGCCTCGTCCGCGTTCGCGTCGCCCGCGTCCCCGGGGTCCTCCTCGTGATAGCGGCTCACCTCGAGGCGGAGCAGCCAGGCGCCGGCCGCCGCGCGCGCCGCCCGCACCTCCGGCGGGTCGAGCCGCTCGTCGCCGTAGAGCCGGCGGAGCAGGTCCGTGTCGTTGGCCAGGGCGTGGGCCCTGAGCCCGGCGATGCCCGGCGTCCCCATGAGCCGCTCCACGTCGCCGAGGAACGCGCCGAGGTCGGCGTAGAGCGCCAGGTGGAGCGTCACCGAGCGCGGCGCCGGGACCAAGGCGAGGCGCACCCGGGTCACGATCCCGAACTGCCCGAGCCCCGCCCGCGCCGCGTCGAACAGCTCGGCGTGGGCCGTCGGCGAGCAGACCACGGTCTCTCCCGTCCCGGTCACGACCTCGAGCTCCTGCACGTGGTCGGTCTGGAGCCCACCATAGAAGCTCTCGGCGCCGACGCCGCCGAGAGATAGGGTGCCACCCACCGTCATCTCCAGCCAGTCGGTGAGCACGGGCGGCCTGAGCCCGCGCGCCGCCGCCGCCGCCACCAGCGCCTGCCATGAGATGCCCGCCTCCACGTCCACCGAGCCGCTCGCCGCGCCGCGAGACGCGCCCGCGGGCACGTCCCACCCGAGGATGCGCCCGAGCGAGGACATGGCCACGACGAGGCCGCCCTCGGCCTGCGCCTGCCCGCCCACACAATGACCGGCCCCACGGGCCGCGACCCGGCAGCCGGCCGCTTCGGCCCAGCGCAGCGCGAGGGACACGTCGCGCGTGGACGCCGGCCGCAGGATCAGGGCCGGCCTGGCGCTGCGGAGGCCGCCGAAGTCGTGCGCGGCCGCGCTGCGCGCGGCGTCACTCGGGTCAAAGACACCGTCGATGGGGGGAAGCTCGTCGAGGGAACAGGCCCTGCGGCCGGAAGGCTCAGAAGGCGCGGCGCCCGCGGCGCTCCCGGCAGCGTCTCCGCCGGGATCGCCAGGGGCGCCAGGGCCCACGCTCACAAGCCGACTCTCCGGTACACGTCGAAGTGCGCCTCCTGCACCATCTTGGTGTCACGCGGATCCACCGCCTGGGGTCGGTCTTCGAGGAGGCATCTCAGGATCCGCAGCTCGGCGCTGAGCAGGGCCTGCGTCCGCGCGAGGCGCTGCGGATCGAGCGCCGGCAGGCTCACCCGCACGTGGCACTGCGTCGGCGCGATCTGCGTGAGCTCGAAGACCACCCGCAGCGTCTGATCCCCCTGCGTCCACCGGAAGACCACGTGTCCGCCATCGGCGAGCAGGTCGAAGGCCACGTCGCCCGCGAAGCGCACCTCCTTCCACGTCTGATCGACCTTGCGGATCGTGCGATGGCAGGTCCACTGCGCGAGGTGGGCCGGGTCCGCCAGGAACGCCTGCACGTCCTGCAGCGGACGATCGATGGTGATGTCGCATTCCCTGCGCGCTGAAGCCATACGGCTTCCATTGTGTCCCGATGTGGGACACAGATAATTCTCCATCGTCAGCGCGAGATTGCGCATGTTGTCATTGTCGAAATAACCGTTGGCTGCTTCTTCGGTCCGTTCGATGAGCTCGATGAAGTAGCCGCCTTGTTCAGCGGCAATGAAGATTTGGTGCAGGCCGGTCAATGGATCGCGCATCACCTCATCGGAGGTGAATTTGATGCCCTCCTCCTTGAGCCGAGAGAATTTTTCCGGCAAATCGGATACGCAGAAGGCGACGTGGTGGATGCCCGGCCCGTACTTTTTCATGTAGCGGCGAAAGACCGTCTCCTCCGTCAGCCCCTCGGTCAGGACGCAGACTTTGCCGCGGAGCCCGGGCACGGCGAGGACGTGGTTGATCATGTCCACTTCCCCTTCGGGGACCGTGCCGGTGTTGAGGTTCTGTGTCCGGAGGAATTCGAAGCCAAGGACCTGGACGTGAAAGTCGCACGCCCGCTGAGCGTTCTCGACGATCACCGTGTAATGGTCGAACTCGCCCAGGTCACTGATTACAGGTACGGGAAGAGAAGGATTCGTACCCTTGCACCAGTCCATGACAGTGTGCCTCCGTCCGTCAGTGAATCTACTGTCACCGATTTCACAAAGGAATACAAACGTGATCTTTCAAACAAAGGCCGCGGGTCCGGAAAGGGCCCTCGCGCAATGGGATTCATCGCTGGCAGGCGACCCTTGCGCGGACCCGGGGAGCTGGCGATGATCGTCGCCGTTCATGTCAGGCCCGGCCCAGTCCACGATTCGCTCCGCTCCCCTCTCGCCCGGGCTCGCCGCCGAGGAGACCACCGCCATGTACGACCTGTACACCTGGAGCACGCCCAACGGCCTCAAGCCGCTCTTCTTGCTGGAGGAGCTCGGCATCCCGTATCGCCTCCACCCCGTCGACCTGCGGCAGGGGCAGAGCCGCACGCCCGAGTTCGCGCGCATCAACCCGAACGGCAAGATCCCCGCCCTCATCGTCGACGCCGGCACGCCTGAAGAGGCGCGCGTCTTCGAGTCGGGCGCGATCCTCATCTACGTCGCCGAGCGAGAGAAGCGCTTCCTCGCGCCGCACGGCGCGGCGCGCGCGCAGGCCCTGTCCTGGCTGATGTTCCAGATGAGCGCCGTGGGCCCGATGATGGGCCAGCTGGCCTCCTTCCTGCGCGCGTCCGAGCCCGCGCCGCCCGCCGTGGTCGAGCGCTTCCGGACCGAGGTGGAGCGCATCCTCACCGTGCTCGAGGCGCGCCTCGGCGAGGCCGAATACCTCGCCGGCGAGTACGGGATCGCCGACATGGCGACCTTCCCGTGGCTCGCCGGCCTCGCCTACGTCGAGATGTCGCTCGACGGGAGGCCGCAGCTCTCGCGCTGGTTCCAGGCCATCGCGTCCCGCCCCGCCGTCGAGCGGGCGCGCGGGAAGAAGATGGCCTGAGCGCTCCCGGAGGCGTCCAACGTCTCCCTGCAGCCTCCGGGCTGCGGCGTGAAGCCTGGCTATCGCGGGCGTTGTCACCGGCCCCGCAATAACACACCTCACAGCAGAGCTAAAATTTACCACTCAAGACTGTTTAGAACTGCCTCTTCGGGGGCAGACTCGTACGGTCTTCCACTCGGCTTGACATTCTCTGTCCGCAACGCGGATGACGGGCATTTCACCCCCCATTGGAGACGGTGAGGTGTGATACGCTGAGAACATCGGTTGACGCCTCGCATTTCGATGCGATGGACTCTCAATGAAGGACCCCCAGATCCAAAACGGTCCCGAGAACGATGCGACGGGACTGTCCACAGAGTTCGATCGTACCGAACTGGCGGTCCCGCATGGCAGCCCGATCGCGCGGCCCCCGCCCGGCATTCCGGGGGCGGCTCTCGAGGAGATCCATCAGGTCATCGCCGGTCGATACCAGATCCTCCGGCTCCTCGGCTCGGGCGGCATGGGAAACGTCTATTGCGTCCGCGACGCGGAGCTCAACGAGACCGTCGCCCTCAAGATGTTGCGCCGCGAGCTCGACGGCTCCGCGGTGATCCTCGAGCGTTTCCGTCAGGAGGTGCGGCTCGCCCGCCGGGTGACCCACCCCAACGTCGCCCGCACCTTCGACATCGGCGAGCACCAGGGCCAGAAGTTCCTGACGATGGAGTACATCGAGGGCGAGGTGCTGTCCGCCGTGCTGCGGCGGGAGAAGGCGCTGCTCTTCGATCGGGCCATCGATATCCTCATGCAGCTCTGCGCCGGCCTGGCGGCGGCCCACGCGGCCGGCGTGATCCACCGCGATCTCAAGCCGGCCAACGTCATGCTCACCCGCGAGGGGCGCGTGGTCGTCACCGACTTCGGCGTGGCCCACGCGAACCTCGGCTGCAACCCGGCGCAGGCGGTCTACGCGGTGGGGACGCCGGCGTACATGGCGCCGGAGCAGGTCGTGGGGACGCGCGACATCGACGCGCGCGCCGATCTCTATGCCCTCGGCGCGCTGGCCTACGAGCTGTTCACGGGCAAGCTCGCCTGGCCCAACGACAAGTCGTTCGCCGCGGTGCACGCGCGGCTCACCAGCCCGCCGCCGGATCCCCGGCTGCTCGCCCCCGACCTCTCCGAGGAGCTGGCGCTCCTCGTCATGCGCCTGATGGCCCCCCACCGCGAGGATCGCTTCGCGCGCACCGAGGAGGTGCTCGCGCGGCTGACCGGCATCCGCGCCGCCATGACGACGCTCATGCAGGGCCCCGCCGACACCCTGAGCCAGGGGACACCGCTGCCCGTCGTGCCCGAGCGGACGAGCTCCACCGGGCGGGGGGACAAGACCGTGGCCGTGCTGCCCTTCCGCAACGGCGGCGTGCCCGAGGAGGACTACATCGCCGACGGCCTCACCGAGGATCTCATCGACACGCTGTCGCTCACGCGGGGGCTCAAGGTGCGGCCGCGCGGCGTGGTCATGCGCCTCAAGGGCTGGGACGGGGATCCGCGCGACAAGGGGCGCGAGCTCGAAGTGCAGGTGGTGGTCGAGGGCTCGATTCGCAAGATGCGCGACGCCTATCGCCTGACGGCGCGGCTCATCAGTGTGGCCGACGGCTTCCAGATCTGGGCGCGGCGCGTCGATTGCCCCGCCGTCGACCTGCTCGTGGCCAGCGACGACTTCGCGCGCACCATCGCCGAGGCCCTGACGACCGACATGGCCGCGCCGGCCCGCGAGGCGGCCTCGGATCCGGCGGCGATCGAGCTCTACCTGCGCGCGCGCTTCGAGCTGCGCAACGGCTGGCACTCGAGCGCGGCCGTGGATCGCGCCGTCACGCTGTGCGAGGAGGCGCTCACGCGGCTGCCGAGCGATCCCATGATCGCGGCCACCTGCGCGGTGGCCTCGGCGCGGCTGGCGTTCATCGGCGGGGCCCGGATCAGCGAGGCGCTCGCCCTGGCGCGCCACGCCGCCGAGCGGGCCGTGGCCATGGCGCCCCACCTCGGCGAGTCCTGGGTCGCGCTGGCGAGCGTGCGCCTCAGCGAGCTCGATCCGGCCGGCGCGGTGCGGGCGCTGCGCAGCGCCATCTCGGCCGCGCCGCGGCTGGCACGGGCCTGGGAGATGCTCGGGCGCCTGCTCCTCGAGGCGGGCCGGCTCGAGGAGGCGATCATCCACCTGGAGGCCGCGCTGCGGCTCGATCCCAGCACGATGGAGCCGCGCTGGGACCTCGCGCGCTCGCTGGCCATGCGCGAGGAGTGGGCGCGGGTCGACACCTTGCTCCAGCAGCCGGTCGACGAGTCGGCGCGCACGATCCGCGAGGTGTTCCGCGCCCGCCTGTCCATGTGGCGCGCGCGCGAGCGGGCCTTCCCCGCGCTCACCGGCGGCGACGTGCCCGGCGACGGCATCCCGCGGATGCTGATCCTCATCTTCCGCGAGATCGCGGCCACCGGGAAGCTGCGCGAGGAGTGGCGCGGGTACCTGGTGGAGCAGGCAGGCATCGTCAGCGCCCGCCTGAAACCCGTGATCTGGCAGTACCAGGCCGAGACCTTGATGGCCCTCGAGGACGCGGACCCCGAGGGCGCCCTGCAGGCCGTCACCGAGGCGGCCACGGCGGAGCTGACGGACATCGCCTGGGTCGATTACTGCCCCCTCCTCGGCCCGCTGCGCAGCGACCCGCGCTGGGAGGCGCTGCGCGCCTGCGTGGCCGCGCGCGCGTTCCGCACGCTCCAGGCCGTGACCTCGGTCACGACCTCCGCCTCCGCCCTCGCCGTGTAACGGGGTGACGGTAGTAAAAAACCCAACTTCCTCCCCACTGCTGCAGGGAGAAAGTTGGGTTCTTTGATACCGTCACCCGTCCGAGCCGGCCGGGTCAGGCGAAGAGCGGCAGGTCGGCCCCGCCCACCGGGTAGCTCGCGGCCGGGGCGCTCGTGTCGATGCCCGCGAGCTTGCGCAGCGCGCGCTGCACCTCGGCGCAGCCGATGCGCACCCCGTTCACGTCGGGCGCGAGCGTCCGCGAGTTCACGTTGAGGGCGCGGAACTCGTCGTCCGTGCCGCCGATCACGCGCCCGCCCGGGATCCCCGGCCCCATCATCATCATGCTGGTGATGTTCCAGTGATCCTTGCCGTTCTGCGCGTTGTAGCGCGGCGTGCGCCCGAAGTCCGAGCCCACCACCACCACCACCTTGCCGTCGAGCCCGCGGTTGGCGATCTCGTCCATGATGAGATCGACCCCGATGAGCAGGTCCGAGAGCCGCGGGAGGTGGGTCGTGTCGTGGTTGCCGTGGGTGTCGAACCCGCCCACCGACAGGTTGGCCGCCACCGCCACGCCCGCCTGGAACCCCGCCAGCGCCACCACCGCCTGCCGGTAGAGCGGGTTGGGGATGGCGTTGACCTGGGACTGCGTCGGCAGGAGCGACGCCAGCTGGGAGAGCGAATCGTCCTCGGCCCGTGACACGAAGAGCTGGCTCTGGGCGCGCGCGAGCACCGGCAGCGTCTGCATCCCCGCGCTCCGCATGAGCCGCTCGCGCTGCGCCTGCTGGATGCGCGCCCAGATCGCGTCGCTGTGCACCGTGTAGTCCGCGCGGTTCGGATCGAGCCGGTTCGGATAGGCCACGCGCCGCACCGCGTCCACGTTGCCGAGGCGCGTGAGCGGCACCAGCCCGGCGGTGGTCTCGTAGCCCCCGCTGCTGATGAAACCGAGCGGGTTGCCCGGCACCCGCGCCGCGGCCACCACCGCCGCGAACGTCGGGTACCCCTCGCTCACCCGCCCGCTCCACATCACCCGCGTCCCCGTGTCGTGGTTGGCCGTCGCCGTATCCACGCCGTTGATGACCAGCAGTCGGTCCTGATACTTGGTAAAGAACTGCTGGTTCGAGTAGATGACGTTGCCCTGCGCGTCTTTGTAATCGATCGGGGCGTACTTCAGATTGCCCGCCGTTCCATACTGGCCCTCGGCATACAACCGGTTGATCGCCCCGCCCTTGGGGTCACATAGATACGTCGGGTCCCACCCCCCGCTCGCGTGAACGAGGAGGAAGTACGGCCCATCGTAACGAGGCGCGGCTCGAGCCGAGCCCCGCCCCAGCGGCGACATGAGCGCCACCCCGGCCAGCCCTGCCCAACGAAGAAAGTCTCTGCGGTTCATGCTAGCGGCTCCTTTCGTGGATGCGGCTGACCATCAGTTGCCATAGAGGAAACGCCAGTCGGCGAGCAGGTAGCTCACCACCGCCATCCAGGGCCGGATCGTGTAGTTCCGGTCCGACGTGATCTGCCGGTCGGTCGGCAGCGTCGCCCCTGTCAGGCGGTCCACCCGGGCCTGGCAATCGAAGGGCAGCGCCGTCGACTGCGTCGCCACCGCGTCCTGATAGCTGCCGAGGAAGAGCTGGTAGCTCCGCTCGAGCTCCGGATCGTCCGTCGCGAGCTGCTCGCCGAGCAGCCGCTGGTGCAGGTACTGCAGGTTCCGCTTGATGTTCTCCATCGCCTGCGGGTTCGGCTGGTTGTTCTGATCGAACGGACGGTCGGTCACGTCCACCATCGGCAGGATCAGCCGCTCCGTCTGGGCCCGGGTGAACTCCCAGGCCGTCAACCGGCAGGCCATCTCCGTCGCCATGCGCCAGCCCACGTTGGCCATCACCCCGTTCGGCACGGTCAGGCGCTCCGTCACCGCGTTGGAGTCGATGCCGCCATAGATGAGGTTGTAGTCCGCGAGCAGCCACTCGGCCTGATCCGAGCGCGTCCAGCGCAGGCCGGTCGTGGCCGCGATCCTCCGGCTGAGGAGCTCGGGCGTGAGCAGCCGCCCCGCCCCCAGCCCCTCGAGCTGCGCCGGCTTGAGCGCCGCCGAGCTCGACGCCCGGTAGTCCGCGCTCAGGAGGAGCGGCACGAACACCTTGCGCAGGTTGTAGTTGCTCTTGCGGAACTCCTCGCCCACCGCGCGCAGGAGCGCCTGCTGCCGCTGCCAGGCCGTGAGCTGCTGATCGAAGTCCGCCGCGTCGCTCGCCGGATATCCGAGCGTGTCGCGGCCGAGCAGGCCGCGATAGGTCGTCTGCACGACCGCCGTGGAGAAGCGGGTGTCGGCGACGATGCGACCGGCGAGCCAGCTCAGCGCCTGGGGATACTGGTCCACGCTCCCGAGCACGTCCTGTCCGAGCCCTGGCGACGGCAGCGACGCCGGCCAAGTGAGGTCGGGACGGAACCGCCCGTCCTGATCCCAGCGCTGGAAGTTGCTCGCGATGGGGTCGACGATGCGGTGGCACACGTTGCAGTTCGGATCGTCGCGCGTCGGGTTGTTCGACGAGACCGACGACGGATCGATGGGCCGCTCGGCGAGGCGCAGGATGTCCGTGGCCAGGAACAGCCGATAGACCGTGCGCGCGCGGTGCCGGTTCAGGTTGGTGGTCGTCGTCGGATAGCGGCGCAGGAACACGGTCTGCGTGAGGACGCCCGCGTGGGGCACGGGGAGGAGCCCCCCGTTGCGGCTCACGCTCACCCGCGCCTCGCGGAACTCATACGGCGAGTAGACGTCGCTGAACCCGAGCGTGGCCGGGTCGAGGCTGTAGACCCGCGCCGAGTACGGATTCACCATCGTGTAGTCGGCGGTCAGGATCTCCGAGAAGGGCCGGTTCTCGCGCACCACGTGCTTGATGAGCTCGATCGGCTCGCTGCCGATGCCGATCTCGGAGTACCGCTGCTGCTGCTTCTGCTCGGGCGTCAGCAGGCTACTGTCGAGCTTGTCTGGGTTGTACCAATACTTCCCCGGGTAATCCGAGTCATTGAGCAGGCCGAGCGCGCCCGACAGGTACCGGTTGGTGAGGAGGACGTCGTTCCAGATCTCGCCGACCCGCGAGTAGAACGCCTCGTCCTGTGTCATCTCCTCGAGCACCGCCCGCAGCTCGGGCTCGCCGCCGCTGCGCACGCGCGTGAGCTCCGCCTCGGTGGGCAGCCGCCCCACGAGATCGAGCGATGCCTTGCGCAGCGTGTCCACCGGCGAGAGCATCGTGATGTTCCCGTCGAACGGATCGGGGTCCGCGCTGTCCCTGCAGCTCACCGGCCGCGCCACCCGCGCCACCCAGTCGGCGAGGATCCGGTGCTCCCTGGAGTTCTCCTGGATCACCTTGCCGCCGCCGTGGTTCAGCTGGCCGAGCGGCTTGAGCACGATCACCGGCATCCCGCCATAGTCGTAGCGGGCGATGTCGCTCATGTTGCTGTAATTGGCCTCGATGAAGCCGGGGTAGGAAGGAGGCAGGAGCAAGAACTGGGAGTTCTGTTGTGCGGCGATACCATCCGGGGAGTGGCATTTGATGCAGATCCGGCTCGCCACCTGCCCCCACACCTCACGCTGAAAGTACTGTTGATTGTCCTCACATTGTGTGACGGCCGTGTTACAGCCGGCCGTCCCCCCCAACCCCACCACCGAAGCGAGCAACAAGAGCGATCGAACGTACCGATACCTACCTACAGATAAGGATAAGGACATCCAGCACCTCCTCGTGCCGAAAGCTCGCTCCTGTATGAAGAAACGGGTTGTGATTGTCAATCAGGGTTAAAGAAGTAGGGCCTATCACCAATTGTATCATTGCAGCTACATCGGATGTCCTTGTCTCCCGGTCACTTGCTTTGGGCCGCGCACACCGGAGCATCCTCGCTCACCAAGGGGACCAAGGGGCCGGACCCCCACGCCCCGAAGAGCACACAAGAAGGGCCTCCCCCAAGTGCCAGGTGGGCTATGCTGCGCCCACATCCGTCCACCAGGAGTCCCCATGTCGACGTCGCTCTATGACTTCACCGTCAACACCCTCGCCGGGCAATCGCAGCCCCTGTCGGCCTACCGCGGCCGAGTTGCCCTCGTCGTCAACACCGCCTCCGAGTGCGGCTACACCCCCCAGTACGCCGGCCTGCAACGCCTCTTCGACGAGTACAAGGCGCGCGGCCTGGTGGTGCTCGGCTTCCCCTCCAATGACTTTGGCGCCCAGGAGCCCGGCGGCTCCAAGGAGATCGCCAGCTTCTGCAGCACCCGCTATGGCGTGAGCTTCCCCCTGTTCGAGAAGGTCCACACGAACGGCCCCGGCCAGTCGCCCGTCTACCACTTCCTCGCCGCCCAGCACGGCGAACCCAAGTGGAACTTCCACAAGTACCTCGTGGGCAAGGACGGCACCGTCAAGCAGGCCTTCGCGAGCCGCATCGAGCCCACCAGCCTCGAGCTCCGCCAGGCCATCGACGCCGCCCTCGCCGAGTAGCCTCCGCTCCCGTCGCCCCGGGTACGGCGCCTGCATCATCGGGGAAGATGATTCCCCTATGGCTCCAGGCCGGGCTGTGGGGCCTCCTCGCCGGCTCCGCGCTCCTCATCGGCGCCGCCACCGGGTACCTCGCCCCCGTACCGCAACGAGTCACCGCCGCCGTGATGGCGTTCGGCGGTGGCGTGCTCATCTCGGCCCTCTCCTTCGACCTCATCGACGAGGCCTACCGGCGCGGCGGCTTCACCGCCTGCGCGGTCGGGTTCCTCCTCGGCGCCCTCGTCTACACCCTGGCGAACTGGCAGCTCGGCAAGCGCGGCGCCAAGCACCGCAAGCGCTCCGGCGACCAGCAGCCCTCCGAGGCCGACATCGCCGGCAGCGGCCTGGCCATCGCCATCGGCGCGCTGCTCGACGGCGTGCCGGAGTCGATCGTCATCGGCGTGAGCATGCTCGCCGGCGGCACCGTGTCCCTGGTCGCGGTCGCCGCCATCTTCTTGTCCAACGTGCCCGAGGGCCTGTCGAGCTCGGCCGGCATGAAGAAGGCCCACCGCTCGCCGTTCTATATCTTCGGCGTCTGGGGAGGCATCGCGCTCATCTCGGGACTCTCTTCGCTGGCCGGCTACTCCATCTTCCGGTACTTCTCCCCGGCGATCATCGCCGCCACCACCGCCGTCGCCGCCGGCGCCATCCTGGCGATGCTCGCCGACACCATGATCCCCGAGGCGTTCGCCGAGGCGCACAACCTCGCCGGGTTCCTGGCCGTGGTCGGCTTCCTGGCGGCCTTTACGCTCTCCAAGGTCCTCTCCCCGGCGGGCGACACGTCACAGCTTCCAGGATCCGCCCCTTCGCCCCAGGAGCCAGCGCAGGCCCATCGCCACGCCGACGCCGGCCAACGCCATCACCGCCAACTGCCCCGGTGAGAACCGGTACTCCCGCACGATCCCCCGCTCCGGGAACCGCCGCGCCGGCGCCTCTTCTCCCTTGGTCAGCGCCATCGCCAGGACCTCGGCCACGTGCAGCGCGCGTCGCTGGCTCTGCTGCGCGATCTGTTCGCGGCAACTGAACCCGTCGGCGATGATGAGCGCCTCGTCCGCCGCCTTGCGCACCGCCGGCAGGAGCGCGCGCTCGCCGCACTCGATCGAGACCCGATACTTCTCGTCCTCACGCTCGAAGCCGAAGCTCCCGGCCATGCCGCAGCAGCCCGCCTCGAGCACGTCCGCCTCGAGGCCGAGCCGTTCGAAGAGCTCCTTCTCGGCGCCGAAGCCGAGCACCGATTTGTGGTGGCAGTGGCCGTGCACGACCGCCTTGCGCCCGAGCCGGGGCGGCTGGAAGTCGGCCTTCTTCACCAGGAACTCCGACAGCATGAACGTCTGCTTCGTGAGCCGCTGCGCGTCGAGGTCCTCGGGGAACAGCCCGCGCAGCTCGTCGCGGAACACGGCCACGCAGCTCGGCTCGAGGCCCACCACCGGCACCCCCTGCGCGATCGCCGGCCGCAGCGCCTCCAGGATCTCGGCCAGCTGCCTCTGCGCGCGGTCGAGCATGCCGAAGTCATAGAGCGGCCGGCCGCAGCACAGCGGCCTCTGCGGCACCACCACCCGATACCCCGCCGCCTCCAGCACGCGTACCGCCGCCCGCGCCGTCTCCGGGTGGAAGTAGTTGTTGAAGGTGTCCGGCCACAGGAGCACGGGCGGCGCCTCCACGAGGTGCGCCGGCGTCTGGTGACGCGCGAACCAGCGCGTGAACGGCTCGGGCGCAAACGCCGGCAGCTCGCGCGCCGGATGAATGCCTCCTAACCACTTGGCCAGGTCGCGCAGGAGCGGCGCCTCGGCCACGAAGTTGGCCACGCGCGGCAGGAGCGCCGCGAGACGCGCCCACTTGTAGATGAGCCCCATCGTGTAGGCCGCCCGCGGGCGCAGCCGCCCCTTGTAATAGTGGGCGAAGAACTCCGCCTTGTACGTCGCCATGTCCACGTTCACCGGGCAGTCGCCCTTGCAGCCCTTGCACGCCAGACACAGGTCGAGCGCGCTCCGCACCTCCTCCGAGCGCCACCCCTCTTCGAGCGGGCGCCCCTCCAGCATCTCGAAGAGCAGCCGCGCCCGCCCGCGCGTCGTGTGCATCTCCTCCTTCGTCACCATGTAGCTCGGGCACATGGTGCCGCCGTCCGTGCGCCGGCACTTGCCCACCCCCACGCAGCGCTCGGTCGCGTTGGCGAAGCTCCCATGGTCGTCGGGGTAGCGGAAGTACGTCGCCACCTCCGGCGGGTGATAGTCGGGGCCGAGGCGCAGGTTCTGATCCAGGCGGTACGGATCGACCACCTTGCCCGGGTTCATCTTGCCCTGCGGGTCCCACACCGCCTTGAACTCGCGGAATGCCTGGACCAGCTCGGGCCCGTACATCTTGTCGAGCAGCTCGGCCCGCGCCTGCCCGTCTCCGTGCTCGCCCGACAAGGAGCCCCCCATGCGCAGCACCAGGTCCGCGGCCTCCTCCATGAACGAGCGGAACTCCCGCACCCCGTCCTCGGTCTTGAGCCGGAAGCTCACCCGGCAATGGATGCACCCCTGGCCGAAGTGGCCATACAGCGCCGCCTCATAACGGTACTTGTTGTAGAGGTCGCGCAGCGCGCGCAGGTACTCGCCCACCCGCTCGGGCGGCACCGCCGAGTCCTCCCAGCCCGGCCAGGCGTCCGGATGGCCCGGGACGCGCGCCGTCGCGCCGAGGCCCGACTCGCGGATCTCCCAGACCTTCTGCTCCTCCTCCTTCTTGTCGAACAGCTTCATCGACGGCGGACGCGGCGCCTTCTTGAGCGCGTCCATGAGCTGCTTCGCACGCGCGTCCCCCTCCTCCCGGGTCTGCGCGCCGATCTCCACCATCAACCAGCCATCGCCCTCGGGCAGGAGCTCCGTGTCCTCCGGGTGCAGCCCCTTCTTCTTCATCCCCTCGATGAGGTGACGATCGAGCCCCTCGAGCCCCACCACGAAATCGAACGCCCGGATGTCCGGGACGTGATCCCCCGCCTCGTAGACGTCGCGATAGCCGAGCACCACGAGCACGCGCACCGGCGGACTCGGCACGAGGCGCAGCGTGGCCTCGAGGATGGTCACGCACGTGCCCTCGGTGCCGACGAGCGCGCGCGCCACGTGGAACCCGTTCTCCGGCAGGAGCTCATCCAGGTTGTAGCCCGACACCCGCCGGGGGATCCGGGGGTAGCGACGGCGGATGAGGTCGGCGTAGCGATCGCGGATCGACCGCAGCCCGGCGTAGATCTCGCCGCGCCGCCCGCCCGCGGCGATGATCTGGCGGAGCTCCTCCTCGCTCGTCGGCCCCACGCGCAGGCGCAGCCCGTCATACGTGAGCACCTCCAGCTCGTGCGTGTTGTCCGCCGTCCGCCCGGCCATGTAGGCGTGGATGCCGCACGAGTTGTTGCCCAGCATGCCGCCGAGCGTGCAGTACTTGTGCGTCGACGGATCCGGCCCGAACGTGAGGTGATGCTCCTCGGCCCGGGCGCGGAGCTCGTCGAGCACGCAGCCCGGCTCCACGCGGGCGATGCGCCGCCCCGGATCGAGCTCCAACACCCCGCGGAGATACTTCGAACAATCGAGTACCACCGCCACGTTGCAGCACTGGCCGGCCAGGCTCGTGCCGCCGCCGCGCGGCAGCACCGGCGCCCCGAACTCGCGGCACACGGCGACCGTCGCGATCACGTCCTCCACGTCGCGCGGGATCACCACGCCGATGGGCACCTGCCGGTAGTTCGAACCGTCGGTGGCGTAGAGCGCGCGCCCCCCGTTGTCGAACCGCACCTCGCCGCGGACCCGAGCGTCGAGCGCCGCCGCGAGCGCCTGCGCGTCGAGCTCGGCCGCCCGCGCCGCCCGCGCCTGCGCCTCCTTCTCCCGCGGCACGAGCGGCAGCCGCCGCGTCGCAGGGGAGCCCGGCTCCAGCTGTAGGCCCTTGGTCCGCCTCGAGTTCTCCAGCTCCCAGTCCATCGCCTCTCCTTCCTCTTCCCCTTCCAAATTCCCGGCGGTTCACACCGCGTACCGCGCCGCGTCCGCGCGCCGCAGCTCGAGCCCGAGCCCGGGCCGGCTCACGTCCGGCCGCAGCACGCCGCTTCGGGGCTGGGGCGTGCCGTCGAGCAGCAGGTTCTCGATGCGCACGTGATCGTGGAAATACTCGAGGTGGCGCAGCCGCGGCACCGCGCAGGCGGCGTGGACGTGCAGCGCCGGCGCCGTGTGCCCCGAGAGGTCCAGCGAACGCGCGGCCGTGAGCGCCCCCGCCTGCAGAAAGACCGTCACCCCGCCACAGCGCGTGATGTCCACCTGCAGCACGTCCACCGCCCCGGCCTCGAGCATGCGCACGAAGTACGGCAGGTCATAGCCATACTCGCCCGCGGCGATCACCATCCCCGCCGGCGCACGATCGTGCAGCAGGCGCAGCCCCTCCAGATCATCCGAGCTCACCGGCTCCTCGAACCAGCGCACGTCCACCTCGGCGAAGCGCTCGGCCATGGCGAGCGCCTCCTTGCGCCCGTAGGCGCCATTGGCGTCCACCATCAGCGTCGCCTCGCCCCCGATCGCCCGCCGCGCCGCCCGCACCCGTTCGAGATCCGCTTCTGGATGCTCGCCCACCTTCATCTTCACCGCGCCGATCCCCGCCGCCACCCAGCCGCCGAGCTGCTCGCAGAGCCGCTCGATCGAGTACGACGTGAACCCGCCGCTGCCGTAGATCGGCACCGCGTCACGCGCGCCGCCGAGCAGCGTCACGAGCGGCACCTCGAAGAGCCGCGCCTTGAGATCCCACAGCGCCACATCCACCGCCGAGATGGCCATCGACGCGATCCCCGGCCGGCCGAGGTTGCGCACCTCTCGCACCATGGCAGCATGAACCGCCGGCACGGCCAGCGCGTCGTACCCCTTCACCACCTCGGCCAGCTTGTCGTGGACGAGCCGCGCCGTGGCCGTGTCGGCGTAGGTGTAGCCGAGCCCCTTGTGGCCTCCGGCGCTCACCTCCACCACCACCATCGTTGTCTTGTCCCAGTGCAGCGTGCCGTCCGCCTCCGGGGCGTCGGTCGGGACCGTGAAGGCCGACACCGCCACCCGCTCGATCGGAATGCGGCTCGTTCCCAGGCGCGGCGTGCCCATCACCCGACTCCCCCTGACCCCTGGCGCCTCGGCGCCCCCATCGTCACTTCCCGGGAAAGAACGACTCGGCCAGATCCTTCATCGACTGCTGGATCATGCGCAGCGAGTCCGGGTCGCGCTTGAGCAGCGCCGACATGAACGCCTTGGCCTGCTTGATCGTGATGTGCGGCGGCAAGGGCGGCACCTCGGGGTCGACGAGCGCCTCCACCAGCACCGGCCGGTTCGACCGCAGCGCCTCGTCCCACAGCGGCGCCACCCGCTCCTCGCGCGTCATACGGATGGCCTTGAGCCCGAGCGACTCCGCGAACTCCGCATAGCCCACGTTCGGCAGCACCTGCGACGCCTCGAGCTTGGGGTCGCCCGACATGGCGCGCATCTCCCAGGTCACCTGGTTGAGGTCCTGGTTGTTGAGCACCAGGATGACGAGCCGCGGGTCCTTCCACTCCTGCCAGTACTTGGCGATGGTGATGAGCTCGTTCATCCCGTTCATCTGCATCGCCCCGTCGCCCACCAGGGCGATCACCGGCCGCTCCGGGAAGGCGAACTTGGCGCCAATGGCGTACGGCACGCCGCAGCCCATCGTCGCCAGCGTGCCCGACAGCGAGGCCATCATCCCATGACGGATCTTGAGGTCGCGGGCGAACCAGTTGGCCGCCGAGCCCGAGTCCGACGTGATGATGCAGTCGTCGGGCAGCCGCGGCGACAGCTCCCAGAACACCCGCTGCGGATTGATCGGCTTGCCGTGGTTCATCGCCCGCCCCTCGAGCACCTTCCACCAGCGCGTCATGGCCGCCTCGATCCACTCCCGCCACGTGCGATCGCGCTTGCGCTCGAGATAAGGCACGAGCGCGCGCAGCGTCTCAGCGCTGTCACCCACGAGGTTCACCTCCATCGGATAGCGCAGGCTCAGCATGCGACCGGCGATGTCGATCTGCACTCCACGCGCCTGCCCCTCGGCCGGCAGGAACTCCGAGTACGGAAAGCTCGAGCCCACCATGAGCAGCGTGTCGCAGTTGGCCATCATGTCCCAGCTCGGCTTGGTGCCGAGGAGGCCGATGGACCCGGTGCAGAACGGCAGGTCATCCGGGATCGCCGCCTTGCCGAGGAGCGCCTTGGCCACCCCCGCGCCGAGGAGGTCGGCCACGCGGATCACCTCCTCCGCGGCGCCGAGCGCCCCCGCGCCGATGAGCATGGCCACGCGCTTGCCCTGGTTGAGCACCGCCGCCGCGGCGCGCAGGTCATCCTCCTTCGGCACCACGCGCGGCGAGCTGAAGCCGACGCCCGTGTGGACCGTGCCGTGCTCGTGCGGCGGCCGATCCACCGCCTCCATCTCCTGCACGTCCTTGGGGATGATGACGCACGTCACCGTGCGCTCGGCGCGGGCGATACGGATCGCGCGGTCGATGAGCTGGCGGACCTGCACCGGGCTCGACGCCATGTGCACGTACTCGTGGGCCACGTCCTTGAACAAGGAGAGGAGGTCCACCTCCTGCTGATAGTCGCCGCCGAGCGCCGCGCGGGCCTGCTGGCCCACGATCGCCACCACCGGCTGATGGTCCATCTTGGCGTCGTAGAGGCCATTGAGGAGATGAATCGCCCCCGGCCCCGAGGTCGCGAGGCAGATCCCCACCTGCCCCGTGAACTTGGCATGGGCGCAGGCCATGAAGGCCGCCATCTCCTCGTGGCGCACCTGGATGAACTCCAGGTTCTCGACGTGGTGAAAGCCGCCCATGATGCCGTTGATGCCGTCGCCCGGGTAGCCATAGACACGAGTGACGCCCCAGTCGCAGAGGCGCTTGAGGATGTAAGTGCCCACCGTATCGGCCATACGCGTTCGACCTCCTTCCTTTCCACCTGCCCGCGGCCGTGACACCGCGCCCGTCGCCTGTTGCGAGTTTCAAGGTAGGGCCGCGGCGCACCGCGCAATGCCCCGGCGGTGAGCCGCGCATAGAGGACTGGCCGAACTCGCCCCGCTTGCAGTACTGCTGATCCGGGACCTCGCCCTCGGAGTCACCATGCCTGCCCTCGGCCTCCACCGCTGCCTGCCTGCGCTGCTGCTCCTCCTCACCGTCCCGGCGACCGCCGCGCCGCCGCGACGCCTCCTCGTCAAGGCCGCGCGCGTGTTCGACGCTCGCGCCGAGCGCAACCTCCCCGGCGCCCAGGTCCTCATCGAAGGCGAGACCATCGCCGCCGTGGGCCCGAACCTCGCCGTTCCCGCCGGCACCGAGGTCATTGACCTCGGCGATGCCACCCTCCTGCCCGGCCTCATCGACGTCCACACCCACCTCACCGCCCAGGCCTCCGGCGACTGGCACAAGGATGCCGTCGACGAACTCCTGCGCCCCCCCGCGGCCCAGGCCCACTACGCGGCCAGCTACGCCCGGCGCACCCTCGAAGCCGGCTTCACCACCGTGCGCAACCTCGGCGCCGGCGGCTGGGTCGACGTCGGCCTGCGCAACGCCATCCAGGCCGGCCTCGTCCCCGGCCCCCGCATGTACGTCGCCGCGCACGCCGTGGGCGGCCGCGGCGGCCACGCCGACCCTGACCTCTATCCGCCCGACCGCGTGAAGCCGTCCGAGGTCATCGACGGCGTGTGCGACGGCGTCGACGCCTGCCGTGCCGCCGTGCGCTGGCAGATCAAGTATGGCGCCGACGTCATCAAGTTCATGCCCTCGGGCGGCGTGCTCTCGCTCACCGACCCCATCGACGCCCCCGAGCTGTCGCAGGAGGAGATGAACGCCATCGTCGAAGAGGCGCACCGCTGGGGCCGCAAGGTAGCGGCGCACTGCCACGGCGACACCGCCGCGCGCATGGCCATCCAGGCCGGCGTCGACTCCATCGAGCACGGCACCTTCTTAAAGCCCGACACCCTGCACATGATGAAGGCCAAGGGCATCTATCTCGTCCCCTGCCCCCTGCGCAGCTACTCCGAGGAGCGGCTGGCCCAGATGCCGCCGCCCATCGCCGCCAAGGCGCGCGCCGCCAACGCCACTCGGCCGCTCCTCTTCCGCGCCGCCCTCGCCGCCGGCGTGCGCATCGCCTTTGGCACCGACGCCGGCGTCAACCCGCACGGACAGAACGCCGAGCAGCTCGGCCGCATGGTGGAGTTCGGCATGACCCCCGCCGCGGCGCTGCGCTCCGCCACCGTGGTGGCCGCCGAGCTCCTCGGCCAGGGCGACAAGCTCGGCGCCATCGAGCCCGGTAAGCTCGCCGACCTCGTGGCCGTGCCCGGCGATCCCCTGGCCGACATCCACCAGACCGAGCGCGTCCTCTTCGTGATGAAGGGCGGCCAGGTGGTGCGCCACGGCCCACCGCCGCCGGCCCCACCGCGCCGCGTCCTCCTCAAGGCCGCGCGCCTATTCGACGGCCGATCGGAGCGCAGCCTGACCGGCATCGATGTGCTGGTCGAGGGCACCAAGATCGTCGCCATCGGCAAGGACGTGGCCGCGCAGAGCCGCGCCGGAGACCCCGTCGAGGTCATCGACCTCGGCGACGCCACGCTCCTCCCCGGCCTCATCGACGCCCATACCCACCTCACCTTCGAGCACACCGATCGCTATAGCCGCGACATCGTCGAGCGCACCATGCGGCTGCCGGCCGAGGACGCGCACCGGGCCGCGGCCTACGCCAAGAAGACCCTGGAGGTCGGCTTCACCACCGTGCGCGACCTCGCCGCTGGCGACGACCTCGACACCGGCCTGCGCGACGCCATCAACGCCGGCCTCGTGCTCGGCCCACGCGTCTTCGCTGCGCGCAACGCCATCGGCTCGACCGGCGGCCACGCCGACGGCCTCCCGCTGCCGCTCGAGCGCGTCGGCCGCCGCCCCGGCCCCGAGGACGGCATCTGCAACAGCCCCGAGGAGTGCCGCGCCGCCGTGCGCTGGCAGCAGAAGTACGGCGCCGACGTCATCAAGTTCATGGCCTCGGGCGGCGTGCTCTCGCTCTCCGATCCCGTGGAGGCGCCCCAGCTCACCCAGGCCGAGATGGACGCCATCGTCGACGAGGCGCACCGCTGGGGCCGCAAGGTGGCGGCGCACTGCCACGGCGACGCGGCCGCCAAGATGGCCATCCGGGCCGGCGTGGATTCCATCGAACACGGCTCGTTCCTCCGGCCGGACACGTTGCGCGAGATGAAGGCCAAGGGCGTCTACCTCGTGCCCACGCGGCTCGCGCTCGAGCAGGTGACGCGCATGGCCAAGGCCGGGCGGTATCCCTCGGCCATGGCCGGCAAGGCGTTCGCCGCCGCGGCGGTCCACGCGCAGATGGTGCGCAATGCCCTGGCCGCAGGCGTGCGCATCGGCGTGGGCACCGATTGTGCGGTCTCGCCTCACGGCGAGAACCCGCGCGAGCTCGGCCTCCTCGTCGACCTCGGCATGTCGCCGGCGGCCGCCCTGCGCGCCGCCACCTCGGCCAACGCAGAGCTCCTCGGCCGCGCCGACACCCTCGGCACGCTGGAGGTGGGCAAGCTGGCGGACATCATCGCCGTGCCGGGCGATCCGCTCGCCGACATCCATCAGGTGGAGCGGGTGCTCTTCGTGATGAAGGACGGCAAGGTGGTGAAGAACGAGCGGCGGGCGGCGGGGCGTGGGCTCGGCTCGACGCTCACGCCCCACGGGGATCTGCGCTGAGCGCCAAGGAAAGGGAAGAGGGTCGAGGGCTCGATCCTCCTTCTCGACTCCTCATCACTCACGGCGTGCCTTGTGCTTCAATCGGCCGCGAGGGCCGACGCGCAGGAGCGATCTGTTCGCCGCGGCCCCCGTGATCCGGACTTCTCAAGAAGGAGAGACATCGTGAGACGTATATCTGCCCTAGCCCTCGTCACCCTGCTCGCCGCGAGCTGCGCCACTCTCCAGCAGGTGGCGAGCAGCGTCCTCTCGCGTCCCCAGCTGACCGTGAAGAACGTGGAGATCACCGGCATCTCGCTCGGCGGGATCGCCGCCAACGTGGTGTGCGAGGTCGACAACCCGAACGCCTTCCAGCTCTCGCTCGGGGGCTTCGACTACCAGCTCAGCCTGGATCAGCACCCCCTGGTGTCGGGCAAGGCGAACCAGGGGTTCAGCGTGCCGGCGCAAGGCAAGGGGATGGTGAGCTTCCCGGTGGAGTTCCGCTTCACGGAGCTCGGCCAGGGCCTGCTCGCCCTGTTCCAGAAGGAGGAGGTGGGCTACGGGGTCAAGGCCACGATGGGCTTCAACAGCCCAGTCGGCGTCGTCAACGTCCCGCTCGAGCATAACGGCACCTTCCCGGTGCCGCGGCTGCCCGAGGTGTCCCTGGCCGGCGCCTCCATCGGCGACCTCGGGTTCTCGGGGGTCACGATGAAGGTGCGCCTCGGCCTCACGAACAAGAACCGCTTCGCGATCCCGCTTGGCAACATGAGCTATCGGGTGCTGGTCGAGGGTACGGAGATCGCCACCGGCGGGGTGCCGGCGCCGAGCCTGGCCCCCGAGGCGACGGGCGCCATCGAGCTGCCGGTGCGCATCAACTTCCTCGGGACGGGCGCGGCCCTGGCGCAGGTGATCCGCTCGGGCCGGGCCAACCTCAAGGTGAGCGGGGGACTGGAGGTCACGTCCCTGCACCAGACGCTCCCCTTCGAGCAGGAGCGCACGCTCCAGCTGCGCTAGCGCAGAGGGGTGACTCCTTCCCATAGGGCCGCACGGCCCACTCCCAGCCCAGTTCCCCGTAAAGCTTGCGAAACATCGGCAGGAGCTCATCGTAGCTTCGGGAGTCGTACGCTGAGCAAAGGATCTGGCCCTGGAGCATGCGCATGCAAGAAGGGCTGGGGCAAGACAGCAGTGGATCGTTGGGAATCGGTGCCTGCTCCCCATCTGCGGATGAAGTAGACCTCTCGTCATGACGGGTCGGCCTCAAACATCTTGAGGTCCACCTCAAACATCTTGAGGTTCACCTCAAACATCTTGAGGTTCACCTCAAACATCTTGAGGTCCACCTCAAACATCTTGAGGTCCACCTCAAACATCTTGAGGTCCACCTCAAATATCTTGAGGTCCACCTCAAACATCTTGAGGTCCACCTCAAACATCTTGAGGTCGACCCGCCTCTGGAGAGGACTCACCTCGGTTCGATCGTAGGGTCCCTTCCACTTCCCGAACGGGACGATCCTTCACAGGAACAGAGTCGTCCTCTCCTGTATCTGCTCTTACGAACCTTACACGCCGAAGTCGAATTGTTGCGCGATTGTGGTTTTCTCTGTCGTGCATTGACGTTCGCTTTTTTTATCGAACATTGAGTCCTGTTCCACCTGCTCGTATGCGCGGATGGCGCGAAAGGAGACGGCGATGGACCAAGAAGACGATCCCCTCTGGGCCGCCGAGGGAGCGGAGGTCGAAGGGGGGCTGGCGGCGCGCAACGACGCGATCGCCATCAACCGCACGCTCCCTGTTCCCCCGGCGTCCGGAGTCGCCGAGGTCGCCCCGGGGTATCAACCGGCTCCCGTGCGGGAGCGCCGCCGACTGCGGCGGGTCTCGGAGGAGGAGGTGTCCAGCGTGGTGCAGGCGCTCCAGCAGTACGCTGCCCGCGGCGGCGAGATCCGCACGGATCTGGGCGACCTCGTGGCCAAGTCGACCACGGCCGAGCACCTGGCCGAGCGGATCGAGGCCGCGCGGGCGACACACACGGCCCTCGTGGCGCTCCTCGGCTACACCAAGGAGCTGCTGACGATCGCCAAGTCGGATGGCCTCGTCCTCCTCGCCGAGGCGCACGACGAGATCATGCACCGGGCCCGCCGCCAGCCGCAGCTCCTGCGCACGTATGACTATACGGTCCGCCTGATCGCGGCGCGTGGCGAGGTCATCTCCGAGGGGCTGGCGCGCCGTCGCAAGAGCGAGCAGTCCGAGCCGCGTCCGGCGGCGCGTAAGCGTGCCGCCAAGGCACCGGCCGCCGAGGAGTCCCCCTCGGACGACACGCCGGCATAGTTCCCGTCATTCCCCCGAGGGGAGGGTGAGCCTCCCGGTAGCGCAGATGGGTGACGGTATTAAAGAACCCAAGTTCCTGCAGGCAACTTGGGTTCTTTAATACCGTCACCCGATGGTTCCTCAGCCAGGGCCTGCTTGCCCTGTTTCAGAAGGAGGAGGTGGGCGATGGGGTCAAAAGGAGCTAGCGCGGAGGGGTGACTACTTCTTCTGCGGGGGCTCCCAGAGCTCGACCTTGTTGCCTTCGGGGTCCAGCAGCCATGCGAAGCGGCCGTACTCGCTCTCCTCCATGTCGCCCACGGGCTCGACACCCTCGGCCCGGAGCTGCGCCAGCAGGGCCTTGAGGTCGCGGACCCGGTAGTTGATCATGAACGAGGACTGGCTCGGCTCGTAGTAGCGGGTGTCCTGGCTGGCGATGCTCCAGATCGTCATGCCCTCTTCGTCCGGCCGGTCCTTGTCCCGCCACGGGAACATGGCGCCGCCGTACTCCTCCACGGGGACGCCGAGGTGCTCCTTGTACCAGGCGCGGAGCTTGTCCGCGTCCTTGGCCTTGAAGAAGATGCCGCCGATGCCGGTGACTCGTTCTCTGCTCATGGATGTCCCCTCCTCATCTCGCTGTGGTGGTGGTGGTACATGATGGTGGCGCTTCAGCGCGGGGCGTTGGCCCGGCCGCGCGCCATGAGCGCCTCGATGTCGTCTACGTCCTTGGGGATGTGGCGCGTGAGCACCTCGTGTCCGTCGGCGGTGACGAGCACGTCGTCTTCGATGCGCACCCCGAGGCCGCGCAGCTCGGCCGGGGCCTCGGTGTCGTCGGCCGCCACGTAGAGGCCGGGCTCGACGGTGAGCACCATGCCCGGGACGAATGCCCGCGAGCCGTCGGGCCCGCCCTCGGCGTAGTAGGTCCCGACGTCGTGGACGTCCATGCCGAGCCAGTGCGAGGTGCGGTGCAGGTAGTAGCGCTTGTAGGTCTCTTTCTCGATGAGCTCGCTCACGCTGCCCTGGAGGAGGCCGAGCTCCACCATGCCGGCGGTCAGCACCTTCACGGCGTGGTCGTGGACGTCCTCGATGGTCGCCCCGGGGCGCACGAGGGCCACGCACTCCTTCTCGGCCCGCAGCACGACCTCGTAGAAGCGTCGCTGCACGGGCGAGAAGCGTCCGCTCACCGGGTAGGTGCGGGTGACGTCGGCGGTGAAGCCGCCGAACTCGCCGCCGGCGTCGATGAGGAGGAGCGTGCCCTCGGTGAGCCGGGCGGTGTTCTCGGTGTAGTGCAGGATGGTGGCGTTCTCGCCCCCGCCGACGATGGTGCCGTAGCCCGGTCCGGCGCCGCCCAGGCGGCGGAAGGTGTAGTCGACGAGCGCCTCGATCTCGTACTCGTACATGCCGGGGCGCACGGTCTTCATGGCGGTGACGTGGGCCTCGGTGGTGATGTCGACGGCGCGGCGCAGCTGGGCGAGGGCGTGGGGGTCCTTGAGGAGGCGCATCTCGTGGAGGGTGGTGCGGAGGTCCACGGTGCGCCGGGGGGCGCGCTTGCCTCTGCGCTCGTGGGCGCGCAGGGTGGAGAGCGTGCTCATGATGAGCTGCTCGAGCTCCTTGTCGTCGCCAAAGAGGTAGTGCAGCTCGGTCGCGCCGTCGGCGAGGTCGAAGAGCTTGGAGCTCAGCTCGGCGATGGGGTGGGCGGCGTCGGCGCCGAGCCGCGCCACGGCGCCTTCGACGCCGAGGCGACGTCCGGTCCAGACTTCGCGCTCCTTGTCGCGGGGGCGGACGAAGAGGGTGAAGCGCTCCTTGCGTCCCGGGGTGAGGACGGCCACGGCCTCGGGCTCCTCGAAGCCGGTGAGGTAGAGGAGGTCCGAGGGCTGGCGGTAGCGATAGTCGACGTCGCTGTTGCGGCGCTGCTCACGGCTGCCGTGGACGATGGCCACGGCGTTGGGGCCGAGCCGTCGCATCAGCTCCTCCCGCCGCTCGGCGTAGACGTTGGCGGGGACCGTGGCGGTGGCTGTGCTGGCGCCCGCTCCGGGGGCGGTGCCGCCTGCTCCGTTCGATGGCCGTATCTCCATGACCACGGTGTATAGACCCACTGCGGGTCTCCGTCATCAGGCATCGGTCACCAATACGGCGATGATCCGTCCCCCTCTTGCAGGCGTATCATGACCGGCATGCGCCGCACGGACTACCAGCCCGAGACCCTGGCCGCACAGGTCCTCGGATACAGCGATCCGGCCACGGGCGGTGTGGTCCCGGCGATCCAGCCGAGCACCACGTACCTGCGCGAGCCGGACAACAGCTACCGCTTCGGCATCGCCTACAGCCGCGCCGACAACCCCGGCTATCGCGAGCTGGAGGCCCTGGTCACGGAGCTCGAGCAGGGGCAGGCCAGCCTGTGCTTTGCCTCGGGCATGGCGGCCGCCACCACGGCGTTCCTGGCGCTGCGACCCGGGGACCACGTGATCGCGCCCCGGGTCATGTACTGGGGGCTGCGCAACTGGCTCGTGGATCACGCCCGGTCGGGCGGCATGCTCCTCGACCTCGTGCCGCCGGGCGATCTCGGCGCGCTCCAGGCCGCGCTCCGGCCGGGGAAGACGCGCCTCGTGTGGCTCGAGACCCCGGCCAACCCCACCTGGGAGGTCACCGACATCGCCGGCGCCGCCAAGCTGGCCCATGAGGCGGGCGCCTACCTGGCCGTGGACAGCACGGTCGCCACCCCGGTCTTTACCCGGCCCCTCGAGCTGGGCGCGGATCTGGTCATGCACTCGGCCACCAAGTACTTCGGCGGCCACAGCGACGTCATGGCCGGCACGCTCACCTGCGCGCGCACGGACGAGCTGTGGGAGCGCATGGTGTATCTCCGTTCGAACCTCGGTGGCATCCTCGGACCGTTCGAGGCCTGGCTGGTCGTGCGCGGGCTGCGCACGCTCTTCCTGCGGGTGCGCGCGGCCAGCGAGACGGCGCTCTACCTGGCCCAGCGGCTCGAGCGCCACCCGGGGCTCGTGGCCGTGCTCTATCCGGGGCTCGCGAGCCACCCGCAGCATGAGCTGGCGGCCCACCAGATGCGGGGGGGCTTTGGCGCCATGCTGTCCCTCCGCGTACGCGGGGGTGAGGAGGCGGCCATCCGCGTGGCCGCCCACCTGCGCCTCTTCAAGCGCGCCACCTCGCTCGGTGGGGTGGAGAGCCTGGTCGAGCACCGGGC